>NZ_DERI01000019.1:0-24232 GCF_002362375.1 Maribacter sp. UBA3344 | reverse complement strand
ACTTTTCATATACAACACCGTTGTGCAATAATAGTATGACAACATATCACCACAATCAATTAAGTAAAAGACTAATACAAGATGCAGCTAAGTATGGCATATCCGAAAACTTAATTCAGAAAAACATATCTAAAGGAAAACTATTAAGCGTAAAAAGAAATGAGATACTTTTAAATATTGGAGAACGAAACAATTATATTTATTTTATCATTGAGGGTGGGTTTATAAGTCAATATTATAATGAGGATAGTTCAAAGTACAGAACCATTGCTTTTTATATTGATAATTATCAACCCTATATGACAGAGCCCGAAAGTTTTTTTACCAAATCTATTTCCAGTTGTCAGCTAACAGCGTATAAAAATTCAAAATTAATAGCTTTTCATCGTGACAGTATCAATAGTTTAAATAATGAGTACAAAGCTTTTAATAAATATTATAATGCCAAAATTTTACAAGCACTTATAATTGAAGGTCAAATGAAAACAAAACTCATAAGTCTTTCTAAAAAGAAGTTATATCACTATTTGATAACCGAACATAATCCGGTTACAAGAAATGTTCCTTCAAAGTATATAGCAGAATTTATTGGTGTAACTCCACAATGGTTAAGTAAGATTAAAAAAGGTATTTGAAAGATGAAATTAGTTTCATAAATGTCATTTAATTTTCTCATTAATTTGTCTGAAAGGAAAAATTTAATGAGGAAATATTATGAAAAAAATGAGTTCATCTGCTAAATTCAGCTATTATTTAGGTTGGGGATTAATACTACTATATTTTATTAGCAACCTTATTTTTGTTCATGACCCAAGGCCAGCAACAGGAATTCTTGCTCTGGCAGGGTGCATATTTCTCGTAATTCACGGCATAGCTAGATATGGTTGGAAAGGTACCGGACTATTCGTTATTATAGCTTATACCGTTAGTACATTTTTAGAAGATTTAAGCATACATACGGGCTTCCCTTTTGGAAATTATCATTATGATTTATCTAGTGCTCCTTTTGCAGTTCCTTTTATAGACCAAGTGCCTGTAGTTGTAGGTCCAATTTATATTTCTGTTGGCTATTTGTCTTGGACAATTGGCTCTATTATACTGAACCATGCCGATCGCCATTTAGATAAAAAAAATAATATTTTCTTATTACCAATGGTAAGCGCATTTATAATGGTTCAATTTGATTTGGTTCAAGACCCATCAACATCTACCTATCAAGGATTATGGGTTTGGGAAAATGGTGGTGGTTTTGTAGGTGTCCCTTTGGTCAATTTTCTTGGCTGGTATTTCACATGCTACCTTTTTATGCAACTATTTACACTAGTTCTTGCCAAAAATCAAAAAATGATTAAAACTTCAGGCTTGGTTGATAAGAAATCTTATTGGGTGCAACCAATAGTTCTATATTTAACCATTGCTTTTTCTTATGTTACCCAATACATTTATCACATAGACAACAAAACAGAAATACAGGATTTGGCAGGAAATACATGGACGGTAGCAAACCTTTATGAAACAGCTGTAACTGTCATGGTGTTTACAATGTTATACTCTTCTGTATTAGCAATTGTAAATTTATATAAGAATGGAAATAGTGACCTGAAAGCATCGTAATTATTTGCTTATTTAATTTTACTTAAAGCTAGAATAAGTGAACAAGCATATTTCTAAATGAACCAGAGTACATTTAAACTCCAATCAATTAAATAGATTTTTAGTAATGCTTCATCAATACCAGTCATGGTATTTTCGAGTTAATCAAACGAGGCTTAAATAACAAAGTTTCGGACTTGAAAGAGACAATAATGTTATGCTTTTATTCCATTTTATAGGTTTGAATTACATTCCTTTTAATAGATTAAGAATTTATAATAGAGCCGACGGAACAAACTTTGTAGGTATTAATTTATTCCATAACCATTGTCTTAGGTGTTTGGATTTTTAAAACTTCCGGGAATGGACTTTGAGAATAAAACAGTGTATAACAAAACCAAAAACGCTGTGCGTATTTTTTTCATTAAAACAAAAAGGTCTTAGTATTTATTGTCCCTATAGCTATCGGGAATGAATTTAGCTTTGGACAAAAAAAGTAAAACAATAATCCCTCAGTTAAAGCATTGTAGAAATTTCTAAGCTTTAATATATGATTTGTATCTTTTTTTTTGAGATTAGCATATTAATCTGAACTGCTTATTTTATTATAGTTTAAGACGAATATCAAAACAGGTTTTTACTATATTTCCATTATTAATATAGACAATCAATTATCCACCTGTACAAAATCACCATTTAATGAAGTACAATTACATTAAAAACCTTCTTACGGTTATAAGTTCCTTATTCATTCTTTCTAGCTGCAGTGAGCCTGAAAAGAAAGTTAAAAAACCTAATGTACTATTTATTTCTATAGATGACCTTAGACCAAATTTAGGCGTATACGGTGACAGTATTGCCATAACCCCTAACATAGATAAATTAGCAATGTTAGGAACAACATTTATGGACGCTTATTGCCAAGCCGCTGTTTGTGCGCCATCTAGAGCTAGCTTAATGACTGGCATTAGACCAGATTCCACTAGAGTATGGCATCTTGGAGATAAGTTTCGCGATATAAACCCAGATGCTGTTACAATGCCCCAATATTTTTCCAAATTTGGCTATCATACCGTTAATATTGGTAAAATATTTCATAATTACATGCCCGATTCTATCTCTTGGGACGAGCCAGACCTTAGACCCAAACGTTATTTACAAAAAGATTGGATAGGTAGAGATGGTGAAACTTTTTACATCAGTAAAGAAGTAAACGAATCTCAAGCATTAAAAAGAGATTCGTTATTAAAATTAAAATCTGTTAGATATGCCGATGGGTGGAATACCGGTCCTGCATGGGAGGCAGCAGATGTTCACGACACCATGTATTACGACGGTGCCCAAACAAAATTGGCTAAGCAAACATTATCTCGTCTTTCAAAAATGGACAAACCGTTTTATCTTGGACTAGGTTATTTTCGTCCTCACCTACCCTTTACAGCTCCCAAGAAATATTGGGACATGTATGACCCCGAAAAAATACCATTGGCAAATAATCCTAATATACCTAATGGGGCTCCGCTACACAGCATGAATTCCATGTATGAATTAAGACATTATGATGGCTTTTCACATATAGGCCACCCAACTTACCGAAAATAATATTAGTATTGATACCGTACGTACTTTAAGGCAAGGGTATTATGCAAGTGTAACTTATGTAGATGCATTGCTTGGAGATTTATTTTCTCATTTAAAAGAATTGAACATATACGATAATACTATTATCGTACTGTTTGGAGATCACGGTTGGAAATTGGGCGATCATAATAGTTGGGGAAAAATGACCAACTACAATATCGATTTAAAAGTTCCATTAATTGTGAGCTATCCGGGTCAAAAAAACCCAGGTGCAAAAACCGATGCCATGGTAGAATTGGTAGATATTTTTCCTTCATTATGTGAACTAGCAGGAATAGATATACCTAATTATTCGCAGGGAAAAAGCTTTGCCCCCTTAACGGAGAACCCCCAATTACCATGGAAAACTGCTGCATTTAGTCAATTTCATCGTAGACCTAAGGTTTCTGCCGATGGTAATCGTTATATGGGTTATTCGCTAAACACCAAAAAATACCATTATATAGAATGGTATGGTTGGGACCCAAATACAGGAACTAGAGGAGAATACAAAAATGCAGAATTGTACGACAAAGAAAAAGACCCTTTTGAAACTCTGAATTTAGCTGATATGGATAATATGAATACTATTATACCAGAATTATCCAAACAGCTTGAAGATGGATGGCAAAAAGCATTGCCTTAATAAAATAGTTCCTACTAGTAAAAGGAATTACATCAAGTAAAATCTACGGTATCATTTAAAACTAACAATTAAATACTAGTACAAATCATCTTGCTTATGAAAAGGATACTAAATTCTTTTCATCAAATAACACCGATTATTATCTATTATGAATAAACTAATATTATTAATACTACTTGCAGCATTTCAAATTACAACAGCTCAAGAAAGAGGATTTTTTTCTAGAAATGATATGAATAAACAAGAACCAAGATTAAGCTTTGGCACAGAAAAACAAAGAAGTGCCTCAATTAGTCTAGGTGATATTAACAATGACCAAAAATTAGATGCTGTTATCGCCAATGGGCGTCACTGGCCAGAAAATAATTACATATTCTATAATTACGGCAAAGGGTTTAACACCGTAGGGACATTAGGAACAAAAGGTTCAACCAGCTATACTGCTGAATTGGTCGATTTAGATAATGATAATGACTTAGACATTGTAGAAATCAATGATAACGCACCACATAAAATTTATCTAAATAATGGAAAAGGAGATTTTGAATTTTATTCAGAAGTTGCTCTATACAAACCCGCAACTATACTAATACATAACCGTTGTAAGATAGCTCTAAAAATTATTGCACCGAATGGAATTTGATCAAAACGGAATCATTTGAAGAAGGACTAAAAATTTTGACTTATGAAATAGAATCATAGCGTAAAATTAAAGTGGTTTTTTTCAATAAAAAAAAACTATTAGATACTCATTAACAAATAGTTAAATTAATATGTTAGCGCTATTTTAATTCATAATTATAGTACTTTACTTTTCACCATAAACACAAACCATGATGAAACATTTTTATCTTTCTATTTTAATAGTTTTAACCCTATCCTTTTCAATACAAGCCCAAGTAAAAAGTACCCTAGTAGACATTGGCGGCTACCAAATGCATTTCAACATTATAAAAGGAAAAGGAACTCCAATTCTTTTTGAGGCGGGTGCAGGTAATGATGGTTCTGTCTGGGACAACATTTTAGAAAAAATCCATAAAGTTACGGGTACAACATTGATTTCTTATGACCGCTCTGGTTTTGGACAAAGTGAATTAAATCCAAACTTGAAAAACGATTCGGATTTTGGAATAAAAAATGGAATTAAAGAACTGGAAACAGGTCTTTCAAAGTTGGGGTACGATGATGAAATCATTTTAGTTTCCCACTCGTATGGTGGGCTGTACAATTTGCTCTATGCAAACAAACATCCTAAAAAAGTAAAATCCGTGGTCTTAATTGATGTAACGCTTAACAATTTTTGGAATGATGAATTATTGAAAATGAGAGATAACAATGTTGATATTAGTACAATACCTAAACCTTCAGGAGACTATTTTTTGAATGCCAATTACAATGAAACCATGCGATATGCAAGAAATATAGATTTCCCAGAAAGTATACCATTACTAAATATTTTTCCTGAAAACTCTTTACCAGGTTTACCTGAGACACTTTCCACTAGATGGAGAAAACTTCACGAAGAACTTGACGACAATAAGGAAAATGTTACAAACATTATCGCCAAAGGAAGTGGTCATGCTGTATTTCAAGATAACCCCTCTTTAGTCATCAATGCAATTATAAAAGCATATTCAAAAACACTAGACGAAAGGCAACAAAATGAGCTATTACAAAAGACGTTAGATAATGCCATAGAATTATCTATTGAAACTAAGTTGAACAATCGTTCAGAGCAAGATTTGAACACATTGGGATATACATTTTTAGGAAACGAAGAATTAGATAAGGCTTTAGAAGTTTTTAAATTAACTACAATTTTATTTCCAGATAGTTCTAATGCATATGATAGTTATGGAGAAGCATTATTAAAAGCAAATAGAAAAGCTGAAGCAATTGAAATGTATGAGAAATCAATTGAATTGAATCCAGAAAATGAAAATGGAAAAAAGGTATTGCTTCAATTGAAACAAAAATAATTTGAAGAACAGTATGCAAAAAAGGGAAGAGCTAAAGTACTGAATCAGTAAATAGAGATTACCGGTCGCCAATTTTAATAATTGCTTTTTAGAATTCAGAATACTTGTTTAACTCCCAATAAACTTTACTTCTAGTCTATTCTTTTTCATTGAATTATTGGTCTTCAATTTCACATTATAGCTTTTAGCCTTTATAGGGTATTTCACAGATTTTCTAATTTGATATCGCAGAATTAAAAAACTTTGAAATCCAAAGGACAACTCTTAAATCTAAATAATCATAAAAATGAAATAGATAGTTTAGTTAAATTTATACTATGGATAAAATAGCGATATTATACCAAGCCCAATTACCTCCTATTAAAGAAGGTATTCAAAAACCTATGAAACCTGGAGGCTATGCAGATAGTGGAGCGGATATAGCTTTTGCATTATTAAAAAACCAATATCATGTAATTACACCTGTAGAACATCCAAATGAAAATATTGACAAGGATTGGGTTTTTCCAGACACAGAAGATGGTATTAAAAATGCATTGAATAAAGGTGCAAAAATCTTTTGGCTGAATACGGTGCTCTATAACCATCACAACATAGAAAAATTTTATAACGAAGATCTTTATATTGTAGGGCAAACACCATCCTTAGTAGATACTTTTGATGATAAAATGTATACCAATTATATTTTAGCTACCAACAATATACCTATCCCTAAAAATCAACTCATTACCAATGAAGATTACAACAACCTTTCATTGGACTTAAAATTTCCTTTGGTATTAAAACCGATAAGAGGAAGAGGAAGTCAAGGTGTAACGAAAATCAATAACCACAAAGATCTTTTAGGTAGGTTACATGCTATGTTTTCAAACAATACCTATGGCACCGCTGTTTACATTGAAGAATTTTTAATTGGAAAGGAAATAACAATTACCGTAATGCCAAAAGGGAATTACATGGTAAATGGCAAAGAATTGTTTTATGATAGACCATGGTGCTTACCTGCAGTAGAAAGATATAATCATGATAATGGTATTGCCCCTTATAATGGAACAGTAGCTGTTATGGAAAACAGTAAAGTACTAAGTGATGTAGAGTTACAGAGTAATGAAATTCTAGAAGTTTATGAACATTGCGTTAAATCTGCAGAGATAATAGATATTAAAGCTCCCATTAGAATAGATTGCAGATCTAACAGTACAGGAAAATATTATTTATTTGACCTTAATATGAAACCGAATATGACCGGCCCCTCAAGGTCCCACAGAAATAACCAAGATAGTTTATCGTTACTATCTGCAAGAAAAATAGGATGGAATTATATTGATCTTTTGAGCAACATCCTGAACCAAAAATGGAACTCGGTATCCATAGACAATTAAACAGCAAGCACTTTAAAATGAAAAGTCACAAATACGAAATAAAAGTTGAGTGGACAGGTAACGAGGGAAACGGAACTTTAAACTATACCTCTTACAACCGTAATCACGAAATTAAATCCGTTGGTAAATATGATGCAATTCATGGGTCTTCTGATCCATCATTTTTGGGCGACAAATCAAAATATAACCCAGAAGATCTTTTTCTGTCTTCAATAACAGCATGTCATATGCTATGGTATTTACATTTATGTTCCGTACATAAAATTATAGTAACTGCATATGAGGATAATGCTACGGGTATAATGGCGGAAGATAATAACGGTAGCGGAAGGTTTACAGAAGTTACCCTTAACCCTACCGTTAGAATTTCGGATAAAAACAGAATTCAAGAAGCTAAAGAATTACATGAAGAAGCTAATAAAATGTGTTTTATTGCCAATTCTTGCAACTTTGAAATTAAACATAAACCTAATATTATTTCAGATTAAGACTCACAGACGAAAGTATTTACACTAAATGACATATTTTTTGATTATAGCATATAAAATTACGAGATGGGGAAACAAAAGCCATTAACATTGGAATTAATAGATTAAACCTATAATTACCTAGAAACATCATATTATGAAAATTTTAATAATAGGAGGCAACGGAACTATTGGTAAAACCGTAGTTTCTCACTTTAAAAATGATAATGAAGTTATTATTGCTGGCCGTACAACCGGTGATGTCACAGTAGATATTGCAGACAGCAGCTCCATTTCATCAATGTTTGAAAAAACAGGAAAATTAGACGCCATCATCTGTATTGCCGGAGAGGCAAAATGGGACAATTTCAACAACCTAACGGAAGAAGATTATTATATAGGTTTAAGAAGCAAACTAATGGGGCAAGTAAATTTGGTTCGCATAGGACAACATTATTTAAACAAAAAAGGCTCCATCACGTTAACTACCGGTATTTTAGCCGATGATCCCGTAGTAAAAACCACTAGTGCAGCTATGGTAAACGGTGGTATTCATAGCTTTGTACAAGCGGTTGCCCTTGAAATGGAAAATGAGATTAGAGTAAATGTGGTATCGTCTGGTATGGTAGAAAATGCCTATGAGAAGTATAAAGACTATTTTCCGGGGCACAACCCCATTTCTATGCCTAAAGTAGTAAATGGTTATGTACGTAGTGTAAAAGGAAGAGGAAACGGAGAAGTTATACGTTTGTATGATTAATTATGACTTCTTAAAACAAATTATCAACTGTTTTTCTATTTTTAATTGTGAAGAATAAAATTGATTTTATCCAAAAGTGGGAATACCCACAAGTTGTAGAGGTTTGGGAAGCTTCCGTCAGAGCTACACATCATTTTTTAAATGAAGAGGATATCCAGTATTTTAAACCTTTGATCTTAAACACCTATTTAGATGCCGTAAACCTTCGTGCCTATAGAAACCATGAAAAGGAAATCATTGCTTTTCTAGGTGTTGACCAAAGTAATCTTGAAATGTTGTTCGTACATCCAGATTATAGGGGCCAAGGTATTGGGACATTGTTATTACAATATGCCATTAAAGACTTGAAAATAGACAAAGTAGATGTTAATGAACAGAATGAACAAGCTGTAGGTTTTTACGAACATTATCAATTTAAAACACAAAGCAGGTCAGAGTTAGATGCTACAGGTAAACCCTACCCTATTTTACATATGCAGTTAGAAAAATTTGGTACATAATTTAAAAGCTTTTGACGTTCAGAAGGTTAATAAAATAACTAACTTTAGAAAAGAACTTTCTTAAGTATCAAAAAAAACAAAAACCTTTAAATCATGAACAAACTTCTAGCTACATTACTACTTGGCGGTCTTGTAATATCTTGTAATACTTCTAATAAAAACAAAGGGACTTCTAATGACAATTCTACCGAAACTACCGAAGAAATTGCGGATAAAAAATCGAATTTAAAATCTATTGAAAGCGATCAAGATTTAATTGCTACGGCATTAATGGCAGCACCAAAAGATAGTAGGGAAAATACTAAAGTTATCGGTTACAATATGGCAGGTGAATTTATTACGCTAAAGGAAGGTGACAGCGAGTATATTGTACTTGCAGACGACCCAAAGAAAGACGGTTTCAATGCCGCATGTTATCATAAAGACCTAGAACCTTTTATGGCACGGGGAAGAACCTTACGTAACGAAGGCAAATCTTCAGACGAAATTTTTACTATACGCGAAGCAGAAGTAAAATCTGGTAAAATAAAAATAACTCCCGGTTCTACTTTACACATTTATTATGGTCCAAATACAACCTTTGACCCTGAAACATCACAAGTTGAAGGTGCTAAACTACGTTACGTTATATACACCCCTTTTGCCACATCTAAATCGATCGGTTTGCCGGAGACACCCTCAGCTCCAAATCACCCTTGGATCATGGACCCTGGTACTCACAGGGCACATATTATGATTTCTCCGTTAGAAAATAAAGTTGAATAATACCATTGCACGTCTAGTAGCGTTTAAGTGATATGACCAAACGAATACTAAGATACCTTGGTTGGCTTGTTGTTGCTATACTTTTAGGGTTATTCCATATGCGCATAGTTTTAGGACCGGCACCAGAATCAGACCATACTAAATTCTCGTTGTCAAGTATGGTATATGAATGGGCATTGGTACAGGTTGGCACAATCATTGGCTGTATTATTGCCGTTATATTTATTTTGCTCGATGTTGTATTTCTAAACAACAAACTTAAAGCTAATAGTAATTCAGTACTTTTTAAATTTCTGATTATTTCTATAATTGCTGTTATTGTTGGGGTTACCCATTATGTCTTAGAAGAAGTTGTCAATGTTATTTAGATAAGCAGAGGTATAGATATTACTACAAACTATATCTTAGCAATATGAATACAATTGATATTAGGACAGTAGATGTTGTTCAATATTTGCAACCCTTACGGGAAGGAGGCTCTATGCCGGCCATTGTAAAAGCAAATGATGATTTTTTATATGTACTGAAATTTAGAGGGTCAGGCCAAGGAAAAAAATCGCTCATTGCAGAATTTATTGGCGGAGAATTGGCACGTGCCATAGGTTTAAAAGTACCTGAACTGGTATTTATGAATTTAGAGGACTCCTTTAGACAAACAGAGCCGGATGAAGAAATTCAGGATTTATTAAAGTTTAGTGTTGGGTTAAATCTTGGATTGCATTTTTTATCCGGCGCCATTACTTTTGATCCATTAATTTCTAAGGCAGATGCATTGATAGCATCTAAGGTAGTAGTATTGGATAGCTTGATCAGCAATATAGATCGAACGGCAAAAAATGCAAATCTCTTATTTTGGCACAATGAGTTATGGGTCATAGACAATGGTGCCAGTTTCTATTTTCATCATAATTGGGAAACCTGGGAAAACCATTTATCAAGAACCTTCCCGTTCATAAAAGATCATGTACTATTACAACAGGCCACTGCCCTCTCTGAAGCAGCAGCAGAAATTAAAAAGTACATTACCTTAGAAAAAGTAACTGAAATAGTTTTAAATATACCAGAAGATTGGCTATCAAGCGCGTCTGACGTTTTGAATGCGGATGAAAAAAGAGCAGCCTATATTCAATTTATAAACACTAAACTATCAATGATAGATGTATTAGTAAAAGAAGCCGAAGATGCAAGATAGACATACATTTAAGTTTGCCATAGTTAGAATAGTGCCCAAGGTAGAACGAGAAGAGTTCTTTAATGTTGGGGTGATTTTATTCTGTAAACGAACAAAATTTTTAGATATTAAATATCATATCGACGAGAAAAAATTAAAAGCTTTTTCTCCAGAAATAGAATACGAGATATTAAACGAATATTTAAAGGCATGGAAGCTGATATGTGAGGGTAAAGAAGCAGGCGGACCCATAGGTAAATTAGACCTACCAGATCGATTTGGATGGTTAACAGCTTGCAGAAGCACCGTTATACAAAGCTCCACCACGCGATCAGGACTAAGTACAGATCCTGAAAAAGAACTTGAAGATATTTTTAATACCTATGTTCTTTAAGCAATCTGTTTATCTTATTACATCAAAGTGCCAACCTAAATTAATGCCTGATCTATTTGAAAACAATAGCTATAGCAAACAACAAAAATAAATATCAAGTTTTATAAGTAAGTTTATTACATTAAATGGACTTACATATCTTAAAAAAGAAAATCAAAACTACTACGCTATGGAATTATCTAAACTTAAAACTATTATTCAAGGAATTCCAAAAGCGGAACTCCATCTACATTTAGAAGGTAGTTTTGAGCCAGAATTGATGTTCGAGATTGCAAAGAGAAACAACATCAACTTACCTTACGATTCCATTGAGTCTGTAAAAGAAGCTTACAAATTCAATAACTTACAAGAGTTTTTAGATATCTATTATGCCGGTGCACAAGTATTGTTGCACGAGCAAGATTTCTTTGATCTTACATGGGCATATTTAACCAAAGTTCACAGTGAAAACGTAAAACATGCAGAAGTATTTTTTGACCCACAAACACATACAGAACGTGGAGTAAGTTTTGATGTGGTCATTAATGGAATTCATCGTGCCTTAGAAAAGGGCAAAAACGAGCTTAATATTTCTTATAAACTCATAATGAGCTATTTGCGTCATTTAAGTGAAGAGGCTGCTTTTAAGACCTTAGAAGAATCATTACCATTTAAAGACATAATTGATGGTGTTGGTTTAGATTCTTCGGAAATGGGAAATCCGCCAAGTAAGTTTGAAAAGGTATTTAAAGCATCTGCAGAACATGGATACAAACTCGTGGCACATGCAGGTGAAGAAGGTCCTGCAGAATACATTTGGGAAGCTTTGGATATTTTAAATGTTGAGCGCATTGACCATGGTAATCGTTGTCTAACGGACGAAGCTTTGATAAAAAGACTAGTGAATGATAAAATTGCGTTGACCCTATGCCCTACCAGTAACGTTGCCTTAAAAGTAATTCAGAAGATGGATGAGCATCCAGTTGCCAAAATGTTGGACAAGGGAATTCTTGCGACCATACATTCAGACGATCCTGCCTATTTCGGCGGGTATATGAACGAGAACCACTACCAGACCGCAAAAGCGCTAAATTTGAGTTTGGCACAAATAGAACAATTGGCCATTAATGCATTTGAAGCCAGTTGGCTAAATAAGGCATCTAAGGAAAGCCATATTACTGAGGTAAAAGAATATTTTAAATCTCTTTAATCTGCAAGGGGAATAAATATATCAAAAACAGCACCGTTACCAAGAGAGCTCTCTACCCTTATCTGTCCGCTATGGGTAGTTACAATTCTCTTTACAATTGCCAGACCAATACCGGTACCTTGATATTCTTCATCACTATGTAAGCGTTGAAAGATTTCAAAGACCTTGTTTTCATATTTTTGATCGAACCCAATACCATTATCAGATATTAAAATACGAGAATATTGTCGGTCTTCGTTTAATTTAAGTTCCGGGTAATCCGTTCCGTTAACCACCGAGCCATGTACTTTTATAGTTGGTTTGATTTCATTTTTTGAAAACTTTATGGCATTGGTAAACAAATTAAAAAGCAATTGTTTAAACTGTACAGGTCTCACTGTAATTGGACAGTCTTTTTGAACTCTGAGCAAAGTTTTATGTTCTTTTAATTCTTCACTCAAAATATCCTTTACATCTAAAACCAGATTTTTTAATGAAACAGTGGTCAAGCTATTATCAATAGATTCCGTTGCTCCATATGCCATCAAATCTTGAATTAGATTACGCATACGACCGGCGGACAAGTCTATTCTTTCTAATTTATGCTTTCCAACTTCCGATAAATTGTTGAATTCGGTATCACTGATCTGAGAAATGAACATTTGAATTTTGCGCAACGGTTCTTGAAGGTCATGGCTACAAATATGATTAAATGACTCTAAATCATTGATCATCAACTCAAGCTTAATCGTTTTTATTTCAAGTTGATTGGTTCGTTGAAACACCTTACGCTCTAGTTTTTTAGAGAATTTTTTCAGCTTTTTATGCGCACGTTCCAATTCTAACTTGTTCTTTCTAAGCTCCAACAAATTAATAACCTGCTCAGATAAAATGTTGAGAGATTCTTTCTGGCTTTGCGTAAGTTTTCTAGGTTTATTATCAATAACACATAAAGTACCTAGAGGTAATCCGTTAGCATTTTTTAATGGAATACCTGCATAGAAAACAATATTAGGATCACCTGTAACCAAAGGATTATTTTGAAAACGGCTATCTTCTCTTGCATCTTCCGTAGTAAATATTGGTTCATCACTAGTTATAGCATGAGCACAAAATGCATCTTCAATTGGTGTTTCAGAGGTTTCTAAACCATAGTGAGATTTAAACCATTGCCGCTTATCATCAAGCAAAGTGATCAAAGATATTGGGGTCTGACAAATTTCTGCTGCAAGTTGGGTTAGGTTATCATAATCTTTTTCAGGCAAGGTATCTAAAATTGAATATGAATCAAGAAGAGCTAATCTTTCTTTTTCCTTAGGATGGATCTTGGCTTTCGTCATTGTTTTTATAAGAGCGGTAGGTTTAAACGCAACAAATATAAGGAGCGCTTTATTCAAAAACCTAAATATAATATAATCTTATGGAAATCTTACTTTGCTAGAAACCCCTCAAAGATTATATCATCATGGTTTAAACTTTAGACATAAAAACTGCGAATACATATCAAGAATAAAAATTCACAATGCAAAAAAACTAGCTATCTAAAATGAAAAAGCCCAACAATATCAATTGTTGAGCTTTCATTATGCGGAGAAAGAGGAACTATCCATAATCTACATTATCGCCTGTTTTCGGGCGATAAACAAACTCTTAATTTTAAGGTCCACCGAATTAGCCCCTTTTTAACAAAAATTTGGGTGTTTTGGGTTATCTGCCTTTAAATTAACGGCAAATAAGCTCATTTACGAAATTCTAATACGTAATCTACATTTCTAAAAAAGCAATATAATATCTTCTTTAAAATATAATACCATCCTTTATTTAAACTTTAAGGATTAAAACATGGAATCCTAATTCTTCATTTATTCTTAATCTAATTTTATATCATTAGACTTTTCACGATTATTCTGCGATTGGTAGCAATCATATTTTACCAATCTCGGTAATACATCATTTTACCGTAATTAATATTTCATGGATCTTTTCAAATTTGAAAGGCTTAGTGATGTACTCGGTAATTTCTTCGATTTCCTCGGCATTTTGCAAATCGTTAGGGTTTATCGACGAGGAACACATATAAATCTCCGCTATTTTATCAAGTTTATCTTTTAAACCTTTATACTCTATCATGAATTGAAACCCGTCCATCAGGGGCATATTGATATCAAGAAAAATGACATCTGGAAGTTCTCCCCCTTCTATTATTCGCTTATTATAAAAATCGATGGCTTCCACACCATTAGAAAATTCTATGATACCTAAGTCATTAATTTCCAGCTTTCTTAGCATTCTCCTGAGCGCATACTTATAAAGCTCATCATCATCTATAATACTTATCAATAATTTTGACATATGTTCTCTTTTTAAAATTCGGCCCCGAAATATCTTTCCTTATTTGGTATTCCCAAAGGCAAGGATACTTCCTGCCAGCGTCTCCACGTATGACGGTACTATAAAATAACATACCTTCGAAAACGGTATCACAACGGGATAATTAGCTTGGACTAAAGGTTAGTCACCATGTATACCCACATTCCATTCCAATAGGCAGATGTTAAAATAATTCTTTTCTTTTTGTTCATTGATTTTTGATATTCTCAATAGATGTTTAAGACTGAAACATTTATACTATCGCTCATCAGGTTCTGTAGAATAATATCAAGTTATAATTATTAAACATCAGGCCCTTTTCTATTTTATAAATAAGGTTGAACCTATTTTTAAAGAGATACAAGGTATTCCCCTTACATAAATATATACCAAAATTCGTACATTCTAAAAAATAAGTATATTACAAATTCTAAATTGCAATGTGCAGTAGTATTATTGGAAGATTTATATAAAATTGGTAACTTTCAATTATGGCATATTCAATTTGAATGAAGTGTATCCATATTGGCTCATTATCCGATGACTCCGTTCAAAATTAAAATAACCACCTGATTTTAAACGCTATAATAACTTAAAAGCTATAGCGTTCTATAATTAATATCTAACAATACCCTCGCAAGTATGAAATCCCCCCCCTTATGCATTAAGGCATGTTTCTTGCTTTTATTTATACTCAGTGCATTTATTTGCTCGAACTCAAACCGTCCAGGAACTACAATATTCCATTTCTCGACCCGAGCTTACCGAGAAAGAGCGGATCAATACCTTATATACCCTGAGCCGGGAATTGACCTACGTCGACAATATCAAATCACTGGAATACGCCGAAGAGGCTCTTACACTGGCGACCGATATCAACGATATCGATGGTATAGCCTATAGCTATAGGATTTTATCGAGCATCTATGCTTTGAACGATAATTATTTTATGGGCATGGAATATATACAAAAGGCCATCGATATTTTTGAAGATCGTGGGGATAAAAAAGGATTGGCGAATTGCTACATATCGTTGGGACATATATATCGCAGCCTGAACAATCGTGAACAGGAAATAGAATATCATAAAAAATCCTTTGAAGCCTTTACCATGCAGGGTATAAAGGAACGTATCGGGGTCAGTGCACATAATCTCGGGGAAAGTTATTATAACAACAAAGAATTTATAAAGGCAGAACAACTTACCAGGTTGGCTATACAGATCAACGATTCAATTGCCAATCTCCCCGTAATGTCAAGTTGTTACAAGGTAATGGGACTGATAAAAGAAAATGAAGGCCAACTTGACTCTGCCGGTCATTATTTTAAAAAGGTTATTAGTATTTCGGATGAACTAGGGGACAACGCTCAAAAAGTAGCTACGGCAGAAGCTTTTATACACTTGGCCACCATGGCGGGATCTGCAAAAAATGATGCCCTTGAATTTGAATATCTGGCAAATGCAGAAGCCTTTTGCAGAAAATACAATTTAAATAAATTCTTGCTTCGGGTATATCGCGAAATGCAAACGTTCTACTTAAAGCGGAACAATATAGAGAAAACAGGGTTATACCTCAATGAATACGATGAAATTTCCCAGGACCTGCAAAGAGTCCAACTTGAAGATCGGAACAGGCTCACGAAAAGTATGGCCTCTATTCATAATCTTAACAAAACCACCGATAAGCTCCTTAAAGAAAATCTGGCACAGGCCTCTAGTATATTTAATCGGAATGTAAGTTTACTGATCGGCTCTTTATTCCTGATCACGTTGGCCGTAGTACTTGGAAAGGTGAAAAACATCAATGGAAAACTTAAATCTCGAAACGCAACCATAAATCAACAGAAAGCCGAGTTACAGGAACTTAATGCAACTAAAAATAAGTTCTTCAGTATTGTCGCACATGATCTGAGAAGCCCATTGACCTCCCTTAAATCCTTTAGCTCTGTTCTGGTTGAACATATCGATTTCATAAGCAAGGAGGAAATACAGGATATGGGCAAAGAACTTGGCAAATCCTTGGACAATACCCTGAAAATGGCGGACAACCTTATCATATGGGCACAAAGTCAGATGAATGTGATAAAGGATAAAAAAGAAGCGATATCTCTTAAAGTGACCGTATATGAGATTTGCGAGATATTCTCGGTAATTGCGAATAACAAGGAGGTAGAGTTGACAGCTTTGGTTACCGGCGACCCCCATATTATCGGGGATAGGGATCAGGTTGAATTCGTTATCCGCAATCTGGTCAACAATGCCATTAAGTTTACCCCAAGAAAGGGCTCGGTCAAGGTAACCGTAGTCCAAACTTTAGACCGCATTATAATAACCGTGTCCGATACGGGCGTTGGAATGTCGCACGAAATCAGTGAAAGTCTTTTTTCAGTTCAAAAACCGAAAGGCATTAATGGAACGGAGGGCGAAAAAGGAAGTGGGCTTGGCCTTGTACTAAGTAATGAGTTCATTAAAAGAAACGGAGGTGAAATCCATGTTGCCAGTGAAGAAAATAAAGGTACCGACATTACGGTAACTTTTCCCCTTGGGCATAAGTTGCCTGATATATAATTCTACATTTAAAGAACTATTGCAGTAAAGAGGCTCCGATGATTGATGGCTTCCTCAGCTATTGAATGAATACTTTAGTTGAATTTTACAAATTAAGCCTTAGTGTCCCAACCTATCCTTTATTTGAACTTTCACAATACAATTTAATAACAATTTGGATAACTAAATTTCTATCCCAACCGATTTGAACTAAATAACTTCGCAGTGCCATTCGTGGATACGTTCTTAAGTTTGAATTAGCGAGTTTGAGCCGGTAAAAGTTATCGGCTTTTTTTATATAAATTGGCGGAGAAATTAAATCTCTAATTATCTTTTCCAATTACGACTTGGTGTCCTAACTTGTATCTTTTAAAAAAATTTAAGTACTGGACAATGCCATTTCATATGGAGTTGTATTTTATTGCTTTTTTTTCAATTCCCGGACTGCGTAACTTTTATTCCATCGAAATAATTACCAGCTTGAAGTCCAATTAGCAATACCCTCTCAGTTGTAGATTGATTTTGTTGCATTGAAATATAAATCTCTGTTGAATTTTTTCTTTCAATAGAGAATTCAGCTTGTTCAATAATAAAATTCTCCTTAGTTGTATCAATTCCATCTAAGTCAAATTGCTCACCGTTCATAGTAACTTCGCCAATCCACCATCCAGTTCCTTCCGTTGATATTTCAACATTGTTATTCGTTGAAGAAAATTGTACTTCTTTTTGTGACAGTTTTATATTATCGTCCCAGTCTCCATCTTTAGAGTCTGAACACGATAAAACAACTAGAAGCAATAAGGTTAAAGCGATAATTTTTTTCATTATTATATTCTATTAAGTAATTAGACAGCTGTTTTAAATACAGTTAAACACATTGATTTACAACGATTGATCTCGAATGTAAGTTTATCGTTTATATATACTTTTCTTCATTGATAAAAGCCTAAGTTTTCTAATTTAGAAATATCTGAAACGTTAGTTCCGATAATAATCCGTTGCCCAGTTCCACAACCACAGGATTCACATAGTGTATCCAAAGGTGAATTATTGTCAAAACCCAAACTAGTGACGACTATATCTTCACTTTCTAAATATTGCGTAACTGCAACTTCAGTTTCATCAATTGAATTATTTTCCCCTGTATTCCAAGGATCACCGCATTTTGTTTGATTCCAGAACAGAAAATTTTCATTGTCACTTAAATCATCATTGTTGTTACAACTAAAAGTAACTAGGACAAGAATTCCAATAAATATTTTAATCTTCATTTCATCCTTTATTTGAACTTTCGAGAGAGGGGCTAGGGATTTTTCAAACCGATTAGTCCATTTCCTTATATTTTAAAATTTGTTTTTCGAATTTAAAACTGTCCTTAAACGCACACAGATTACCGTCAGGGTCTGTAAATTTTGCTATTGTACCCCAAGAGTGCTCCTGATAATCTACTTCTATGTTTTTCGAAATCAATTTGTTCGCAAGTATCTTCACGTTTGAAACATTCTTTCTCAAACAGGTTTTTGTTCGTTCCATTCCTATTTTTCGTCCCTTAAACTGATTATCTATTTCGACCATCAGATATGCTTGCCCAAATTCAAAACAAGTAAGATTTTCATTTTCGAACATTTTTTTAAGACCTAGAATTTTTCCATAAAACTCCAAACATTTTTTATATTTAAGAGTATATAATATTATTCCAGTTCGGTCGAATTCCATAGGATTTTATAATTTTTTTTACAATTCTGGAATATGTATATATTATTGACAAACAAATATCTGTTTTTCCGAATTATCGTTAAATACTTCTTCTTCAAAATTACCAAACTTGTGAAGAATATTAAAACGGCTCCATTCCAGATATGAGTTTAATTCTTGAGGAAAAAATAGTCTCATATCCAAATTTTGGGTTGAATCAAACTCTCCGTTAATATGAAAATGCCATTCTATACGATTAATTTGTGTTGTGTTTTCAAATCGCATTGTCTGCTTTATTGATATTTCTCTTCCATCATTGGTAATATATTCAGCAATTTTTTTTGCTCTTTTTTGACCTTCAACAATAAATTGAAAATTGGGATTAAAACAATCTAACAGAAATAACCCTCCTTCCTTGAGATGCCTTTTAACAACAGTTAACGACTTAAATAAATCTTCAGTTTTGTATAAATGATGGATTGAGTTAAATGGAATAAAAATGAGGTCGTACTTTTTTCCTAAATCTAAAGTTCTAATATCTGATTGAATAAATTCAACTTCTAACCCTCCTTTGGACGCTTTTACTTTTGCTTGTTCCAGCATTGAAGTAGTATTATCCACCCCGCTAATATTATACCCATCCTTTGCAATTGGAAGAGTAAGTCTACCAGTACCACAACAAAGTTCTAGGATACTGGCATCCTTGTTTTTTGGAAGCCACCGCTTATAAAATTGTAAATCAGCTAGGTTGGTATTCATCCCATCATAGATATTTGCATCATAGATTAAATCCCCAACTTTATAATTGCTATCCATTCGTTATTAAATTATATTAATTATTTATTCAAGATGAAATTTCATTTCTAACTGTTCAAGATGGTTTTTAAGTCCTATTCTTTTAAAAAACGTATTTATACAATTTGAACTTTTATCAACATTGATAATAGAAAGTGTGTTTCCATATGTCTCAGTTAATTGTTTTACTAAAGTAGAAGCTACCTTTTTTTGTCTAAATTTAGGACTTACAGCAATTTGTAGTATTCGATTATTTTTTGGATTGAAAACGATATAACCAATCAAAAGATTATCAATATATGAACCTAATGAAATGTTATTAGGTCTTAATTCATTAATGACGTTTTTTGAGTTTTGCCAAGTAGGATAAACGTCCCAAAATGATTCCATTAAGTCCCAATAATAATTGTGCAGTTTTCTAATTTGTAAGCCGTTATTTGTATTTGATATACTTACTTCTCCTTTATAGCAAACTAATTCTCTTGCGATCTTATACCCAGATTTTTCATAAGAAATAATAGCTTGGCTATTTACCTTTATGACTTCAAGTTGAAGCATATCTATTCCCTTTTCTTTTAAAAGTGGTAAAATGAATTGATGCATTTGTTTTGTCAAACCCGAGCCCCTTTTTTCCGGAATAACTCCTGTTCCGCCGTTATAAATTGTCTTTTCGTTATTTACTTTGTCAAACCCATGCAATATAAACGCTATTAGATTTGAGTTTTCAAAAACCCCAACAGACAAACTGAGGTTGATTTTATCAGCTGTCATTTTAAAGGATAATTGTTCTTCAGTTAAATGAAAAGGAATAAAGTAATCTGAAAAAGATTTATTGAATACATTTAAAATCTCTTTTCTATTTATTCCATCTAAAGTCTTAAATTCCATTTTGAGTGTTCCTGGTTTACCGCTAACGATTACATTTGAAGAAAGTCTATTTCCGATATACTATTCAAAAACATATCCTTTATTTCAACTTTAGTTTTAGTACGGTTCTTTTTTTGCTATTAGTATTATTCCTCCAGTTCTTTAAGTATGTTAATTGCATTCTGATTTTTAGGATTTAATTCTAATGACTTCTTGTAGTTGGAAATTGCGTTTTTATTATCCTTGTTGTAAAGATAGGCCAAGGCTAAACTATCATATAAATTTGCTGAATTTGGATAAATATGTATGGCTAATAAAAAGACATTTATACCTTGCTCCATTTTTCCAGCATTAAATGACAACCTAAGCCCTAGACTATTCAACATACTTTCTTCAAGCTTAAGTGTTGGATGTTTAGCTATGGTCTTTTGGTACAACGGCACTAAATCTCGATAATTCTGATGGAGCGCTAAATTATTAAAATCCAGAAACTTGAATTCTCTTGAATGCGCTTTTTTCATTTTTTTCGAAACAAGGGTTTCGGAAATGCCATTTTCATCAGGGCTTTTCTCAATGAATTCCTTTGCTTTTTCTTTATTTTTTAGAGTAGCATTTAAGAATTGTAAGGTGTACTCCAAAAGTAGCCTGTAGGATGCCATAATTTTCACATCACTTTTATCTTGTCTTTTGTCCCGATATGCAAATAAGACACCTATGGAACCAAAATGTGAATGTGTTAGGTCATGTAATTTGTAACTGTAGGCATCGTTATATTTTAAAGAATCGTACAATTGGAATTTATAATTCAACTCGTTAGGTATTTTATCACTGGTCATTACTTCTTCAGGAATATCTTTTTGAGCGAAATGGATATACGGCACATTAAAACTATCTAAATCAAAGTAAGGCGATTGTTCAAGTACAGCGTAGTTATATCTTTCAGTACCATCTAAGCTAACAAGTGCATCAATTTTCTTGTTTTTCATAACAGTTATAGCATTAGAAAGTCCGCCAAAACTGAAACCCATAAGTGCTATTCTATCGAAGTCTATATTTTCGTATTTATGTATTTCTTTTAAAAGTAATTCTACATCCCTAGACTGTGTTTCCATATCCTTTGTAGTCCCACCTTCTAACCATCTTGTACTTGTTCCTCTTGAAGGACTTGATATCACAATGAAACCATTACTTGCTAAATATTCGAACAAAACAAAATTTTCAATTGATGAAGCTTGATAGCTTGGTGCATAAACTACGACCGGGAATTTTCCTTCTAAAAATGTGGCATTGGAGAAAGCATTTACTTTTTCAGACAAATGGGTCCTACTTTGAGGTGTTTCTCCTCCCAAGTCGGGAAACCAATCCAACAATAACTCATTTGGTAATTTTTTAGATTCTTCCTCTTCTTTTAGAACCTCCAAGTAATCTAAAACCGTCAACTGTTTAGAATCTTTATTGTCCATTACAGCTGGATACCAAATGCTAACTGGTATTGGTCTATAAACTAATTGATTATTGAAGTCATTTTCAATTTGATAAGTTCTGGTGCTATCAATTATCAGATAATGTTCAAAACCTACATTAAACTCTCCGGTTTTTAGGTTTATTTCTTTTAATGATGTTTGCGCTTTGACAAAAAATATTTGTAAAAGAAGTAGCGGTATTATAAATTTCGCTCTCATTTTTTTGCTATTAGTGTTCACTTTAAAGATGCAAGGATTCAACGATTGTTACAGGGAGGGGGCGCCCGTCATTAATGTTGTACATCATAGATGGGAAAATATAGCCTTATACACCCTTTTTAGTTTTTGAATAAAATTGAATGTCATTTATTTGAACCGTACTTGAAGATACTAAAAACCCAAATGCGTTCTTCATTCAATACTGTAGATAAAGAGTTGTGCTTTATTAAAGTATAATTAAATTTAACTTTCTTATAACGCAATGAAGTATTCTTATGTTGCTTCACATAAATACAATTAATCCTTTATTTGAACTTTTACAATAGTCTCGGCTTTTCTTTCGCCCCAAAATTCATCAACGATAAGAATTAGAGCCATTGTTGAATTTAGTTTTTTCTTCGGCTTGTTCAAAAAGTTGATTGATAACTTCTTGATATTCCGATGTGTCGTATTCGGATTCTGTAACAAAATCATCGAATACTTTATCTTTCATCCATTCTGGCTTTTCAAAAGGATAACCACCATATAATCCCAATGCCATATCAAACCTAATTTTGCTTCCCATAACGGTCATTTCATCAAATGTTGAATGAGATAGCCATAAATCCATTCGTCTTTTAGATTCAATATATATTTCAAGTATTCGGTTTTCTGATATTTCTGAAGATGGTGCCATTGTTAGGATTTCTTTTTAACCCATTATTTTTGTTTCCTTGCCAAAGTAATCTCATTAAGTATATCTATAGATGAGAAATAAGCCCTAGCATATGGCTGTGTAATAGGATTTTTTTGATAGTACTTATTCATAAAGTCCTCCCATGAAATATCTTCAGGAAGTAAGTTGTAATCAAAATCATTTCTTAAATATTCCGTGAAATCATCTCTGAGCTCCTGAAATCGTACTATTTCGTAGCCACCTGCAGTCGATTTAATATACTTGCCTTTACCTTTAATTCTAATATATGAATACCCCATTTCTTCATGAAGAAATTTGAACACATCTAGTTGGAAGAAACTAAATTTAGTTTTACCTCCTATACCCTTTTCAACTCTAATAAATTTTGTTTGCATTACACTTCTAACTTTTATCAAAACTCTTCATGATAATAATAGGATGTTAAATCTTCAAGCTTCTCATAAATCTCTAAAAACATTGTATTCAAGTTTTCTAAATCAACTTCAATATTATCCCACTGTTTAGCGTAAAAATGTCGTTCATAATCATTAGATATTGGGTATCTAGAAAAATCAATTTTATTTTGATCTGGATTCTCCTGAATTATCTCATAATGTTCTTCTATATACAATTTAAGTTCTTTAGTAACTGAATCAAAGTGTTTAACTCCATTTGCTCCATGAAAAAGTTTGATTTTGGCTTTAGCATTTTCATAAATCTGTTTGATATTATGTTTACCCTCTATTCTATTGGGTATATCGAGTAGCCTGTTGACTTTCCATATTAAGGCTTTCAAGTATAACTCCATTCCATGATTAACGTTATGGAAAATTGGAAAAATAAGTTTATCGGCCACCTTCCAGTAGTTGTCATTCAAACATCTTTGGGTTAATTCTATTCCTGAACTAAAGTAACCATCAGCTAAAACAAGTAAGTTACTTATATCATCTCCACCATCAGTACGCCAATTAACAAAAGATACTTTAGAAAAGTGCCGGTCATTTCTACTAAAAACTTTTTTCATAGACGCTATAGGCTAAATCTATTATTTTTTATGATCGTTTATTTAAACTTTTAAGCGTTCAGTTCCCTATATATCATTACTAACTCCATAATTAATTTGCTAGCTTTTTTATTCTTCATTCCATTTTTAC
>NZ_DERI01000003.1:0-126968 GCF_002362375.1 Maribacter sp. UBA3344 | reverse complement strand
AACAACAATGCAAATCTAAGGGGGAATAGCAAGAGGGTAACACGCTAAAGCTATGTTTCGTTTATTCGATTTTGCCATAAACCTAACGTTTATATGGGTTAACAGGGTTTATTCAATATTTTGAATCTATGGATTATCGCTGCTTTTTAGTAAAAACAATCGTTAACCGCCGTGAATAGGCATCAATTTTACTAAAAACTATGGATAAGGGATATGAAAAAGAAGAATTTGAAACACTAAAGATTAAAAGTTCAGTAGCCGGTCATTTTAGAAAATTTAGTAAAATGTTATCAAGGTCCCAGTCGATGACATTACTCCTGATGATGGACTTTTTTGAAGAAAATGGAATTTCACCGACAGAGAATTTAGGACCACGGATGGAGACCTTGGAAAACAGGATTTCTTTGCTGATAAAGAAACGCATGAACGGAATGATCGCGATACTGAAGGATATCGAAAAATCCCAGACCAAACCTACGGCGGCAATGCTGTATGCCCTCTTTGAACAAACCGAACCGGTCAAAAAGCCAATGATGGTAGAGAAAAAGTACTTCAAAGAAAAAAAGCAGGTACGGTACCAAGAAAGAAATAACGATAACAAAATCACGGGAATGTGATGGAAAAAGTGAACTACATCGCTCACCTGAATGCCGTCTTCGAAAAATTAAACGAGGACGATAGGGTCAAACAAGGGCACATTACCTTGTACCTGGCGTTCTTCCAGAAATGGAACAGGGAGTACTTTAAAAAGACCTTGACCATAAATAGGACAGCCATAATGAAAAGGGCAAAGTTCAAATCAAAAACGACTTACCACAATTATCTGAAGGATTTGAACGACTGGGGATATCTAGTTTACTTTCCCTCCTTTCATCCGGCAAGGGGCTCAAGAGTAAGGCTTCCCATTTTCGGGACAAGTAGTGGTACAACCTCTGGGACACTTCCACGTCAAAATTTGGCCAGCAGCGTACCGGAACCTGGCCAAAATCTGGTACCTTCTTTTAAACATAAAACAAAAGAAAACTTAAATAAACTGGAAAGACCAAAAAATGGCCGGGCTGTTTTAATTTTTTTTAGAGAGAATAATTGGCAGGAAACGGAAGGTAGAAAATTCTATGCCTACTATGAATCAAAAAATTGGAAACTACGAGGAGGTCTAAACATCAAAAACTGGAAAGCGCAAGCTAAAAAGTTTGTAGAGAAGGGTATTGAAGGTAAACAAGAATTGACCACGCCAATTTCTGGCTATCTAAAAAAACTTCAGAGTAGGGTTGAAAGAAATTTTGAAGACCAACTTTAAAGATTTACATAAACTTATTTCTTAAAACTGCCATGTCTTTTCCTACTTTCATATCCAAAATCTTGGCGTAATGTTGCGTGGTTCGCAAATTCGTATGACCGAGCATTTTACTAACGGATTCTATAGGAACCCCATTTGTAAGCGTCACCGTTGTTGCAAAGGTGTGCCTGGCTAAGTGGAAAGTCAAGTTCTTCACAATACCACAGCAATCTGCAATTTCTTTAATATACGAATTCATTTTTTGATTGCTCAGTACGGGCAGAACCAAATCTTTTTCTTTCAAAAGCTCATCATCTTCGTATTTTTCAATGATAGCCAGGGCAATGGGTAAGATAGGAATATTACTTCTAGTATCGGTTTTGGTCCGTCTGGTTTTAATCCATTTCTCGCCGTCTGAACCTATTACGATATCGGCATTGGTCAGTTTCTTAACATCTGCATAGGCTAGGCCTGTGAAACAACAAAAGACAAAGATGTCTCGTACTTGATCTAAGCGTTTTATCTTAAATTTTAAATCGATAATACGTTGAATCTCCCCTTCGGTTAAAAATTCACGCTCAACAATTTTCAGCTTTCCCTTCCAATTTACAAAAGGGTCTTTATCGATCCAATCATTCGCATAAGCTATGCGAATGATTTTTTTAAAATTGGTAATATATTTAATTGCGGAGTTATGCGCACACTTACGGGTCATTTTAAGGTAGTATTCGAAGCCTGTAATGAACTTGTGGTCCACATCTTGGACCGGAATATCATTTTTCTTGTACTTCTTCCTAATATATTCCGTGACGTGTTTTTTACAGGTGCGATAGCGTTCCGCTGTACCAGGGGAGAAACCCTTGCCTATAAGACTTTCGACTTCATCATTATGTTCCTGGAATATTTCTAGGAGCATTTTTTTTATTTTGTCCTTGCCCAATAGTACATCGCGCATATCAGAAGCGGAATAAGAAGCTTTGTCCTGTTCAAAATTCCTCTGAATCGAATAAATTCTATTTTTTATATCGCTTAAATGTCTATTGATTTCTTGAGCATCAGCAGAGTTTCCCATCACTAGTTGGGTTCGAGAGTTCCACAAGTCAAGGTGGACTTTTCGGTGGACGCTAAATTCTGACCGACGGCTGTCAAGTGTTATTCTCAGGAAAATCGTAGTCTTACCTGCAGAATTTACTTTACTTTTTTTGATGAAAAATAGAAGGGAAAGTGGACGTGACATAATTTTGAGCTTAAATTTGCTTTAATTTAATCAAAAAATCACAATTAATAATTATTGTAAGAAACTTATTATCAGTTATTTATGAATATCTGGTGGACCTTTTTGGATTTACTCAACCTCCACCGAATTAGCCCCTTTTAGAATGATATTATTTGATATTAAATGAAATCAATAAAAATGAAAAACCCTGTAAATCAACGATTTACAGGGTTTTTGGTGCCTTTTAAAGGACTTTTCGCGGAGAAAGAGGGACTATCCATTGTATTTAAATATACTGATAATCAGATAGTTAATTTTAAAAAAACTATAATTACGCACCGAATCACACACCGATTTTACAATCAATTGAAATACAGTAGTTTACAGAGTGATTTTAATGTAAAATTACTTTAATTTCAAAATCTGAATAAATTATTTTGAAACAAATTGGGCGCAAAATTATTTTTGCATTTTCTTAAACTTTAACATTTAAAAATCATTTACTCCGAGGGTTCGAATGTTTTTATCTAGGTTCGGGAGTAAATTTCTTGCATACGTGAATTCTGAAATTATAAGATTACATAAATCTCTTAACTTTTAATCAAAAGTATTGAAACAGTATTCTGACACTGCTTTTGATGAATTAATTTTATTTACTTCTATTTGATGAAGAATGATTCAAATAAAATTGAACTAATCAATATTAATATTCTATAATTTTTTAAAAAAATTTCGCAGAAAATATATTTTAGTTTGAAATCACTTTATCCTTGTAAAATCAAAGCATAGAGTAAAATCTCATAAAAATTATTTATTCCCATTATAATAAGCTCTAAAATTATCACATTGATAAAATTTTAACAGTATAATTTTTTTTCTATATTTAATGCTTAATCTTAATTTCAAAGTAAAATATGGCAAATGTTTTATGGTTACAAGGAGGGGCTTGCAGTGGCAACACAATGTCTTTTCTTAATGCAGAAGAACCAACTGTTGTAGAACTTATAACAGACTTCGGTTTAAATATTCTCTGGCACCCAACTACGGGCTTACAAATTGGAGACCAAGTTCAAGATTTACTTAAAGATATTCTAGCAGGAAAGGTCCAAATGGATATTCTCGTGTATGAAGGGTCTTTAATTCAGGGCCCTAATAATACAGGTACAATGAACTACTTTGCCGATAGACCAATGATGGACTGGATTAAAGAATTATCAGAGGTAGCTGGTTATGTAGTTGCCATTGGTGATTGTGCTACTTGGGGTGGAATTCCTGCTGTAGCTCCTAATCCTAGTGAATCAACGGGTTTACAATTTCTCAAAAAGAATAAAGGAGGATTCCTAGGTGCAGATTATGTGTCCAAAGGAGGATTACCTGTAATAAATATTCCTGGATGTCCTGCCCATCCAGATTGGATTACCCAAATATTAGTAGCGATTTCAGTTGGTAGAATTGGAGATGTATTAATTGATGAATATCACCGACCAAAAACATTCTTCACAGATTTTGTTCAAGATGGTTGTACTAACGTTACCAACTTTGCTCAAAAAGTAGATGGTAACTTCGGTAAACGAGGTGGTTGTCTGTTTTACGAGGTAGGTTGTCGTGGACCAATGACGAGAGCAAGTTGTAATAATATATTATGGAATAGACAGTCTAGTAAAACACGCTCTAACCATCCTTGTTTAGGATGTACAGAGCCTGGTTTCCCTCACAATGATTTAATGAAAGGAAGCGTATTTAAGACGATGAAATATATGGGTGTATTCCCAAAAGAAGTACCAGAAGGAAGAAGTAAGTTAGCATACTATATGGAAGCAGGTTTCCAGAAAGTAATGCCTACAAACAAACGCATAACAGAAGCTTCTAAATAATCAATTAAACAAACTACAAAATGTCAGTAAAAGAATTAAATATATCACCTGTAGGACGTGTTGAAGGAGATTTAGATGTGAAAGTTTATATCGACAACGGTAAAGTAACACGAGCCCATACCCAAGCAGCAATGTTTAGAGGGTTTGAGAAAATAATGGAAGGCAAAGACCCGCAATCAGGTCTTATTGTAACACCTCGTATTTGTGGAATTTGTGGAGGTTCACACTTGTATTGTGCTTCCTCTGCACTAGATACAGCTTGGGGTACAAAGTTAACTCCAAATGCATTGCTCCTAAGAGCGATTGGTCAAGCAACTGAGACGATACAAAGTATACCAAGATGGTATTATGCCATTTTTGCTACAGATTTAGCAAATAAAAAATATGCAAATCAGCCACTATATAAAGAGGTGGTAAAAAGATGGTCTGCTTACGTTGGAGAAACCTTTCAAATAGGTTTAACGGCTAGTGGATTACCAGTACAAGTATATGCCTTATTTGGCGGTCAATGGCCTCACTCAAGTTATATGGTGCCAGGTGGAGTAATGTGTGCACCAACGCTTAAAGATGTCACGAGAGCTCACGCGATTATGACACAGTTTAAAAATGATTGGCTAGAAACCGTATGGTTAGGCTGTTCTATAGAGCGTTATCTTGAGATAAAATCTTGGGATGATATGCTTGCTTGGGTTGAAGAAAATGAGTCACAAAAAAATAGTGATTTAGGACTTTTAATTAGAGCGGGAATTGAATTTGGTTTAGACAAATTTGGACAAGGTGTGGGCAAATTTCTTGCAACAGGAACCTATTTACATAAAGACAGATATAATAATCCAACTATCGAAGGACGAAATGATGCCCTTATTAGTTCAAGTGGTTTCTTCGATGGAGAAAATTATCACGAGTTCGACCATATGAAGGTAAGTGAGCACGTAAAACATTCTTGGTATGACAATCAAGAAGATGGTTTACATCCTTGGGAAGAGCCATTACCAACACCTGCAAAATCGCAACCTTTACATCACACAGATTTTGATGGACAATATAGTTGGTCTAAAGCACCGCGCTATGATGGTCACGCTGCAGAGACAGGTCCATTAGCACGTTGTGTAATGAATGCTAATCCAGCAAATAAAGACCATCAAATACAAGACCCATTATTTGGAGATATAATGAAAAAGATGGGACCTAGTGTTTTTACAAGAGTATTAGCAAGAGTCCACGAAGCACCACGTTTATATAAATTTATTGAGCAATGGCTTTCTGAAATTGATTTAGATGCACCTTTCTATACGAAGCCTGTTGAAAAAGACGGAAAAGGTTTTGGAGCTACGGAAGCTGCACGTGGAGCATTGGCACACTGGATAGAAATTAAAAATGGTGTTATAAAGAACTATCAAGTGATGGCACCTACTACTTGGAATGTAGGACCTAATGATGCCAACGGCAATCCTGGGCCTATCGAAGCTGCTTTAGAAGGTATTGATATAGAAGACCCAAGCGACCCAGTAGAAGTAGGTATAGTTGCACGTTCATTTGATTCCTGTCTGGTATGCACAGTACACGCACACGACCAAAATACAGGAGTAGAACTATCGAGGTTCAAGCTGTAAGCACATATAAATTAATTACTTATAGAAAGCTTTCCTGGAGATATTCTTCGGGAAAGTTTTTAGTATTAGAGAAAAAGAGAGAATGAAAACAGCAATAATGGGTTTTGGAAATCCAGTTAGAAGTGACGATGGCATAGGAATGTATGTCATTGAAGAACTTCAAAAAACACTTGGCAAGCAAGAGGATATAAGTATTATGGATATGGGAACAGCTGCCTTCGAAGTACTTTTTGGGTTAAAAGGGCATTCGAAAATTATTATGGTAGATGCCGTTATTAATACCAATGAACCTGTAGGAACATTGTTTAAAGTGCCAGCCGAAGAAGTACTAAGAGCACCGCAAGATGACCCAATGGTTTTTCTTCACGGTATGAAATGGGACCAGGCACTATCGTATGCTAAAAAGATTTTAGGCGATGATTATCCAAAGGACATTCAAGTGTATTTAATAGCTGTAGAAAACACAAAGTTAGATACCGTATTAAGCAAAGAAGTACAAACAGCGGGAGATAAAGTAGTGCAACATATTTTAGAAGATATAAAACTAGCCAGTGCTTAGTGAAAGAACTTGTTACTTTAAAATCATCACACGTCTATCTCGATGCCTCTTTGGTTGACAAGGTATTTGATAACATCCACTATGCGTATGTTACTTATGTGGTTGCGCAAGGCAAAATGTTGATTACGCCAGTAAGTAGCCAGTGGTTTGTTAAAATGCACGAGCCTACCCAGTTTCTTTTAAAATCTAGAAATTTGAAAGGAGACAGGACATTGGCTATTAGAGAAATTTTAATAGATAATGACTTAGATACGAGTGACAGGGTATTACACTATGAAGTTGTAGAGAAGACAAACCTTATTAAAATTGATATGTGATGGAAAAACGGAATGACCCAAAGGACGCCTGGTTACTAGATGCAGAAGTACGCACTAAAATTGACCATATAAAGGGGCGTTGGGAAGTTTCATTAGTATTTGTAAATACAGCGGACCCTAATCAACTATTGATTAGAAAAATAGGAGATTACAGAACAAAAAGACTAGCGGAGATATATGCGTCACATATGCAACAAACAGCTGCTAAAGATATTAGAGGAACACAAAAAGTAGATAAAGATGCTTACAATTTTGACAAAAACTAATGTTCAGGAAACCATAAAATCAGCTATAGCTTCTGTAGAGCGATTAGATGAACTTGTTGAAATTCAAAGCGATGAAAACGCAATCAGCATTTCTAATAAAATACTATATGTTTCAGGAGATATCATAACTTCCTCTCTAGATTGGCACGATACCGAACCGCCTTATATCATTCCTAGGATTCCTTTTTCCGAAATGAATTTACTAGCAATGGTTTTTTACAAATTAGGAAATCATCAAAAGGCATTCGAATTTATTTCTGAAGAAAGCGAACTGTACAATCATTTATTAATTGCTACACATCTACAATTTGGTTACGAGATTAGTGAGGAGATGTGCGCTTTCGCGAAAGCGGAATCTTCTCACAACCACTGTATCATTTTGCAATACAGGAATAATACAACCCCTAAAGACGTAAATGCGCTAAAAGGTCTATATGCCGAAGCAATTGCGAGTGCTACCAATGATGAACATCGCTTGTTCACCATCAAGCATTTTGTAAATCTTTTGATAGATAACAATATGCTGTCAGAAGCTGAGAAGATACTACGTATTTCTTCACCCAAGGCTATATCTGAGGAAGCAAAAAATGCTATGACTACGCAGTTAGCAACAGTATTAATGGCACAACTAAAACTCCCGTATGATACATCAGTTTTAAATGAAATAAAAGAATTACAACTAGCTAGTATTGCATTTTATGAAGACAAAGGATTAAAAGTGAATGCAGGTTTAGTGTATGTTGATGCTTCTGAAATAGCCAATTATCAGAAGGATTTTATTACTTCAAAAAACTATATTACTAAAGCCATTCTCTACTTCAAAGAAGCAGATATTCCAGAATTTTTAGGCGAAGCAGGATTGCGCAAGGCTACTTTATTATACACCTGGTCCAAAAATGGAAGCCCACAGTATTACAAGCCAGCAATTAATGCGTTTCAGGACGTTTTAAAAATATTTAAAAGAGATACGCATCCTCAAAAGTTTGCAGACATACATCACAATTTAGCGCTTATTTATTCTGAAATTCCTGTATCACCAGAAGAAAAACCAATTTGGACAGCATTTTGTGCTTCTTCATTTAAAGAGGTATTAGCTTTTTACACCAAGGAAGCCTATCCTTATGAAAACGCAATGGCTAGTCACAATTATGCCACAGCTTTGATGAATTTTCCTGAAGCTAAATTACACAACAATCTAGATAAAGCCTTTGGTTTATTTGAAGATGCACTTACTGTTAGAACCGCAAAAGAATATCCCTTTGAAAGAGCATTAACTTTATTAAATCAGCTTGAATTATATTGGTTAATGCATAATGAAGATGAAGCTTCTGAACGTGAGAAATACAATCAAATGGTTGAAAAAGCAACATCTATTGCTCAGATTATTAATGATGAAAATTTAATAGCGCAGGCAAATCAGCATTTAAACCAACTTAAAAACCTAAAAACAATTTTAAACTAAAGATGCACGAAACCTCAATAGTCAACGGAATATTTAGAACCCTTGAACAAGAGTTTGAACAAGAAAAGCTAAATAAAATGACAGGTATTTATGTGAAAGTGGGCATCCTCTCTAACATTGAGCCGCGTCTTTTACTAAATGCTTATGAAGCTTCTCATATGACTAATCCCAAGTATCATCACTCAAAATTACATATTGAGATGGTAGAATTGAAAATACAATGTGAAAGTTGCGACCATATAACAGATGTAAAGAACTATAGATTTATCTGCGAAAAGTGTGAGAAGCCCAGTAAAAATGTGATTCAAGGCGAAGAGATGCTCATTCACAAAGTAGAATTTGATGATTAAAAAATGCTTAAAAAAACGCTGATATATGCAGAACCAATTTTTAATTGGAGTAAAGACTTTTACGAAAGTAAAAACAGTCTTTATACTACCAGTTATGTTCTTGTTACTGTATTTATTGTTTGTTCGTTATTAAGCGTTTTAGCGATTTCAGACTATATTACCTTAGGAAACTATCAAGAGAAATTCGAAAATCCCTTTTTTTCTATTGAGATTGTGTTTACCCTACTTTTAATCATTGAATTATTTGGACTCATATTTATACTGCCCCAGTCTGTTGCTAAATCAGTAAGTAAACAATTTGAGTTACTTTCACTCATTTTTCTAAGAGATGGCTTTAAAGAGTTCAGCCATATCGGAATTAATTTTGAATGGAGTGTAATGAAAGATTCTTTGATACCAATGGTAGTATACGGTTTTGGAGCAATCATCATTTTTGCACTAATTAGTTTTACAGGTTCACTCCAAAAACGTTATAAATTAACCTCTACAGAACAAGACCAAACGCAGTTTATTCGTCTAAAAAAACTATTAGCACTGTTGCTTTTAGTGACTTTTGCTGCCGTAGGAGTTAATGACTTGAAAATGTTATTGTCTACAGGAAGTTACCTACATTCGTTTCAAACCTTTTATACTGTTCTTATTTTTAGTGATATTATTATCGTTTTAATCGCCTTGCGATACACGCTTAATTACTATCGTATATTTAGATATTCTGCATTTGTTTTAGCAACCATTCTTATCCGTATTTCACTCTCTGCAGAGACGTATTATAATGTAGGGATAGGTGTCGTAGCTTGCTTATTCGTACTTGCGCTAACAATTGCATACAACTATTTTTTAAAAGAAACACCTCAAAAAAAATACAATAAATTATGAGTATAGAAAAATCAACAAAAGCCGCTCGCGGCACTGTACAGTGTGAAAATACCAATATAAATCTGCTAAAGGCAAACGACTTTGTAGCAGACATTATTAAAAAAGAGATGGTAAAAAGCAAAACGCTTTTAGTCAACATTACATCGTCTGCAGGAAGTGGTAAAACTACTTTGATGCAAGAAACCGCACGTCGTTTAAAAGACAAAATCAAGATGGCTGTAATGGTAGGAGATTTAGAAACCGAAAGAGATGCAGAGCGCATTCGAGAAACTGGTATACAAGCTCTTCAAATAGTTACAGGAGGAATTTGCCATTTAGAAGCTCAAATGATTCATCAAGTATTGCCAGAGTACAAACTAGAAGACATCGATTTACTTTTTATTGAAAATGTAGGAAACCTAGTATGCCCAGCTTCTTTCGACCTTGGAGAAGACTACCGTGTTACGCTTATGGCAACTACCGAAGGAGATGATAAACCAAGGAAATATCCTAGAATGTTCTTAACTAGTGACATGATGCTAGTTTCTAAATCAGATTTGTTACCATACGTTCCATTTTCTGTAGAAGCGGTAACTAAGGACGCTCGTGAAGTAAATCACGAGTTAGAGGTACTACAAATATCATCTACGAGTGGAGAAGGTATTGATGCTTGGTGTGACTGGTTAGTAGAAAAAGTAAAAGCAAAAAAGAAAGCCTAAGTATTGCATCAAAAAACATATCACATACAGATTAAAGGACGTGTTCAAGGTGTTGGATTTCGTCCTTTTGTCTTCAATTTAGCGAAGCAATTTACTTTAGATGGATATGTAACCAATAATGAAAATGGTGTAGAAATCTGCGTAACGACTTCTCAAGAAACTGCGCAGCAGTTTTTAAAAACTATAGTAGAAAATGCTCCGCCTGTTTCAAAAATTAATAGGCATTCAATAGAAGAAATTCCGCTAGAATCCTTTACTGGTTTTCAAATCAAAGCGTCAAGTGTTTCTGAAGCGATTAATATCCCACTGACACCAGATTTTGGGGTTTGTGAACATTGTAAAACCGAAATTTCTAATCCCGAGAATAGGCGTTATAACTATCTGTTTACAACCTGCGTACATTGTGGGCCACGATATGCCATTACAAAACAATTTCCTTTTGAACGTGACAATACTTCGCTCACATCATTTACAATGTGCGCAAGTTGTGAAAAGGAATACAAAGACCCAAATGACAGAAGATTTCATTCACAAACCAATAGTTGTGTAGATTGTGGTATACAATTACAGCTAACGGATAGTATAGGAAAAACGCTTAATGTTAGCCAAAATAAAATTATTGAAAAAACAGCAAGTTTAATTTTAGAAGGAAGCATTGTTGCTATTAAAAACACAAATGGATATGTGCTATGCTGTGACGCTACAAATGAAAATGTAATCGCTCGTTTACGCGCAAATAAAAAGCGTCCTAACAAACCATTTGCAGTTTTGTATTCCAGCATTGAAAAAATTAGAGAAGAATATGAGCTGGACACTAAAGAAATTGAAGGACTTACTAATACCATAGCACCTATTGTCATTCTTAAAAATACAGAAGCAACTACCATAGCAACTCACATCATTGCACCAAAGATGAATCAAACAGGTGTAATGCTACCTTCGTCATCACTACTTTTTTTATTGAGCACAAATGTAGGTCGCCCTATGGTTTGTACTAGTGGAAATATACACGGCTCCCCTATTATTTCTGAGAATGCTATTGCTCAAAAATCGCTTCACACTATTGCCAATTATTTTGTGAATCATAATTTAGATATTCAATTTCCTCAGGATGACTCTGTTGTTAAGTTTCACGAGAACACACAACATATTTTAAGACGTTCTAGAGGTTTTGCTCCAAATTATATGGAGGACAATACGCAAATTGAATCTGGGACGTTGGCGATGGGAGCACATTTAAAAAGCACATTTACGCTTGTGCCCAATGCCCATATCTATGTGAGTCAATATTTTGGAAATCTTGATAATTATGATGTAGCAACACGCTTCAAAAAAACGTTAGACCAACAATTACAGGTCTTTAATTGTCGACCTAAAACGATTCTTGTAGATACGCACCCTGCATATCAAAGTAGTCTTTTAGGTTCTGAAATGACCCAACAATACAAGGCAGAAACACACAAAATTCAGCATCACAAAGCACATTTTGCAAGTGTTTTAGGCGAGCATAAATTGTTCGATTCCGAAGAAAAAATATTGGGGGTCGTATGGGACGGAACAGGTTATGGTGATGACAATGCTATTTGGGGAGGTGAGTTTTTCGTATATGAAAATAATACGATAGAAAGAGTATCTCATTTTGAATATTATGACTGGCTGGCAAACGATAAAATGGCAAAAGAACCTCGCATCTCATTATTAAGTTTACTTGGCGAAGAAAACAAGGAACAGATAAAAGACAAATTCACGTCAACAGAGTGGACTATTTACAATAAAATGCTTTTATCAAACAATTTAAAAACATCATCAGTTGGTAGACTATTCGACGCTGTAGCTTCGGCTCTAGGGCTTTGTGATAGTAATACATTTGAAGCGGAAGCAGCAATGTTACTTGAAGATTGTGCTTCCATCTATTCAAAAAGTTATTACATAGATTTTTTACATAATATACCCTATGATACTATTCCAAGTAAGAAGATTGCTGAGGCTGTTTTAAAAGCCTACAGAGAAGGATTTTGTAAAGAAAGATTAGCTTTTAGCTTTATCTATACACTGGCAAAAAGTATAATTACACTTTCGCGAAAGCATCAAACAACAATCATAGCCTGCAGTGGAGGTGTTTTTCAAAATGCCTTGCTAGTTTCAGTACTATCAAAACTTTGCAAAAGCCACAAAAAAGTGTTAAAAATAAATTGTAAATTGTCCAGTAACGATGAAAATATCTCTTTTGGACAGCTGATGTATTTTCAGAATATTAAGAATTAAATCCTATAAATTATGTGTTTAGCAATCCCAGGGAAAATAAAAAGTATTGAACTGCAATATGGCGGTGCAGTGCGAATGGCTACAGTCTCCTTTGGAGGTATTTCAAAAGAAGCTAGTCTAGAAATGTTACCTGATGCAGATATTGGAGATTATGTGTTAGTCCACGTAGGTGTTGCTATCAGTAAGGTAAATGAAGAAGAGGCTCAAAAGAGTTTTAAATACTTAGAAGAGCTCGGAGAGTTGGGAGAGCTCACAGATGTAGATGAATATTTACCTAAATCGGAGTAGTTATGAAGTATATGTCAGAATACCGAGACCCAGAACTTGCCAAAAAGTATCTCGAAGAAATAAAAAAAACAGTTTCGCAACCTTGGTCTATTATGGAGGTTTGCGGCGGGCAAACACATAGTCTAGTTAAAAACGGGATTATCGATATGTTACCCAAGGAGGTGACGATGATTCACGGCCCAGGCTGTCCAGTATGTGTAACTCCTTTGAATATTATTGATAAAGCCATTCATTTAGCGCTAAACGAGAATGTTATTTTATGTTCTTTTGGTGATATGCTTCGTGTACCTGGATCTGGTAAAAATCTTTTAGAAGCAAAAGCAGAAGGTGCAGATGTACGCATTCTGTACTCACCTCTAGAAGCAGTTAAAATTGCAGAGGATAATCCAGATAAAGAAGTCGTTTTTTTTGCAGTAGGTTTTGAAACCACAGCACCTGCAAATGCGTTATCTGTTATTCACGCGCACAGGAAAGAGCTTAAAAATTATTCCATATTAGCATCTCACGTTTTGGTACCACCTGCCATAAAAGCGGTTATCGATGATGAAGAAAGTAAGATAGATGGTTTTCTCGCAGCAGGTCACGTGTGTACTATAATGGGTAATGCAGAATACCATCCATTATCTGCGAAATATAAAGTACCTATCGTAGTAACAGGTTTTGAGCCACTCGATGTTTTACAAGGCATATTAATGGTATTACGCCAATTAGAAGAAAGTAAATCGCAAGTTGAAAATCAATATGCACGTATCGTAAAGGAAGAAGGTAATCCTGATGCTCAAAAAATGATTCACACCGTATTTGAAATAAAAAATCAAATATGGAGAGGTATTGGTGAAATTCCAGATAGTGGGTATCAAGTGCGACCCGAATATGAAGCTTTTGATGCTAACCGTAAATTCAGCATCCGGATTGAAGAAGCACCTGAAAACCCAGATTGTATTTCTGGTCAAATTATGAAAGGCTTAAAGAAACCTTTTGAGTGTTCGCAATTTGGTAAAAAATGTAAACCTACGAATCCATTAGGAGCACCTATGGTAAGTAGTGAAGGTGCTTGTGCTGCCTACTATCATTTCTCAGGACTGGTAGAAGCATAGCCCTTAAAATCCAATTTATTTAATGACAGATAAAAAAATACGAATGCAATTGCAATGCCCAATGCCTAAATTGGACTTTGATGTAATTACCTTAGGTCACGGTAGTGGTGGCGTGCTTACCAATAAATTATTAGATAGTGGTGTTTTTGACTTATTAAGTAACCCAATCCTTGATGAACGTCACGACGGAGCCATTTTTAAAATGGATGGAAAGATGGCCTTCTCAACCGATAGTTTTTTAGTGTCACCCATCTTCTTTCCTGGCGGCAACATAGGCGAATTAGCAGTAAATGGAACGGTTAATGACCTAGCTATGTGCGGTGCTATTCCTAAATATATATCCCTAAGTTTTATTATAGAAGAGGGATTAAAAATGTCTGAATTTTGGGATATTCTTGTGTCAATAAAATTAGCCTGTGAGGAAGCAGGGGTTCACGTGGTAACAGGAGATACTAAAGTTGTAGAAAAAGGAAAGGGTGATAAAATTTTTATCAATACCTCTGGTGTCGGGAGTATACATTATAAAGCTAATATTGCGCCAAGAAATATAAAAGTAGGCGACTCAATTATCGTTAGTGGTAATATCGCTTCACACGGTATGGCCATAATGTCTGTACGCGAAGGATTAGAGTTTGATTCTGAAATTTTAAGTGATTCCACAAATCTTAATCATACGATTTTGTCCCTTATAGAAAGTTATGGCGAAAACATTCACCTGCTCACCGACCCAACTCGTGGTGGTATAGCTACCGTATTAAAAGAAACAGCTCAATCTATAAACTTAGGGATAGAGATTGCGCATAGCAAATTACCCATAGACGCTCAAGTAGCTAGCGCGTGTGAATTGTTGGGTTTAGACCCTATTTATGTCGCAAATGAGGGACTTTTTATAGCTTTTGTAGATGCGTCTATCGCAAATGATTTTCTAGAAGCACTACATAAAGATAAAAATGGCGGAAATGCAAAAATTATTGGAACTGTTACCGAAGAGCATCCCAAACAAGTGATTATGGAAAGTGCCATAGGTGGTAAACGTGTGGTAAGTATGTTGCCTGGGGAACAATTACCAAGAATCTGTTAGCCTATGGATTTTAGCACACTAGGTGACCGCGTTACCAATGCACGATTGTTTAGAGGTTCTGAAGCGAAACCATTTTTGGCTCCAAGGGGTGTTTTTGTCGCAAAGAATAAACTCTTTGTATCGGATACGGGGCAAAACCGAGTTTTTATTTGGAACAAGATACCTACTTCAGAATTTCAGGAACCCGATGTTGTTTTAGGACAACTAGAAGTGGCAGATAGTGGTCGCAATTCTGGAGGAGATGTTACGGCAAATACATTACAGTATCCTTCAGGTATTTGGAGCGATGGCGAACAATTAATCGTTGCTGATGCTTGGAATCATCGCGTACTTATATGGCATACCCTTCCTACATCTAATGGACAGCCTGCAGATGTTGTTTTGGGACAACCTCATTTTAGAACTAATCTACCCAATGTAAAAGGTATCGGAAATGACCCAACATCTCAAACACTAAATTGGCCTTATGGCTTGTTTTCTGACGGACAAAGCCTCTGGGTTGCAGATACGGGAAATAGGCGCATTCTTTTCTATAAGACTATTCCGAAAGAAAATTATACTCCTGCTGATGAAGTAATAGGGAAACCTGCATTCACTACCCGAGATTATAATAACGATGACCCTATCTGGCCCTATTCAATTAAACTAAATAGCAAAGGTCAAATGGCAGTTGCAGATACGCAGTTTTACCGCGTGCTTATTTGGAATTCTAAAGAAGATGCACTTTCAAAACCAGCTGATATTATTATTGGGCAAGATAATTTTGATGCGTGTGGGCAAAATCAATTTAGACTTGCTCCAGAAGCAAATACGTTAAATTGGACATACGATGCCTGTTTTTACAAGGATGGTATCCTCATTAATGATACAGGTAATAGCCGAATTCTATATTTTGATACGATACCAGAGGAAAATAACGCTTTCGCGAAAGCGGTTATAGGCAGAGAAAATTTCACAACCAGTAGCGAGTTTAAAGGTAATATGCACGGTACGCAAAGTGCAATTTACTGGCCATTCTCAATAACCACAGAAGGAAACACCCTATTTATGGCAGATACAGGTAATCACCGCTTGGTTATTTGCGACTTAAAAGGTGAGATATAACCAGTATATCCCAATAACTACGGCAAATAAACCACCCGCAAATCGAATACCTTTGAAAAATATCGGGTCATTTGCTTTTTTAGAGTAGGAAGCAATGCTTCCAAGTATAAGCGCGTAAACTGTCATAGCTAGTACTGTTCCAATCGCAAAACCAATAATATATTGAATGCCTTCTAATTTAGTATCAAATGCTAATACCGGAAGTAATAAGATAAAATGCGCTACTCCAGCAAGTCCGTGAAGAAAACCAATACCTAAAGAGGATAATGTGTTTTGTTTAATTTTCTTTTTATGGGTATGCGATTCGGCTGATGATGTATACGTGTGAATGTGAGTTTCTCCATCGCTATGCGTATGTGGATGATGATGTTTTTTCTTTTCTTTAAAAATGCGATAAAAAGCCCATAGTCCAACCACAATCAAAACTATAGCTACTAATTGTTCACTATATGCAGAAATTGCATCTACCGGAATTACTTCTTTAAAAAGTAGGAATAGAATTCCAATTAAAAGCATTCCTAATAAATGCCCAATCCCCCATACTAATCCTATTTTCCATCCTTTACGCTGAGAAGAAATAGCTAAAGGTGTTACTGCGGCTAAATGGTCTGGTCCAGAAATAACGTGAAGTATAGAGGCAAGTATAGCAGAGAATAAAGTTGTAATCAAAATTTCAAATCGGATATTTTTTAATATTTGGTAAGTTAAAAATTTATTTTAAATATTTTACTCTTCGAGAAGATGTCTCTGGTTTTGGTTTATTTTTAAAGTGTATCCTCTCAGCACATTTTCCTAAACTTCGCGAAAAGCTACATTTCAGGAAAAGAGCTTCATTCACAATAATCTTGGACACAATTTCAAAGTAGCTATCATTACTTTCAGTCGCTATTAAGTCGAACAAACGAACTACATCTGAATAGAACCCTATCAACTTTGAAATAGAGTCCGCTAATTAATTTCACTTACACCTTTCACTTCACAAAGTTGTAAAATTCTGCCCGAAACGAACTGCATAACCGTTCGCGCACTCACTTTTATAAGTTCTTATTCCCTCAAAATTTTAGTGTCAGTTACTGAAAAGGTAACAGCGATGGCGCTATGGGAAGTAAGTAGATATTAAATCATCATCGGCTACTTTCATCTCAATCTTACCTAATAAATAGATAGCAAAACGTATCAAATCCCTGCTTTTTGAGCTAAAAGAAAAGGAAAACGCTCAAGATATAATAAGTATGCAGATAAATGCCATTGTGGCAACTAATTGACACCAATCTAAACCATATATAATTGGCTTAACTATTGACCTAATATGCTCATAATCATTATTAAGTAATATCAATGGTCTCCAGTATTTATTACGAATACTTTAAAAAGTTGATTAGATTTTTCTTAAAAAATGCAAGGTGTAGTTTAACACCTCTTAGGCTTTTTAGCTTTAGATAAAAAGTACTGCAAACCCGAAATTAAATGGAGGGATTGTATAGCAAGAGGGTAACACGCTGGCGCGATGTTACAATATTCAGTTTTTTTCAAAACACCAGTAAAATAAGTGCTTGACAACGATTTATTGTTTTGTGTTTTAAAAATTGAAGTGTTGTTTTTCACGGAAAAACGCTCACAACTAGACAAGGACAACAAATTTTTCACGGAAAAATGGACAAAGGATATGAAAAAGAGCAATTTAAGAGCTTAAGTATTAAAGCTTCTGTAGCAGCTAAGTTCAATAAATTTTGTAAAGAAATGTCACTTTCAAAATCGATGACCTTATTGGTTATGATTGAGTTTTTTGAAGAAAACTGTATTTCACCAACAGAGTCTATGGGACCAAATATGGAGACATTAGAGAAGCGGATTTCACTTCTTATTAAAAAACGAATGAATGGAATGATTGCCATAATGAAAGACATTGAAAAGAACCAGACCAAACCGACAGTAGCAATGCTACAATCACTTTTTGAACAAGCTGAACCAAAGAAGAAAGTACGAATGGTGGAGAAAAATGACCCTTATCTGGAGAAAGACGTTCGCTTTCGCGAAAAGAAATATTTGAATAACAATGATGATGTGTAATGAAAAGTGTAAACTACATTATTCACCTCAATACTATATTGGAAATATTCAATAACGATGAACGTATTAAACAAGGACATATCACATTATACCTTGCCTTCTTCTATTTATGGAATAAAAAATTTTTCAAAGAGACCTTAACCATAAATCGGGAGTTTATAATGGAGCGCGCAAAGATTAAATCAAAAACAACGTATCATAATCATTTGCGAGATTTAGATGCTTGGGGATATCTTACCTACTATCCATCATACCATCCATCAAGAGGTTCTAAGATTAAGATGACCAGAGCTTGTCCCAAAAGTGGTACAACCTCTAGTACACTGAAGGTCCAAAATTTGGACAACTGCGTTCCAAAACCTAGCCAAAATTTGGTATCTTCTTATAAACATAAAACAAAAGAAAACTTAAATAAACAGCCTGTCTTATTTTTTAACGAAAGTGAAGTCATTTTGTTTTTTGAGCAAAATAGTTGGCCAGAGATAGAAGCACTAAAATTTCACGCTTTTATTAAATCGAAAAAATGGAAAACAGACAATTGGCAAACTATAGCGAGGATTTTTGCTAAAAACGATTTTGAATTAAAAGAACCTAAAATGAGGAGTCCAATTTCTGGCTATGTAGAAAAACTTAGAAATGATGGGGATAGGGACTATTGAATGCTCTTTTGAAAAACCTATTTTATTTGTCTTACTGCTTGGGTTGAAGCCTGCATTTTAGCCTTGAGTATCTTCATATCTTCGCTCACTTTTCTATCCAAAATTTTGGCGTAATGTTGCGTAGTTCTTAAAGATTTGTGACCAAGCATTTTGCTTACAGATTCAATAGGAACACCATTTGATAGTGTTACTGTAGTTGCAAACGTATGTCTCGCCAAGTGAAAAGTTAGGTTCTTTGTTATTTTGCAAAGTATCGCTATTTCCTTAATGTAGGCATTCATTTTTTGATTACTTAATACCGGAAGTAGTCTACCTTTATTCGAAACATCAGGATGGTCGTCATACTTCTTCAAAATATCAATAGCTGTGGGTAATAATGGAATACTGCTTCGCGTATCGGTTTTAGAACGTTTTATTTTAATCCACTTATCACCATCTATACCAATTACGATATCGTTGCGCGAAAGCTTCTTTACATCGGCATATGCAAGTCCGGTAAAACAAGAAAAGAGAAAGATATCTTTGACTTGGTCCAAACGTTCTGTATGTAATTCCTTTTCCACCATCTTTTGAATTTCTTCTTCGGTAAGAAATTCTCTCTCAACTATTTTAAGTTTAGCTTTCCAATTTGCAAATGGGTCTTTCTGAATCCAATCGTTAGCAAAAGCGATACGTATGATTTTTTTGAAATTTGTGACATACTTAATAGCTGTGTTATGCGCGCACTTTCGTTCTGTTTTTAAGTAGTATTCTAAGCCCGATATAAATTTATGGTCTACATCTTTTACTGGAATATCCTCAAGGTTATATTCTAAATTTATATAATCTGAAACGTGTTTCTTTGCTGTTTTGTAGCGCTCTATGGTTCCAGGAGCAAATTCTTTCCCTACTAAACGTTCAATCTTATCATTATGATTCTGGAAAATTTCAAGTAGCATCTTATGATGTATTCCTTTGCCTAAATAAACATTCTTAATAATTTCAGCCGTGACCAGCTCTTGATTCTCAGATAACGTTTCCTGAATCTTGTAGATTTTAACTTTAATAGTGTCCATATACTTATTAAGCTCACGAACATCAGTTGTCGTTCCGCGAACCTTTCCAGCCTCAGAGTTCCATCTACTCAATAACACCTTTCGTTTTATGCTCAACTCGCTACGCTTACCATTTACCGTTATTCTTAAGTAAATAGGAGCATTACCGTTTTTGTCAATGTCATTACCTCTTGGGTAAAATAGGATTGAAAATGTAGTTTTCATCGGTGCGTGGTTTTTATCGCACTATAAGGTACAAAAAATACAAATGCAAATTACACGTAAACCCCTATACAACAATAGTTAACGACTTATTAGGTGCGTATTTTAGTATAAATATTTACGCACCGAATCACGCACCTTTTATTTGATATTATATGATTTTAGATGATATTATGAAAAATTAAAAAAGCCCATAAACATAGTGTTTACGGGCTTTTAGCAGAATTTGGTAATTCCTAAGCGGAGAAAGAGGGATTCGAACCCCCGGAGGTGTGACCCTCAACAGTTTTCAAGACTGCCGCATTCGACCACTCTGCCATTTCTCCTGAGTGCCTCATCAGGTATTCCCTGAATGCGGGTGCAAATATATAAAGGTTTTCTTTTCTAATAAAGCCTTTTCTAATTTATTTTTCATCTAAATACTATTAGTTCTTTTTTAAAAAATGAAAAGGTTGAATTTCAGTTATTTATTACCTTGCCACAATGCATGAACCACTAGTAAGTATTTTAATTCCCTTTAAAAATGTAGCCGAATATTTTGAAGAATGTCTAGATTCTATTCAAAAACAGACGTATACCAATTGGGAAGTAGTTGCCGTTAATGACAACTCTAATGACTTAAGTGTAACAATAGCCAAATCATTTGCAGCTAAAGACGCTAGGTTTAAAATACTGGACAATGATGAAGCCGGAATTATAACGGCCCTAAGAAAAGCTTATCTACACAGTAAGGGTGATTATATTTCTAGGATGGATGCCGATGACTACATGGATAAAGACCGTATTAAGATTATGGCGGAATCACTGGCTACTCATGGAAAAGAAACTCTTGCTATAGGAAAAGTGAAATATTTTTCAAAAAAAGGAGTAAAAAACGGTTATGACCGTTATGAAAAGTGGTTGAACAAGCTAACCGCAACGGGCGATAATTTTAAGGAAATATACAAGGAATGTGTAATTCCCTCCCCTTGTTGGATGGTACATAGGTCTGACTTTGACGCATGCGGTGCATTTAAGCCTAATAGATACCCGGAAGATTATGACTTGGCATTTCGTTTTTATGAAAAGGGCTTAAAATGTTTACCCTGCACCACTACCCTACACTATTGGCGAGATTATGACATTAGAACATCACGTACTAGCGAACATTATGCGCAAAACTACTTTTTAGATATAAAACTACATTACTTCTTAAAGCTTGAATTAAAAGCAAACGACAACCTTGTAGTTTGGGGCGCGGGAAAAAAAGGAAAAACAATTGCCAATTTACTGGTTAAAAAAAATATACCTTTTCATTGGGTTTGTGATAACGAAAAGAAAATAGGTAAGGACATTTATGATGTACGCCTTGATCATTTCTCTGCGTTGCGCAAAATTTCTCACACTAAATCCATAATTACCGTAGCCAATGAAGAAGACCAACTGAACATTACCTCTTTTTTTAATGAATTGAATAAAAAAACAGCAGTAGATTATTTCTTTTTCTGTTAAGCGACCTTCATAAAAATAATAGTGGCCAACTAACAAACTTCTAAATTCAAAATAATTATCTTTGCATTAATCAAAAACAGGAATGCAATTTAAATATCCAGAACTTCTTTGGGGTCTTTTACTACTAATCATTCCTATATTAATTCACCTTTTTCAATTACGCAGATTTAAGAAAACACCCTTTACAAATGTAAAGTTCTTAAAACAAGTTGTCTCTGAATCTAGAAAAAGCAGCACCCTAAAAAAATGGTTGTTGCTCATATCCAGAATGATGATTCTTGCTGCCTTGGTATTGGCTTTTGCTCAACCATTCTTTGCAAACGATACGGCATTACAAGAAAAAGAAATTGTGTTCTACTTGGATGATTCTTTTAGTATGAACGCCCAAATTGAAAACGGAAATCTTTTTCAAAATACCATTCAAGATTTCATTAAATACGCACCAACGGACACACGCTTTACCTTGTTTACTAACAAAGAGGTGTTCAAAGATGTAGAGATAAGTGAAATACAGAATGAGCTATTGAATATTAATGTTTCTTCAGAACAATTAAAAATCGATGAAATCATATTAAGGGGAAATACCTTTTTTAGTAAGAACGCCGGAACTCAAAAGAACTTAGTTCTTATATCTGATTTTCAACAAAGATTGGGTACCATTTCTAAGACCGACCCTATTGATAATCTTCATATTAAATACATAAAACCGGATAGTAACTTCATAGTAAATACCTCTTTAGATTCTATTTTCATAAGTAACAGAACCAATGAGAACATTGAGCTAACAGCCTATTTATCAACGAATACAGAAGAAGAATCCATACCAGTGTCATTATTTGACAATGACAAACTTATTGCTAAAACAGCAGCAAAGTTCAATGGATCTAAAAAGACCGAAGTTAGTTTTACATTGAATGCGAAAGAGACTATTCTAGGTAAGATCACCATTTCAGATAATGGATTATCCTATGATAATGAATTTTACTTTAATATTGATAAAAACCCAAAGATCAAGGTACTGGCTATTGGCAATTCTCCTTCAGGGTTCTTAGAACGTATTTATACAGATGATGAGTTTGTATTTACCAATAGTACACTAGATCAATTAAATTACAGCAGTATTGAAAACCAAGATTTAGTAGTTCTAAATGAAATAGAGAACCTACCTAGCTCACTTGTAACAGCATTGAGAACCTTAACTAAAAACGGAGGTAGCTTTACACTTATACCCGCTGTAAAAGGCAACAACAATTCATACAACGACCTATCATCGGCACATTATGCCACACAATACGGCAATTCATCAGCCCAGGAATTATCCATATCGGAAATAAAAACGGGACATCCCTTATTTCAAAACGTCTTTGATAAAAAGGTGTCCAATTTTCAGTATCCAAAAGTTAATGAACACTTTAAAATAAGTACCAAAGGTCCTGTTGCGATAGCGCTTCAAAACAAAGACCCTTATTTGGTAGGAGATTCTAATGCTTATTTCTTCTCTGCAGCATTAAATGCCAACAACTCAAACTTCATAAATTCCCCGTTAATAGTTCCGTCTTTTTACAATATGGGAGTAAACAGTTTAAAAATTCCACCGTTGTATGCCAATCTTGGTACTGATATTTCTGTAGAAATACCACTAAACTTGCAACAAGACGATATTATTAAAATTAGTAGTTCCGTAAATGAGTTTATTCCTCAACAACGTATACTACCTAATAAAGTACAGATCAATTTTGCCGAAAATCCAAAAAATGCCGGTATTTATAAAGTTGTTCATAACGATAGTATTCTTAGACATATCAGTTTTAATGAAAATAGAAAAGAAAGTGAGTTGTTGTATTCACCATTACCGGAAAACAACAGCAGTACATCCATTTCCAATTTCTTTTTAGAAAGTCAAAAAAACAATGCCATAAACGAGTTTTGGAAATGGTTTGCTATTTTAGCATTGGTATTTGTTATAATAGAAACCTTACTTCAAAGATTTTTAAAATAAGCTAATAACGAACCCTCTGTAGCCCTATGAACATACTTTTAAAATCAGTAACGATAGTAAATGGGAGTACAAATCATCTTCATTTAAAAAAACGCGATATCCTGATTAAAAATGGTATAATAGACGCCATTGAAAGCAAGATAGAGCCTAGTGGCAAAACAAAGGTTATTGATATAAAGAACCTACATGTTTCCATCGGCTGGTTTGATAGTGGTGTAAATTTTGGCGAGCCAGGTTACGAGGAAAGAGAGACCATAGAAAACGGATTATTGACAGCTGCAAAAAGTGGATTTACAGATGTAGTTTTAAATACCAGCAGCCATCCAACTCCAGATTCGGCATCGGATATCGTATACCTTAAAAATGCGTCCAAAAATCAGCTAACCAATCTATATCCGCTAGGGAATCTTACCGTAAAAGGAGAAGGAGAAGTTCTTGCCGAAATTTATGACATGAAAAATGCCGGGGCGCTTGGCTTTTATGATTACAAAGGACCAATGGGCAATGCCAACCTTTTAAAGATAGCCCTGCAATATGCTCAAAATTTTGAAGGTATGGTATTCTCTTTTCCTTTGGATAAAAGCATCTCTGGAAAAGGAATTGTCAATGAAGGCATTACCAGCACCAAATTAGGCTTAAAAGGCATACCTACATTAGCCGAAGAATTACAAATTGCAAGAGACCTTTTTGTTCTTGAATATACTGGCGGCAAATTGTTTATTCCAACTGTATCCTCTGCAAACTCTGTAAAATTAATTGCCGACGCAAAAAAGAAAGGACTTCAAGTGTTCTGCAGTGTTGCTGTGCACAATCTAACGATTACAGACAGTGAACTTGAAAATTTTGACACACAGTTTAAGGTCATGCCACCTTTACGCACTTCTGCTGACATTAAAGCATTACAAAAAGCAGTTAAAAACGGAACTATTGATTTGGTAACGACAGACCATACACCCCTGAATATTGAACTTAAACATGTAGAATTTGACAATGCCGAATTTGGAACCATTGGTTTAGAAAGTGCATTTGGTACGCTCAATGATATATTTGGTGTAGAAGAAACCATAGCTATACTTACCAAAGGACGTTCCATATTTGGGTTGGATGAACCTGAAATTGAAACCGGTAAAGCTGCCAATTTAACCTTATTCACAACCGAAGATACTTTTGAATTCTCTGATGAGCATATTTACAGCTCTAGTAAAAATGCTATAGCTTTAGGTAAGACCATGAAAGGAAAAGTCGTTGGAAGCATTTCTAATAATCAAATCATTTTAAATAAGTAATGGAGAAATCTACCGATGTACCTGGAAAAAATATAGCAGTAATAGCATACTTAACCATAATTGGAGCAATAATAGCTTTATTTATGAACAATGAACCAAAACATACGTTTGCCAGAGTACATACACGCCAAGCTTTTGGGCTACACTTAATGTTCCACGGATTTGCTATTTTCTCAAGCGTTTGGTTTAACCAATATGCATTATATGGTTTATACCTTTGTTACATTGTGTTATGGGTATACGGCTTTATTGGCGCCCTTAGCAACAAAGAACAAATTGTGCCTATTGTAGGTCCTTATTTTCAAAAGTGGTTCACCTTTATCCAATAATAAAATGACAACAGCTCCCCTATCCTTAGAACATATTATAAAACCTTCTTCATTGACCGACAAAAAGCCTCCGGTACTATTTATGCTGCATGGCTATGGTAGTAATGAAGATGACCTTTTTTCATTTGCCTCTGAACTGCCACAGGAATTATGTATTATCTCGGTACGTGCCCCATATATTTTACAACCCTATGGATATGCATGGTATGCCATAAATTTTGATAACGAAAAAGGAAAATGGAGCGATGACGATCAAGCCATAGCATCTCGTGACAAAATAAAAAATTTCATTGACGAAGCTTGCTCCACTTATGGCTTAGATGAAAAAAATGTAAACTTACTAGGCTTTAGTCAAGGTACCATTCTAAGTTATGCCGTTGCCCTATCATACCCTGAAAAAGTAAAGAATATTATTGCTCTTAGTGGGTACATTAATGAAAATATATTGGTTGAAACTTATAAAGAAAACAATTTCGACCATTTAAATTTCTATTCTTCACATGGTGATATGGATCAGGTAATCCCTATTGATTGGGCTAGAAAAGCACCGGTAATATTGGAAAAACTGAACATAAAACATGTTTTTGAAGAATTCCCTGCCGGGCATGGCGTAGCTCCACAGAACTTCTATTCTTTAAAAAAATGGATTTCAACTAAGATTTAATTACTACGGGTATAAAGCAAGTGATCAACTAGTGTAAAGTCTACACCAAGATCATCTTTTAACTCATATCTGATTAAAAGTTCTCCCCAGTATTTTCCATCGGAAAAATCGGTTAAAATCCATTTATGGTTAAGAACTTTTATTTTATTGATCTTAAAATCGTTCTGCATACCTTCATACGGAACTAATGGATTATCACCTTTTTGCGCATTGGTTTCCAGTAGTTTATCGGCAATATAACCTGCAGGGTTTTCTAAATCCAAGTGATCAAAATAAGCCAAGGCATCATCATTGTTTTCCAATGAAAAATACTGCATATCCAAAACCTTTAAAGATGATGTTTGTACTGAATCTTTTAAAACTTCAACTTGTTTTTCCAACATAGATATTTTCTCAGACCCTGCTTTCACTATGTTATTACTACTGACAAATAAATACAGACATATTAGTGATACAAATAAAAACAGGTAAAGAAATATTTTATTCTTCATAATTAAATGGTGATTGTTAAATTATCGTAAGCCAAATGAACGTTACTCGGTAATGATTTTTCTATTTCATCATGAAAACCAAGTAAGTGGCTTATGTGTGTTAAATATGCTTTTTCTGGTTGAATCAAATCAATAAAGGCAAGTGCTTCTTCTAAGTTAAAATGAGAAATATGCGGTTCAATACGTAGCGCGTTTACCACCACTACCTTAGAACCTTTAATCTTTTCCAATTCTTCTGGGGCTATGGTCTTAACATCTGTCAAATAGGTAAAGTCGCCCACTCGGTAGCCAAATACCTGCACCTTGTTATGCATAACATTAATAGGAGTTACTAATGTATCCCCAATTGAGAATGGCTCATTATTTTTAACCAAATTAATATCTACCGTTGGCGCACCAGGATATTTGTTTTTCTCTTCAAAAATATAATCAAAACGCTTTTTTAATGAGGCCACTACCCTGCTATGAGCAAACAAAGGAATATTACCTTGCCTAAAGAAATATGGGCGAATATCATCTAAACCAGCCGTATGATCAGAGTGCTCATGGGTGTACAAAATACCATCTAGACGATTAACATGCTGCCTTAGCATTTGTTGCCTAAAATCTGGACCGCAATCAATTACATAGTTAAACTCTTTCCATGAAAGTAAGACAGAAACCCTTAGCCTTTTATCCTTCTCATTACTACTTAAGCAAACAGGATGTGTACTACCAATAATTGGAATACCCTGAGAAGTCCCCGTTCCTAAAAAAGTAACACTTAATTTATTGGTCATGTGCTACAAATTTAATTCCTTTTTAATAAAATTAATGATGGAAATTAAAGAGATTAACATAATTGAGAGGCAATAAAAACAATTACCAAAACTTCTTCCAATTTTTTGGAGCTATTGCCCTTTGTAACAACCATTCTTTATAACTTTGTTAAAAGTTAAACAGCTAACAAAATGGCATCGGTATTAAAAAGAGATAGTGTCTTTGAAAATATTCCTTCTATAAAGGCAAAAACCTTACGAATAAATTTAAATCCGGATATCTACGGAACTTTTGCAGAAATTGGCGCCGGGCAAGAAACCGCCCGTCATTTCTTTAGATCCGGTGGTGCATCTGGTACCATTGCAAAGGCAATGAGTGCCTATGACAAAGATTTTAGTGATGCTATTTACGGTGTAGAATCTGACGGACGCTATGTAACCCAAGCAAGGTTAAAGACCATGCTAGATTACGAAATGCAGTTAATGGAAGAGCGAATTAGTAGAGAAAACCACCCTGACCGATTATTTTTCTCCTATGCGAATACAGTAGCGACCATTGATTTTTCTAAGCGATACAAAGGTCATGGCTGGGTTGGAATCAGATACCAATTAGACCCTAAGCAAAAAGAATTTGACGAAATTATATTACATATTCGTTTTAAGCAGAACGAAGCAAGACTACAACAAGAAACCCTAGGAATTCTTGGTGTAAACTTAATATATGGTGCTTTTTACAAGTATCATAAACCAAAGAAAATGTTGAAATATTTATATGACCATATAGATAAGGATACATTGGAAATAGACATGATCAACTTCTCCGGTCCAAATTTCAAAGAAGTGGATAACCGTTTAATGAGTTTGCAACTTATTAAAAATGACATGACAGATGCTGTAATGTTCGGTCCTGACGGTAACAACCTTTTACCTGCGGCCGTGCTTTACAAAAAGAACATATTGGCTTTACGTGGTAGTTTTAGACCCGTAACCAAGGTTAATTTAGATATGTTCGAAAAGTCTTATGATATTTTTATACGAGATAAAGGTGTAGACCAAAATAACACTATTGTCATTTTTGAAATAACACTTTCCAACTTAAAAGCTTCTGGTGAAATTGATGAACAAGATTTCATGGACAGGGCAGAATTACTATGTTCACTTGGTCATTCGGTAATGATTTCCAAATTCCAGGAGTATTATAAATTGGTAGAATACTTTAACAATTATACCAAAAACAGAATTGGTCTTACAATGGGTGTAAATAACCTTGTAGACATATTCGATGAAAAGTATTATCGTCATTTAAGTGGTGGCATACTTGAGGCTTTTGGTAAACTATTCTTTAAAGATTTACAGGTATACCTATACCCAATGAAAAACCCAGATACCGGGCAGATCATGACAAGTAACAACGTTAAGGTTCACCCTCGTATGAAAGAATTGTACAAATTCTTTAAATACAATGGTAAGGTTATGGATATCATTGATTACGAACCAGACGTTATGCATATTTTCTCTAGAGATGTGCTTAAAAAGTTGATGAACAATGAAGATGGCTGGGAAGAAATGTTACCAGAAGGTATTGCCGAAATTATAAAACAAAAACAATTATTTACCAGAAAAACCGAAGATCAAGAAGCTGAATAAGTTTTCTACCTTCGATTCCAAAAAATAAAAAATGCCCACAATAGTGGGCATTTTTAGTATTTTAAAAGTCTACAAAATTAATCTAATAACTGAGCTGCGTGGTCCTTGGTCTTTACCTTATCTATTACTTTAGTGACTATCCCCTCTTCATCAATTATAAAGGTTTTTCTATGAATACCATCATATTCGCGACCCATAAATTTCTTTAAACCCCATACCCCAAAAGCATTGATTACCGTATGGTCTTCATCTGCCAATAACGGAAAAGGAAATTCATATTTGTTTCTAAAATTTGTTTGTCTTTTTTCAGAATCGGCACTTACTCCTAAAAGTTCATAACCTTGTGATTGTAATTCCGCATAATTATCGCGTAAATTGCAAGCCTCTGCGGTACAACCAGGTGTACTTGCTTTTGGATAGAAAAATACTATTAGTTTTTTTCCTTTATAATCTGATAAATTCACAGTATTGCCATCTTGATCTTTAGCAGAAAATGATGGTACTTTATCACCAACTTTTAACGTATTCATCTATGATATTTTTTAAATTTGTGTTTAAATATTCTCAATCAAAATTAAACATTTAATGACGAAAGCCGAAAAAATAGCTTTTACAATTGATACTTTACAAGAGTTATATCCAGAAATTCCTGTTCCCTTAGATCATAAAGATCCTTATACTTTATTAATTGCAGTATTAATGTCTGCCCAAAGTACAGACGTTAGGGTAAATAAAATAACCCCCTTACTTTTTGCAAAAGCGGACAACCCTTATGACATGATTAAACTGAGCATAGATGAAATTAGGGAAATTATTAAACCCGTTGGTTTATCGCCAATGAAAGCAAAAGGTATTTACGGATTATCAAAAATTTTAATAGAAAAACATAATGGTGAGGTTCCCCAAAATCTTGAAGATTTAGAAGAATTACCTGCTGTTGGCCATAAAACAGCGAGTGTAGTAATCTCACAAGCATTTGGAATTCCTGCTTTCCCGGTAGACACACATATTCACAGGCTACTATATAGGTGGGGGTTCACCAATGGTAAAAATGTGGCACAAACCGAAAAAGATGCCAAGAGGCTATTTCCAAAAGAAATTTGGAACGATCTTCACTTACAGATTATTTGGTATGGTAGAGAATATTCACCCGCTAGAGGCTGGGATCTTGAAAAAGACATAATCACCAAGACCATTGGTAGAAAAACGGTTTTAAATGATTATTATAAAAATAAAAAAACCCGCAGTTAGCGGGTTTTTTTATTAATTCAAAAATGTTTCGAATTCTAAATCTTCGTATTCAAATTCAAAGAGCGCTTGTGAATAGCTCAACAAGAAATTGATTGTTTTAGGACATACTTTATTAAATCCTGTCTGTTCTTGGTAATCTGAGTAAATTTTTTCCATACTTCCTACGTTGTTACAATAAAATAACGCAGCAAATTTGGAAATATTGTTTATTTAATTTTTACCCTCTATTAATTCGTAAGAACTATATTGTTTTTTTCAATGATTTTTCTAAGGTTAATAAGAGCATAACGCATTCTACCTAAAGCTGTATTTATACTTACACCAGTATTTTCTGAGATTTCTTTAAAGCTCATATCCTTATAGATACGCATTAACAAAACCTCTTTTTGATCATCTGGCAATTCTTCTACCAATTGTCTAAGATCAGTATCTATTTGATTTTTAATTAGTTGTTTTTCGGCATTTAACTTATCATCTCCAATTACAGAGAAAATATTAAAGTCATCGCTGCCTTCAAACATTGGCATTCTTTTGTTTCTTCTAAAGTGGTCAATGATCAAGTTATGTGAAATTCTCATTACCCAAGGTAAAAATTTACCTTCTTCACTATACTTACCTCTTTTTAAAGTTTTGATCACTTTAATAAAAGTATCTTGAAAAATATCTTCTGTAATATCCCTATCTAAAACCTTAGAATAGATAAAACTAGTAATACGCTGATTGTGTCTGTTAATTAAAATTTCAAGGGCACCTTCGTTTCCGTTGATATAATCCTTAACTAATTCTGAGTCTTCAATTTGTAGTTTCATACGAGTTACTTTCTTTAATTGGTTAAGATTGGGAAAATCTTTTTAGTTAATTGGTTTGTTTTTTATTTCTGATATAAAACTAGAGAAAAGGGGGGCTGTAGGAAAAAGTATGTTGTCAAACCGCGTTTTTTTGATGTGAAACATCGAAAAAGTATATTTCCATACAATAAATAGTATTTAGTATAGTTCGGCGGGCAAATTGTAAGAATTCCAAAATCTCACTGAAAGCCCTTAAGTATTGCTAATACAATAGAATACATATATATAAGAAGAGGTAATATATTATTTGTCCTACAAGAATAAATACTACAACAAAAAAAACTTGATAATAAAAAAGTAGTAGAAATGAAAAAACCCTTAAGCTTAGCTTAAGGGTTTATATATGATGTAAGATTGTTCTTAGTTCAAATTAGTTTCAAACTGCAATCCTTTTGCCTCAGTTACATTTAAAGATTTAGAATAAGACAGTAAAAACTGAATAGTTTCTGGTTTAGCCTTTACTACTTTAGTGTTATTCTGGTTCTTAGTGTATAATTTTTCCATGCTATTTGTTGTTTAGGTTCATCTAAAGAACGACACATGGATGAAGATAGTAGATCCACTCGACCTAAGACCAATTAATTCGTTAAAACTATATTATTGGCCTCAACAAGCTTTCTAAGGTTTATTAAAGCGTAGCGCATTCTTCCTAACGCAGTGTTAATACTCACACCCGTATTATCGGAAATTTCTTTAAAGCTCATATCTTTATATATACGCATCTCTAAAACTTCTTGTTGATCCTCCGGTAGCTCTTTTATCATTCTCAATAGATCAGTATCTATTTGCTCTTTTATCAATTGCTTTTCCGCATTCAATTTATCGTCACCTAACAATGAAAAGATATTATAACTTTCCTTGCTATTATACATTGGCATTCTGTTATGCTTTCTAAAATGATCTATAACAAGGTTATGAGCTATACGCATTACCCATGGTAAAAATTTGCCCTCTTCGTTGTAGGCACCTCTTTTTAAGGTTCGTATAACCTTCATAAAGGTATCTTGAAAAATATCTTCGGTAAGTTCACGGTCACCTACTTTAGAATAGATAAATCCTGTTAACCTAGAGTTATGACGATTGATTAAAGCTTCAATAGCTTTTTCGTCTCCTTGAATATATTGCTTTACTAATTGGGAATCTTCAACTTGTACTACCATAACGTTACTTGTAGGGTTAAAATGCAGTCCCAAATTCAAAATGAATAAGGGTCTAATGGTTAAATTCTAACTTAAAAAGTAATGTTGCGTTATAGGCGTGTTGAATTAAAATGAGATTCCAAAGATATAAAAAAATAAATACTCTTATAAAAATGTGAAAATTTCTTACTCCATTTTTAGATAAACGGCATTTTTTAGTTCAGAAAAAAGGCAAAGCGTATCTTTGTATTCTTAGAAATTTGTATGCCTACACTTACCGAAATAAATCCGAAAGAAAACATTATAATCAAGGGTGCTAAATTGCACAACCTAAAAGATATTGATGTTGTTATACCTAGAAATAAACTTGTGGTCATTACAGGACTTTCAGGTTCTGGAAAGTCTAGTTTAGCTTTTGACACCTTGTACGCAGAAGGTCAAAGACGCTATGTAGAAAGCTTATCATCCTATGCCCGACAGTTTTTGGGCAAATTGGATAAACCTAAGGTAGATTATATTAAAGGTATAGCCCCAGCTATTGCAATTGAGCAAAAAGTGAATTCTACCAATCCTAGATCAACCGTTGGTACAACCACTGAAATTTATGACTACATAAAACTTTTGTTTGCGCGTATTGGTAAGACCTACTCCCCTGTTTCTGGTAACGAAGTAAAAAAACATACTGTTACAGATGTTGTTAATCATGTAAATGCTTATACCGAAGGTACCAAGCTCTTACTTTTAGCACCTATTACCATTCGTGAAGATAGAGATGCCACAAAATCATTGGAATTATTTTCAAAACAAGGTTACGCACGTATTAAATATAATGACAGTGTAATGCGAATAGATCAAGCTCCCAAGGATATTGGCAAAAAGTTTGATCTTGTAATTGACAGAATCATTACCAAAGACGACGAAGATTTTTACAATAGATTGGCAAATGCCGTAGATACTGCCTTTTTTGAAGGTAAGGGCGAATGTATGATCGAGGAACTGGCAGATGGCAAACAAACACCTTTCAGTAATAAGTTTGAATTAGATGGTATTACATTTCTTGAACCGAATGTTCATCTCTTTAGCTTTAATAATCCCTACGGTGCTTGTCCAAAGTGCGAAGGGTACGGAGATGTTATCGGTATAGATGAAGATCTGGTTGTACCAAATACGGCATTATCGGTTTACGAAAATGCGATTTTCCCATGGAGAGGAGATAGCATGAGTTTTTATAGAGATCAGTTGGTCAACTCAGCATATAAATTTGATTTTCCAATTCATAAACCTTGGTTTGAACTTACTGAAGAGCAAAAACAATTGGTTTGGGATGGTAATGCACATTTTATAGGACTACATAAGTTCTTTGGAATGTTAGAAGAGAAAAGCTATAAAATACAGAACAGGGTAATGCTCTCAAGATATAGAGGTAAAACCAAATGTAATGTTTGTAATGGCAAAAGGTTACGTCCGGAGACAGATTATGTGAAAGTTGGCGGAGCTTCCATTTCTTCATTGGTAGGGTTATCCATAGAAAAACTGATTCTGTTTTTTAACGACCTTAAATTAAATGAAAGTGACGCAACCATTGCAGCAAGACTTTTAGTTGAAATAAACACACGGTTAGGATTTTTGGATAAGGTGGGTTTAAATTACCTAACCATTAACAGAAAATCCAATACATTATCTGGTGGAGAAAGTCAACGTATAAATCTAGCAACCTCTTTAGGTAGTAGTTTGGTAGGTTCCATGTATATTTTAGATGAGCCAAGTATTGGACTACACCCAAGAGATACTGAAAATTTGATAGAGGTTTTACTATCCTTACGTAATCTGGGCAATACCGTTATAGTGGTTGAACATGACGAAGATATCATGAAGGCCGCAGATGTGGTTATAGATATAGGTCCGGAAGCCGGTACACATGGCGGCGAAGTAGTGGCTCAAGGTACACTTAAGGAAATACTTAAGTCAAAATCGCTCACGGCCCAGTATCTAAATGGTAAAATGGAGATTAAGGTTCCTAAAGAACGTAGAACTTCAAAAAACCATATTACTATAAACGGTGTTCGTGAAAACAACCTTAAAAACATCAATGTTACTTTTCCTTTAGATATGTTAACCGTAGTAACAGGTGTATCCGGTAGTGGAAAAAGTACTTTGGTCAAAAAACTGTTATATCCTATAGTACTTAAAGAAACTGGTGGGTATGGAGAAAAAGCAGGTCAGCATACTTCTGTGGAGGGCAAGTACAAACATATTAAACATGTAGAATTTGTAGATCAAAATCCGATCGGGAGATCTTCACGCTCTAATCCTGTAACTTACATAAAGGCATATGATGATATTAGAAGTTTGTTCGCTGGCCAAAAACTGAGCAAGATCAGAAATTACCAAGCAAAGCATTTTTCATTCAATGTCGATGGCGGTAGATGTGAAAAATGTAAAGGTGAAGGTGAAATCACCGTAGAAATGCAGTTTATGGCAGATGTTCATTTGGAATGTGAAACCTGTGGTGGTAAACGATTTAAAAAAGAAGTACTTGAGGTCACTTTCAATAATGCGAATATAGACGATGTACTTAATATGACCATTGACGATGCTATTCAGTTTTTTGAAACCGGAGAGCAGACCAAAATAGTCACTAAACTAAAACCTTTACAAGATGTTGGTTTGGGGTATGTAACATTGGGGCAATCTTCATCTACCCTTTCCGGTGGAGAGGCACAACGTATTAAATTAGCTTCTTTTTTGATTAAAGGTAGTACCAAAGAAAAAGCGCTCTTCATTTTTGATGAGCCAACTACGGGATTACATTTTCATGATATTCAAAAACTATTGAAATCATTTTACGCACTTATTAAGAAAGGACATTCTATTGTAGTCATTGAACATAATATTGATTTAATTAAATGTGCAGACTACATTATAGATCTTGGTCCAGGTGGTGGTGAAAATGGTGGACAATTATTAGCCGAAGGTACTCCAGAAGAGGTTGTAAAAAGCAAAAAATCGTACACGGCGAACTACCTAAAAGAGAAAATAAATTAAATTTACTCCAAAAGCAAAGTATTTAAATATATTACAAACCATTGATTATCAGTGCTATAATTAATGGTTTTGATTTTTGGCACGCTGTTTGTAATGTACTAAGGGAATGTAAATAATTACATTTAGAACAACTGCTCCACGGGGCAGAGTTAAACCTTATATTATGAAGAACTTAGTACTCCTTTTTACAGCGATGATTTTTAGCACCACAGGTGTTTTCGCTTCAGGTATTAGCGAAGATAAGGTTGCAAACAGCAATACTTATAGATATGACAACTCATTTATTTTTATAGAAAACGGAATTACTTTTTCTGTTTACCCAGATGGTGAATTTGATTTTTATATTGAAAACCAGGTAACAGGAAGTAGAAACGGAGTAACGTTCAATTCAGGTTACGATTATAGTCCATTTGCTCAATATGATGATTATGGTGCTGTAATTCAAGTAGAAAATGTGCCTATTTATTATGACTATTATGGTCGTGTTAATCAAATTGGTGATGTTAATATCAATTACAGAAACAACAGAGTACGTAGTATAGGTGGTATGTACGTATACTATAACAACCGTGGTTTTTATGATTACCATACCGGTTATATCAATATTTACAACAGAAACTATGTGTACCGTCCTTTCCATAGATGGTTCGTTAGACCGGCAGTAGGATTTAGTTTGGTATTCAATAGTCCGTACAGAAGATATTACACACCAGTAAGATATTCTTACTACAGACCTTATAGAAATAATTTCAGAAGGGCTTATGTAAATGTTGGTAAGCAGTATAGATATAATAAAGTAAGAAATAACAGAACTAAAATTTATAGAAACGATAAGCGTGTAGCCGTAAGAAATAATACATACAGAAGTAACAGATCAGTGGCTAAAAGAGACAATGGATTAAGAACCGGTAGATCGGTTGCCGCTAACAATACTTCAAGAAACAATAGAAACTCAACGGTCAATAGATCTACTACTGTTAGACGTAGTAATACCAATAGTGGTAGAACTACACAAAGCAGAACGGTTACTAGAAGTTCTAATAACGGAACAGTTAAAAGAAGTACTACAGTAAATCGTAGTACGCCAAATAGAACGGTTACAAAAAGAGAGGTTACACGTACACCAAAAAGTACTACGGTAAAAAGAAGTACTACAACGTACAAGAAACCCGTTAGCAGAAGTGCAAATACTAGAACTGCTACAAATACCAGAACACAGCGTAGCACTGTTACAAGAAAAGCGACCAAGAGTCCTTCTAGAAGTACGGTAAGTAGAAGTTCTAATTCAAGATCTGTAAGTAAAGCTCCTTCTAGAAGCTCAAGCTCTAGAACAAGTTCTGCAACTAGAAGTAGTAGAAGAAATTAAAATAAGTTTTTAGGTTGGTTAGTTGTAAAGCGCCGTAATGAATTCATTCATTGCGGCGCTTTTTTAATGCAATAATCCCTCCTCAGGAAATAATTTTCTAAACTTTTTAGGCAAACTAGTAACTATCTTCATTTTCTCTTGGGTAAAAGGATGAATAAACTCTAAGGTGCCGGCATGTAAGTACAGACCTTTACCCTTTAATTGCAACCCTTCAAGAAAATAAGTAGCATCGCCCAAAATGGGGTTTCCAATAGATAGTAAATGTTTTCTAAGTTGATGCCTTCGCCCCGATCTCGGATTTAGCTTTACCAGATTTAAAAATGAAAAACGTTCAGACTTCAGTGATTTTACTACCTTAAAACTAGAACTAGCAGGTTTATCATCTATAGCATCATCAATAACCCCAGCTGGTATTTGTGAACCAATGGTTACGGCATAGTACGTTTTAGTAATTTCTTTATGTTCAAATAATTTGTTGAGTGCTGTAATTGCACTACTGGTTTTCCCAACAAGAAGCAATCCAGTAGTTGCATAATCTAAACGATGTACCGGTTTTGGACTTACGGCATCTAACAATGTACTAGGAGAAAGGTTTTGAGCTAGTGCATTAGCCACGGTTTTAAATCCGTTACCGCTTACTAAAATTCCTGCTGGTTTATTAATTACCGCCATATACTCATCCTCGTAAATAACATTTAAGGTAAGAACCAATCTAGTGTTGGTGTCTTTCTCTGTGACATGATATATTATAATTTCCCCACCTTTAATAAAAGTTGCCGTACTGCCCACTACCCCATCTACCGTAATCTGATTTTTTTTAAGTGCTTTCTTTAAAGCGGATTTGGTAGAAATCTGTTGAAATATCCCTACTCCGTATTCCTGCAACCTAATTGGACCAGTTAGTTCTTGAACAATATGCGTCTGCTTCAAAATCATCTTAAGTCCAAAGTTAACTCTGTTTTATTAGTTATCCATTTAAATACTTTAGAACTACTAAAATACTTAAGTGAGTTAACCATGCTACCTATATAAGTTTAATTTTCACCCAGTTAACAATCCATCATCAAAAACCGAAATGAAAAAAATCAACCATAAGATTCTTAGACAACTTATCATATTGTCGCTGATTATTTTTTTAGGCGGATTGATTATCAAATACATGCTTCCGTATATTTCTGGAGTTTTAGGAGCCCTTACGCTTTACGTAGTTCTTAGAAAATGGATGCTCAAATTAATCAATAAAGGGATAAAAAGAATGTGGGCAGCTATGCTACTTATCTTTGCCTCCCTTATTGGCATCTTTATTCCGTTGACCGCAGCAGGGTTTATGTTAAGTTCTGAACTAAGTAATTTGGCAGACAAATCTGAACAAGTTACCAAGGCGTTTAAAGATCAACTTTTTCAAGTAGAGAAATATATAGAGTATGACATTTCATCTACTATTGACCCCAAACAAGCTTCAGGCTGGTTAACGGATAATATGCAAGGTTTTGCCAGTGGCACTTTCAATGTGCTTATTTCATTGGGCATATTGCTATTTCTATTGTACTACATGTTAAAGAGCCCAAAACAATTAAAAGAGTCTCTTTTAGAATATATTCCGCTCAGTAATAAAAATTTAATGACTTTGGGAAAGGAGATTGATAGTGTGGTACGCTCCAATGCCATTGCCATACCACTGGTTGCGTTAGCTCAAGGAATTATCGCTCTTATCGGGTTCTATGTTTTTGGTGTAGACAACCCCTTATTTTGGTTTGTAATCGTTACTATTGGATCCATGATTCCTTTTATAGGAACATTTATAGGAATATTTCCAGTGTTTGTATTGAGCCTTGCCAATGGCGAAGACTTTCAGGCTTGGGGAATTTTGCTTTATGGTATTTTGGTGGTGGGTATGACCGATAATGTCATTCGACTTTTCGTTTTAAAACAATTAGATAGCACTCACCCGTTAATTACCTTAATTGGTGTATTAATCGGTATACCTCTTTTTGGTTTTGTAGGACTTATTTTTGGCCCATTAATTATAAACTTATTCTTGATTATTGTAAAAATATACAAACAACAATACGGCATTCAAAAATCGACCAAGCAAAACGAAAATAAGATGTAATTAAAACTTTAAATATTTATTCAAGAATGCATACACATCCTCCGATATTTTAAATCGATATAGAACACCTACATAAAGCGCAATCATCAAAATACTTTTCAACGCAATATTAACTAGCGGATGAAAAGAAAATGAAAATATTGAAAACATCACTGCTATAATAATCAGCAAAAGCAATACTTTAATTGTCTCATGTGTAAAAGGCTGCATTTGAAACTTTGCTTTTACGTAGCCCAATTTCAATGAATTATAAATAAAAAAGGCACTGAAACTAGCTATTGCCGCACCGTTAATACCGTAGTTCGGAATCAACCAGAGATTAAAAAGAATAGCCAAAACCGCTAACAATACACCAAAAAACAAAATAGACCGGTAGTAATCTGAATTAAAAAGTATAGCACTGTTGTTCCCTAAAAGCGCATCATACACCTTTGCCAAACCAACCCAAAATACGATCATAAAACCGCCAGCATATTTATTCGGCAACAATTCATAAAGCTCATTAAGATTCAATAAAATCAATAAAAAAAGTATGCCGGAGACTATAAACAGTGTTAACGAGCTTTTTTGGTATAATTGCGTAAGAGCCGGTATATCCCTACTATTTAAATAATTTGCCGTTAACGGATATGTAATTTGATGCATTGCTTTTGAGGGCACTGCAATGGTTGATGCAATAAAACCAGCTACAGCATAAAAAGCCACATTTTCAAGCTCCAAAAAATTATTCAACATAACCTTATCTACCTCCATCAATACAATAGCAGTAGAACCTCCTAAAATTATTAAAGCACTATACTTTACAATATTTCTCCAATTGTTCGGAAAATGAAAATCTAATTTAGGAGAACGTAAGCTATAAGAATATAATTTCATTATTAATGTTCTCGCAATATAGAAGCCTACCAAAGCATTAATAAAAAATGATATATCTATCAACTTAAAATACAATAGCAGTAGTAATACGGTTTGCCCTACCCTACAAAAAATCTCTTTCATGAAATTGCCGAACATCGATTTCATTTGAATTCGCGCCCATGCATAAAAGACTTCAAAGTATGACATTGCCATACCTACCAAAAAAATATGCCACACATACTCCCTAACCACATCATTTTGTCTAGAAAGCAAATTTCCTATCATATCATTAGCGGCATAGCTAGCCACTGCCACCGGTATGATTAAGAACAAAGGCAAGATCAACATTAAAGTCAAAAATGAATCTTGATTCTTTTGATCCTTAAAACTTGAATAAAATTTGACTAAACTATTGGGAACACCAAATGCTAAAATGGGCATTAAAACTGAAGACACGGACAAAATAACCTGTATTAAACCGTAATTACTTGGTTGCATAAAATTGGTATACAAAAACAAGGTATTGGCAGCTCCTATCGCAAAACCTATATAGGTAACAATTGTATTATTTAGAGATTGTTTTAGTACGATACCCATTAGATGTATTCAGCCAATTTTCTGGTGAGCTCTCTTCTGCTAAATTGCTCAATATTGTCCGCAATAATATTTAATTGCCCTTTCTGATAATTTTCAAACCATCTTAAAATTACATTTTTCAGTTCAATATCATCAGAATGTTCAAATATATAGCCCGTTTTAGTTTCTTCAACAATACTTTCTACGTCCCAATTCTTAGGTCCTATTCCTAAAATTGGTCGCTTGGCCGCCATATATTCAAACAGTTTACCTGGTATAATTCCAATGGTTTCCTGAGAATCTATTTCTACCAGTAATAATACTTGAGATTTTCGTTGATATACCAAAGCTTCTTGGTGAGAAACATATCCTATAACTTCAATAAAGTCCTGTAATCCTACTTCTTTTATAGTTGATAGTATTTCATCACTGACAACACCTATAAACTGTAGTCTTAATGCCTCTTTAAATGCAGGAAATTCATCTACCATTTGTGCCAAAACCGACCAAAATTTCACGGGATTTCTACCGCTTAATAATGACCCTATATGTGAAATGGTAAATTTTGAATCTAACCCATCATCAGTCAGCAACTCCCCATCAAACCCATTGGTAATAACCTTTATTGGTTGACCTGTAATGTTTTCAAATTCCTTTTTTGTAGTACTGCTAGTAACTATAATTTTGTCTGCCGTGTGAAGAACTTTAGCTTCTAATAGTTTATGTTTCTTTTCTGCCGATTTGGTTAATTTCAATTTCTTATGATAGCCAATAGTTGTCCAAGGATCACGAAAGTCCGCTACCCAATGTACAGGTTTCCCTTGTTTTAAATAATAGCCAATTAAATGCACACTGTGTGGAGGACCAGTAGTTATTATAGTATCAATACCCTCTTTAGCCAACACATCTTTTAGGAAGTTTACAGATGGTTTTACCCAAAACTTTCTTGCATCGGGTATAAAAAGGTTTCCGCGAACCCACAAAAGAACTTTCTCTATAAAAGATTGGTTTTTCGTCTGTATAATTCCAGAGCTAATACGCTTCGTTTTTTTACTTGAAAAGAGTGAAGCAATGCGATAAGGTTCTTTAATTTTATGCTTATAGATTTTTATATCAGTGGGTACATCTTGAGAAAAAGTATCATCTAACATGGGGTAATGAGGATTCTCAGGAATAAATAGTACCGGTTCAATACCAAAATCTCTAAGGTATTTCACAAACTTTAGCCAACGTTGCACTCCTGGTCCGCCAGCAGGTGGCCAATAGTACGTAATGACCAGCACTTTTCTCATTATGCTTCTTCTTCTTTTTTAGACCTCCAAAAAGAAAAACCTAAACCACCTACAATTACCAGTCCCAATAAAATAGTACTTGCTAAAGTAATTTTACTACCCGTAGCTACAACCTCTGGTTCAAATTTGAACTCTATTTTATGCTCCCCAGAAGGTACCGAAAGTGCTCTTAATACATAATCAACTTTAAAATAATCACTTTGTTTTCCGTCTATATAAGCATTCCAACCATTTTTGTAATACATTTCAGAAAAAACAGCTACACCTTCATTGCTGTTTTTAGAATGATATATTAGGTGATTGGGTTCATAATCTATTAATTCAATAGATGCCGTAGAATCCACTTGATATTCCATTGGCTTAACATCTGCAAATGAAGTAGCGTTAAATACGGCTATATTCTTAGTATCTAAACTGTCAAGTGCCATTATTTCCTCATTGGCATTATTGACCGCATTCAGTTTAGAAATAAACCAAGCATTACCATTGGCATTAGGGTTTTCAATAGGAAAGGTATTTCCTTCTTGATCTTGCCTTATAACATACTTAATGTTCATCATATTCAAGACAGACAGATTACCGTTATAGACGTGGAAATTAAACAAATCTTGCATACCGGCAGGTTTTGCGGCATGATACCCCGTTATACTTTGATGAAAATAAGCCGTTTTAGCAGAGTCAAATCCGTCGGTTTGATCAAATACACGAAAAACACCATCATCTTTAGCAATAATTTTATCGGCGGTAGTTTCTTGAAATGGCTCAAGCATTTTACGCTTAGACACAAAATTGTCATTGTTCACATAACGTAGATCAACCCCAACCAAATCTACCACCACTAAAATACCAACAGCGATAATCAAGAAATTCATTTTCAATTTCTCTTTCAAATACAACCAGATCAATAAAGCGGTTGCCAAAGCAAACCCTAAAGAACGCAATAGATCACTTGTATAAACACTTTTACGATCTAAACGAAGCATTTCCGGAAGCTCCTCTAACCCTGTCATTCTCAAATTATCATCGGCAGCACCCACAAAATGAAAAGCTCCTTTAAATAAAAATAACACAACCCCAAGCCCTAGGATTGTAGCTGTAGCTAAGGTCAAAGATTTGATCTTATCGGCATGTGGCACCTTATCCTTAAATAGCTTTTTCAATGCCAATATTGCCAAAACAGGTACGCATAGCTCTAATATAACTTGAATGGAAGACACCGCCCTAAACTTATCGTATAGCGGAAAGTAATCTATCATAAAATCTGTCAATACACTAAAATTCTTTCCCCATGAAAGTATTAATGACAACAAAGAGCCAAACAGTAGCCACCATTTATGCTTGCCTTTTACCAAAAACAACCCTAAAACAAATAGAAAAAATATCACCGCACCTAAATAAGCCGGTCCTGAAGTACCTGGTTGTTCTCCCCAATACAAAGGTAGACCACTAACAAAATCCAAAGCACTAGATCTGGCCAAACCTTTATCAATTAGGTAATTATAAGATTTTGAATTCTCTCCTAAATTTTCTTGACTTGCGCCACCAAAAAGTCTAGGAACAAATAAATTCAACGATTCAGCAATACCGTAACTCCAGTTAGTAATATAAGCTTTGCTTAATCCTCCAGTGTCTTCTTTAGGTGAACCATCTGGGTTGATCGTTAATTCACTTTTACCTCGCGTACTCCAATCAGCATATTCTTTAGTTGCCATTAACCCTGTAGCGTTGGCGGCAATACCTAAAGTTACGGCTATCAACAATATACCGACCGAAGTGAAAAAATGCTTCAATTTTTTATCCTTAATGGCATATATCAAATAAACCACACCCAAAACCAATACAAGTAACATAAAGTAATAGGTCATTTGGTAGTGGTTGGCCGTAATTTCCAAAGCCATGGCCAAAGCGGTTAAAACAAAGCCCCACAGATATTTTTTTCTAAAAACCAATACAATACCACCTAAAAGCATAGGTAGGTATGCCATGGCATGAGCCTTAGCATTATGTCCGGCACCTAAAATTATTATTAAGTAAGTAGAGAAACCAAAGGCAAGCGCACCAATTACAGCTAACTTAAAATCCACTTTTAAACAACACAGTAGAATATAAAAACCTATGAAATATAGAAATAGATAATCTGCCGGTCTTGGTAAAAACCGAATTAAACGGTCTAATTTTTTAATGTAATTATGTGGGTAATTTGCTCCTAATTGGTACGTTGGCATGCCCCCAAAAGCGCTATTGGTCCAATACGGTTCTTGATCTGTAGCTTTTCGAAAATCGTTCTGCTCTTTGGCCATACCGGTATATTGAGCAATATCATGCTGGTACATAACCTTACCCTGCAGAACCGGACTAAAATAAGCCAAGGCGGCGATGATGAAAAATACGACAACAAAAAAATTGATGAAAAAGAATTTTAAGCCTTGCTTCATTTGCTAAAAGTAGTGTTTAAGCAAAGATAACTAGTCTAGCTCTTCAAAATCAATGTATTCACCTACTTTTTCTGAATCCTTCTTTTTTCTAGTGGTTTTTTTATTGATAATTACACTCTCATCTTCTTGTTCATTAAATGGGCGTTGATTATCAAAAGCTTGTCTGAAATGAGATTCAGTTTTCTTTGCTGCGTAATTCAAAATTTTTGGCGCAAATAACCTTGCTAATATTTTTAGAAGGTAATAGACCAAAAGAATAATTAATATAGTTTTTAAAAAAGCCATTTATTACTGCTTATATATATCAAAAATACAATTATCACGTTGTATATGTAGAATCATATTATTAAAATATATATAAAATCGTGTTCATGAATAGTCTTTTTGCCTACTCTAAATCATATCAATACGTATTCGCTTTATTATTTCTAATACCGTTAATAGGTATTTCTCAATATACAGATGTAATAAATTCTAATAGACCTGGAGTTTCTGTGAGCGCTTACGCGGTTGGCAAAAATGTGGTACAGGCAGAAATGGGATTATTCTATGAACAAAGAGACCACACCATTCTAAATACAGAATCGAATATTTGGGGAACCGATGTTTCATTACGATATGGTTTGTTATTCGAAAGATTAGAACTTAATTACGAAGGTACTTTTCAAGATCAAAAGATAACATTTTTGAATTTTGACCTAGAGGGCAAGCGAAGAGATTTTTCTAGAAATAGATTAGGTTTAAAATACTTGATCTATGACCCATTTAAAAATCCTGAAGCCAACAAACCCAACCTTTATAGCTGGAGAGCCAATCATAAATTTCAATTTAAGAATTTACTGCCCGCAGTTTCTTTATACGGTGGAGCAAATTTTGTTTTAGGCGATAATCCTTTTTATATAGGTGAACCAACCATTTCTTATCGTGGTATGATAGCTACCCAAAGTCGTTTGACTCCAAGGTTCGTATTAATTACCAACACCGCATATGACCGTATAAGCACAGATGACCCTGAGCTCAGCTATACCATATCATTATCCCATGCATTTAGAAACCCAAAATGGAGTGTTTTTGTAGAACACCAAGGCATTGATAGCGATCGGTACTCAGATGTATTGATACGTGGAGGTATTGCCCATTTATTAAAAGAAAACCTGCAGTTCGATTTTAATATGGGAGCTAGTCTTAAAAATACACCTACACGTATATTTTTTGGAATTGGGGGGTCTTATAGAATGGACTTCCATAAAGACAGCTTAAAACCAATTGAAGATCAAGAAGCAGATCAAAATGGTGGTGCCATTGACAAAAAAGCCATGAAAAAGAAAAAGAAGGATAAGAAAAGTAAAGGTAGCGGTGCAGAAGACGTAAACCTTGGCCCTTCTAAAAAACAGCTCAAAAAACTTAAGAAAGCGGAAAAGAAGAAAAAGAAAGAAAGTAGCGAGATCGACTTTTAACACTACATTCTACACTTCAATATTTCATTACGCACCCCTTTATAATGTAGATTAATATCACTAATATTGGCACTTCTAAAGAAGTCCAATGATTACGATACATGAAGCCAAATCAAAGCAAGATTTAAAACGTTTTGTAACCTTTCCTTTTTCGTTATACAAAAACAACAAATATTGGGTACCCCCCATTATAAATGACGAACTTGAAAGTTTTGATAAAGAAAAAAATCCTGTTTTTAAAGATGCAGAGGCATGGTTCTTCCTTGCCATGGACGGTGATAAAATAGTTGGTCGTGTAGCCGCTATTGTCAATCACCTAGAAGTTGACCAACAAAATGTAAAAAAAATGCGTTTTGGTTGGTTCGATTTTATAGATAATCAAAATGTATCTAAAGCACTTTTAGACAAGGTAGCAGAAATTGGTAATCAGCACCAATTGGAATTTATGGAAGGTCCTGTAGGTTTTTCAAACTTAGATAAAGTTGGAGTACTTATAGAAGGGTTTGATCATATTGGCACCATGATAACTTGGTATAACCATCCTTATTACAAAGACCATTATGAGAGTCTTGGCTTTGTAAAGGAAAAGGAATACATGGAAAATAAATTTCCTGCAGGTAATGCAGATCCAGCACTCTTTACTAAATTGAACGACCTAGTTAAAAGAAGGTACGGTCTTAAAGAGGTTAATTTCACAAAGACTAAAGAGGTTATGCCCTTAGCAGATGAAATGTTCGATTTATTTAATGAAACCTATGCCAACCTTTCTTCTTTTGTTCCCATAACAGAAATACAAAAGGCTTATTTCAAAAAGAAATATATAAGCTTTATTAACCCAGAGTACATAAAATTCATTAAAGATAAAGAGGATAAACTCATCGCCTTTGCCATTGTAATGCCATCATTTTCAGAAGCACTGCAGAGAGCTAAAGGTAAGTTGTTTCCGTTTGGATTATACCACTTGTTGAAGGCCAAGAAAAACAGTAAGGATGTTATTTTCTATTTAATAGGAATACGACCCGAATACCAAAACAAAGGAGTTACTGCAGTAATTTTCAACGAGTACTACAAAACATTCAAAGAAAAAGGCATAGACATGTGCTACCGCACTCCAGAATTAGAGGAGAACATTGCTATAAAGCAAATGTGGAAACATTTTGACCCGGTAATCTATAAACGAAGAAGAACGTATAGAAAATCACTTTCTTAAAAAGAAAAAGGTCCGAAATCAAATTCGATTTCGGACCTTTTTATATACGTCTGTTGTAGATTATTCTCCCATTGCAGCGGCAACTGCAGCAGATAATCTTTTATATGTACCATTCTGCAAGCGCTCTCTAATAGAAGAGAAAGCTTCCAATGTTTCTTCAACATCTTGTAAGGTGTGGGTAGCGGTAGGTATTAAACGTAAAAGTATAAGTCCTTTAGGTATTACCGGATACACAACAATAGAACAGAAAATACCATGGTTTTCACGTAAATCCTTCACCAAGGCCATTGCCTCTGGAATACTACCATTTAGATAAACAGGAGTAACACAACTAGTAGTTGTACCAATATCAAACCCTTTTTCTTTTAACCCATTTTGTAACGCATTCACGTTTTCCCAAAGTTTAGCTTTCAGCTCTGGCTGGGTACGCAACATTTCTAAACGTTTTAGTGCTCCTTTCACATAAACCATTGGTAATGATTTAGCGAACATTTGCGAACGTAGGTTATATTTTAAATAATCGATAATTTCTTGATCGGCAGCAACAAATGCACCAATACTTGCCATTGACTTTGCAAAAGTGGCAAGATAAACATCAATACCGTCTTGTACACCTTGCTCTTGACCTGCACCTGCACCGGTTTCACCTAAAGTACCAAAGCCATGTGCATCATCTACCAATAACCTAAACTTGAATTTTTCTTTTAAGGCTACGATTTCCTTTAAGATACCTTGCTCACCACGCATACCAAAAACGCCTTCAGATATAACCAAGATACCTCCACCGGTTTGTTCGGCCAATTTGGTTGCACGTTCTAAATTCTTTTCAAGGCTCTCCGCATTATTGTGAACAAAGGTAAAACGCTTACCCATGTGTAAACGTACACCGTCAATTATACAAGCATGACAATCAACGTCATAAACTATAATATCATCTTTTGTAACAAGGGCGTCTATTACAGACATAAAACCTTGATACCCGAAATTCAGCAAGTAAGAAGCTTCCTTTTGAACGAAAGCAGCACATTCTTGCTCCAATTGCTCATGAAACTCTGTATGACCACTCATCATTCTTGCACCCATTGGATATGCAGAACCATATTCAGCTGCAGCCTCACCATCAACCTTCTTAATCTCCGGAAGATTCGCTAAGCCTAAATAATCATTGATACTCCAGGTAATAACATCTTTACCTTGAAATTTCATTCTATTAGAAATAGGACCTTCCAATTTAGGGAAAACAAAGTATCCCTCTGCTTGTGAAGCCCATTTACCTAAAGGGCCTTTATTAGCTAAAATTCTATCAAATAAGTCTTTCATTGTTTAATTTGGATCTGTCTGCAAAAGTAAAAAAATTTGATAAAGATTCATAAATTATTTACTACGCAAAAAAGTGGGCTATAAACCCACTTTTTTATAAAACTATATCTATTTATTTTTTATTTAACGTATTGTATTTCTTGCGTCTCCTCTACGGTATTCGTATTCAAGAAACCTTGATCTTCCATCCACTGATCACTATAAATTTTGCTCATGTATCTAGAACCATGATCAGGAAATATACAAACAACATTACTATTCTTGTCAAATGTATTTAATTCGTCCAATTGCTTAATGGCCTGCATTACCGCCCCACTGGTATACCCAACAAAAATTCCTTCTGTTCTTGATATTTCTCTAGCAGTGTGTGCACTTTCTGCATCTGTAACCTTTACAAACTCATCAATAGTACTAAAATCAGTAGCACCAGGAATTAAATTTTTACCTAGACCTTCTATTCTATAAGGATAGATTTCATTGGTATCCAATTCTCCTGTTTCATGATACTTTTTTAATACCGATCCATAAGCATCAACACCAATAACTTTAATATTGGGGTTTTGCTCCTTTAAAAAACGTGCCGTTCCTGATATTGTACCACCTGTACCACTACATGCGATCAAGTGCGTAATTTGTCCACCTGTTTGCTCCCAGATCTCTGGACCCGTAGATTTATAATGGGCTTCCATATTCAGTTGATTGAAATACTGATTGATGTATATAGAACCTTTTGTTTCTTTATGCAACCTTTTAGCAACTTCATAATATGACCTTGGATCATCTGCACTTACATGTGCGGGACAAACATATACCTTGGCACCCATAGAGCGCAACATATCTATTTTGTCCGGTGATGACTTGGAACTAACCGCCAGTATACAGTCATATCCTTTAATGATACTTGCCATTGCAATACTAAAGCCAGTGTTTCCTGAAGTTGTTTCTATTACAGTACTACCTTCGGTTAGAATACCTGCCTTTTCAGCCTGCTCTATAATATGAATCGCAATTCTATCTTTAGAAGAGTGACCCGGATTAAAAGCTTCTACCTTAGCGTAAAAGTTACCGGTAAAATTTTCTGCAATTCTATTTAACTTAACTAAAGGTGTATTACCTACTAGTTCTAAAATATTGTTGTAAGCCCTGATCTCATTTTTCATAAGGGGGATATCAATGTTTAGTTATTTTATAAAAAGAAATTTCTTGAAATTTCTGACGCAAAGCTACCATTTTTTTTCCACTATGTGATTTTTCCTTCCAAATCAAGAAGAAATGCATATTCTTTGGCAACTTCTCTTAACGACTCAAATCTACCAGAAGCACCACCATGACCAGCATCCATGTTAGTATTTAACAGTAGTTGATTATCATCTTTCTTCAACTCCCTTAACTTGGCAACCCATTTGGCCGGCTCAAAATACTGCACTTGAGAATCGTGCAGACCAGTAGTGACCAACATGTTAGGATACTTTTGAGCCACCACGTTATCATAAGGCGAATAAGATTTCATATAATCATAAAATACCTTTTCATTTGGATTACCCCATTCATCATACTCACCTGTGGTTAGCGGAATAGAATCATCTAACATTGTTGTTACCACATCAACAAACGGTACAGCAGCAATAACACCATTATAAATGTCAGGTTGCATATTTATAATTGCCCCCATTAATAAACCACCGGCAGAACCGCCCATTGCATATAAATGCTTTGCACTGGTCATTTTTTGTTCGATTAAAAATTTTGAACAATCAATAAAATCAGTAAAAGTGTTTTTCTTCTGCAATAATTTACCGGTCTCATACCATCTTCTACCAAGGTACTCCCCGCCCCTAATATGAGCTATTACAAATACAAAACCACGGTCTAACAAACTTAATCTTACCGTAGAAAAGTAAGGATCAATTGTAGAACCATAAGAACCATATGCGTATTGCAAAATAGGTGTATCCTCATTTAAAACAGTATCCTTTCTATGAACAACCGACATAGGTATTTTCTCCCCATCTCTAGCCGTTGCCCATAAACGAACTTCTCTATAATTTTCTTTTTCAAAAGTTCCTCCTAAAACGGATTGTTCCTTTTTCACCTCCTTTTCCTTAGTTCGCATGTTAAAATCTATCACAGAACTAGGTGTAGACATGGAATTATAAGAATACCTGAGTATTTCGGTATCAAAATCAGGATTGTTACCTACATATGCTGTGTATGTTTCACTTTCAAATGGTAAATAATACTCATTTGTACCATCCCACCTAACAATTCTAATTTTGTTCAGTCCGTTTTCACGCTCAGAGAGTACATAGTATTCTTTAAAAATATCTACGTCTTCTAAAAGAACCTCTGCTCGATGAGGAATAAACTCTTGCCAATGTTCTGAAGACGTTTGGTTTTCAGAAGTACGCATTAATTTAAAATTCTCGGCCTTATCTTTATTGGTAAGAATGTAAAAGCTATCCTCATAATGAAAAATAGTATACTCCAAACCTCTTTCCCTTGGCGAAAACACTTCAAAATCACCATCAGGAGTATCTGTAGAGAGAATTTGAAATTCAGACGTTAAAGTACTAAAAGAACCTATGACCAAATATTTCTTCGACTTGGTTCGATATATAAATGTACTGAACGTATCATCTTGCTCATGAAAAACCAAAACATCATCAGAGGTAGGAGTGCCTAGCTTATGCTTATAAATTTTATCCGACCGAAGTGTTACCGGGTCTTTTCGGGTATAAAACAAAGTTTCATTGTCATTTGCCCATACACCACCACCTGTTGTATTTTCAATTTTATCTTCTAAAACCTCACCAGTTTCCAAGTTTTTGACCTGTAAGGTATATTGTCTTCTAGACACCGTATCTACACCAAACGCAGCCAATTTATTATTAGGACTGATAGCAATACCTCCAAGATTAAAGTAATCATGTCCCTTGGCCATTTCATTACCGTTGAACATAATTTCTTCATTGGCACTTAAATCGTTCTTAAATCTTGAGTACAATGGATATTCACCACCTATTATGTAGCGAGTACTGTACCAATAATCATTATATTTATAGGGAACAGAAGAATCATCTTCCTTAATTCTACCTTTCATTTCTTGAAACAAATTTTCTTGAAAATCTTTGGTATGCGCAGTTACAGCATCATAATATGCATTCTCAGCTTCTAGATAAGTAATAACTTCTTTGTTTTCCTTATCATTTAACCAATAATAATTATCTACCCTTACATCATCATGAATAATTAATTCTTTAGGAACTTTTTGCGCCTGCGGCGGATGTTTAATATTCATACCTACTACATTATAAAATAAGACGGCAAAAATAAGACTAATTCGTAGACCCCCGTTTTATTATAAGCAAAAACTGAAATGCCCCTATTTTTAGTATTTTTGACATTTAAAATTAAAAACACAAACTATGTTCGGAGATATGATGGGTATGATGGGAAAACTCAAAGAAACCCAAAAAAAAGTTGAAGAGACCAAAAAAAGATTGAATACGGTTACCCTTGAAGAAAAGTCAAGTGATGGCTTGGTTTCGGTTACCATAACCGCAAATAGAGAAGTTAAGTCCATAGTAATAGATGACAGTCTTTTACAGGACAAAGAGCAATTAGAAGATTATTTGATACTAACATTGAACAAGGCCATACAAAACGCTACTAACGTAAATGAAACTGAATTAGCTGCTGTTGCTAAAGACGGTATGCCCAATATTCCTGGTATGGATTCGTTATTTAAGTAAGATTGGCAGGTTATTTGCAATTGACATTAAAAAATATAAATTCATGAAGTATCTTTTTTTATTATTAATGATTCCGTTTTTGGCCACCGCCCAAATGGATATTAAAAATGCAAATGATTCTAAATGGCTTACTAATTATGATACGGCTATTTCAAAAGCCAAAAAGCAGAAAAAAAATGTACTCGTTTACTTCACGGGTAGCGATTGGTGTCCTCCATGCAAAATGTTGAAAACCGATTTGTTCGACACCGTTGAGTTTCAAGAACTGTCAAGCAACTATATACTGCTTTATATAGATGTTCCAAGAAATAAGGATTTGTTAACTGAAAAACAATTGGCGCACAACAAAGAGCTACTTACAAAACTCAACAAAAAGAAGGTATTTCCATTATTTAAAGTAATAGATTACAAAGGAAAAGAATTAGACGCTCTTTCTGGTTATAGCATGAACGGCGTAGTTGATTCTCATCTTAAACTTTTAGAAAAAAATAAGTAAGATAAATTTTATTTCATAAAAAATGGCTCATGTAAATACATGAGCCATTTTTGTTATACATCAATTCCAAGCAATAACATTTAAAACAATTAACCTATTTCAATATGAAAGATGTATACCTTAAATAGATATATACCATTAAACTTCATAATTACCATGCTATTGGCAAGTCTAGGGAGACAACCAAACCTCAACTACAATAATTACTTACTTCTAACTTACAAACAGCTTAGCACCTTTTGAAACAATTAGGTTACTATTATAACCTAAGTTAAAAGCATAAAAAAGGGCTTACTAGTGTAAGCCCTTTTCAATCAAAAAAACAACCTATTCATTAATTGTTGATCAATCTAAATTGAGTTCTTCTGTTCACTGCATGCTCTCTAGCCGTACAAGAAACGCCATCACTACATCTGTTCAACAATCTTGTTTCACCGTAACCGTTAGCTACTAAAAGACTTGAATTAACACCTTTCGTAATTAAGTAATCAGCTACTGCTTTCGCTCTTCTTTCAGATAAGTCTTGGTTAGACACTGAACTACCTTGTGAATCTGTATGAGAAGCTAATTCAACCTTAACACCAGGGTTTTGAGCTAATACTGGTAATAATCTATTATCGATAATACTTTTTGCCGCAGAAGTCAATGTAGCACTACCAGAATCCCAGTTAATTGGTAAAGCTTGGTACTCAACCAAAGCGCACTCCACTTCTTTCCAAGTAGTTAAACCACCTTTTTCCTTTAATACCTCTTTGGTAATCGTTGTAGTTTTAGCCGGAATAATCTCTTCTACTGTGTAAGCATCTTTATCCAATACCGTTTTAGTAATTTCTTTATAAACTGCAGGAATAATTTTTTCAACTACGGTAGCAGGTGAGATCAAAACTTCTTTTGTGTAAGATCCATTTTTAGAACCTAATGGAGAACTCGTTGTAGAGGCATCATTAGCCAATACCTGCGTAGAAACTGTTTCAAATTGTGCAGGGTATCCTTTGTAACACCAGTATCTACAATCATCTGGATTACCAGACTCACAATCAGGTGCCGCTACGCCCAACTCCCACTGTGCATATGCAGGCTTGATCTCTATAGTTTGTGTACTGGGAGAAAAAGAAGCAGGGATCACCTGTAAAGAATTTCCACCTCCTTTAGATACATAGGTTACCGTTTCTGTTCCCCACTTAGCAGGAACAACAGTAAGCACTTTTTCTTCTTCTCTCACCAATACACGTTCTGTTATTGTTTTAAATGTAGCAGGAATCGTTTTTAAAATTTTGTACGAAGGGTTGGTTGTAACCGTAGTCGTTTCATTTACATACACATCTGGTGTGGTACAACGTACATAGCATTTACCTGGTTCTGGATTTGACGGCAAGTCTTGTGCCATTGCAAACGAAGCAGAAAATGCCACTGCTAGAAATAATACTTTTTTCATTTTGATAGTGTTTAAAATTAATAATTGGTTATTTATAATTATTTATTTGAGGTTTCCTGTAAACTGGTTTCAACCTAGTGTCGAATGCTATTTTAAAACCTGTGAGTTTAACGCCTCAATAATTAAGACACACTATTATTTAAAAAGTCACTGAAAAGCAGAGAAAATATTATTTATCTTTAAGGATATGATTAAAATTGTTAAAGATAAAGACGGCCTATATCAATTTGTTTTGAAGTCTGACAACGGGCAAGTATTATTAAAGAGTATACCCTTTAATAGTGAAAATGAAACAGATAGCACCATAAAAGACATTAAGGCACTGAAAAAATCTAACGGAAAATTCTTTGAAAGAAGAACTAATACGGATGGTAAATTTTTAGTTGAATTAAAAAATTCTACAGGCAAAATTGTTGGTAGTAGCGGACTTTACACTTCAGAAGCCGGTATGGAAAATGGTATATTGAATATTACAAACAGTTTAGAGTAACATATTAAAAAGACGCTAGCTGCTTAAGCAATTCTTCATGCATATCATTAGTATAGTCCAAATGGGTAACCATTCTCAATTTCCCCTGCCCCATACCAATTATTAAAATATTCTTTTCTTTTAATTTATGAACAAATTGATCGCTTGTCATAAATGACTCATCAATTTCAAAAATGACAATATTGGTTTCAATAGGCTCTACCTTCTTAACAAACGACTTTAAAGCCAAAGCCTTCCCTATTTCCTTTGCCTTTTTATGATCTTCTACCAATCTCTCTATATGATTGTCCAAAGCATAAATAGCCGCTGCCGCCAAAAAACCCGATTGTCTCATGCCACCACCAAATATTTTACGAATACGGATCGCCTTGTTCATTTGTTCTTTAGTACCCAATAGCAAAGACCCTACAGGGCAACCTAACCCTTTACTCAGACAGACGCTTATGGTATCAAAAAGCTCTCCGTACTGTAACGGAGTCTCTTTCATTTCCACCATAGCGTTCCATAATCTTGCTCCATCTAAATGATACTTTAAACCATTATTGGCACAAACCTTTTTAATTGCCTGCAGTTCACTAAAATTCCAACAAGTACCCCCACCTTTATTTGCTGTATTTTCTATGGATACCAATGTGGTTAACGGGCTATGGTAAAAATCCGGTGGATTTATTGCCGCTGCCACTTGTTCCGCTGTCATTGTACCTCTATCACCATCTACCAGCCTGCAAGACACCCCACTATTAAAACTAACACCACCACCTTCATAATTATAAATGTGGGCATACTTGTCACAGATCAATTGCTCACCAGGCTGCGTATGTAATTTTATAGCGGTCTGGTTGGTCATGGTACCACTAGGAAAAAACAGTGCTGACTCCATTCCAAAAAGTTTTGCCACCTTTTCCTCTAAGGCATTTACGGTAGGGTCCTCTTTAAAAACATCATCACCTACCTCAGCGGTCATCATAGCATCTAACATTCCGGGTGTAGGCTTGGTTACCGTATCACTGATAAGATTAATAAGCATAATAAAGTTCTAACGATTTAATTAGTGAAAACAGCTCATTCCAATTGGCGAACCATCAGGAATCTTTGGCGAAGGTATCATTTTGAATTGTTCCGGGTGCTCTCTGTATGATTTTATTCTCTTAACCATTTCCGCACTAATTGCATTAGCCCCAGAATCTTTCATTAACTGCATATTCAGTTCATTTATTTTTTGGGACGCTATGGCATTTACCTGTGGATGCACATTGGTGTGCCCTGCCAAATTCATGATATGATACAATACTCTAAAATTGATTATCGTTTGCGCTTCGTTCAAATATGCATCTTTCTGCTTTTTGTTAATGGTTGAAGCTATCAATTCATCTAAAATATCAGCCAAACCAACATTATCCGTATCTATTGCTTTTTGCTGAATAAGTCTTGATGCTTTCTCCGGATGCAATAAAAATTTTAAAGTCAAATCCGAAGCTGTTTCCACTGCCGACAGGGCATCAAAAGAAACACCGGTTTTACCTTTTATAGATTCCCTTGTTCTAGGGGTTCCAAATGACCTAGGAGGAAACAAGCTCAATTTTTCTTTTGGTATAGCTATTTCTGCAGCATCCAAAGTCCGCAACACACTCTTTAATGCCTCTTGTTGCATAGACTTATCCGCAACGGCAACTACCTCTTGTCCATCACCTTTTACCGCATAATTATATTCTAAACCACCAATGACTTTTGCCACACCTTCTGTTTGGTACCTATGAAAGAAATATAGCGGTACAAAAACATCTTCCAATACAGAGTAAGGTGTACCTTCTTGAATATTATCTACAGAAAAGTTATTAATGGCTACTTTACGAATACTCATCATTTCCTCCAATTCTTTGCTGATACTGGTGCCGTTATCCCACAAATGAGCCAAGACATGGGCACTACCTTGTGGTCTCGCATCTTGATCCGTTATATAACGTAGCCCATCTGCTTTGGCCTTATCCAAAATATTGTTCAAGCCTATTTTTTCTTCCCCTTCAGGAAAGTTCTGATAGGAGTATGCTACGGTAACCTTATCCCATGCTCCAATACCAGTTTCATAGGCACTTGAAAAATCAACCTTTCCATTGTTCAAAGTAAACTGCGGATGAGGATAGTCCATCACTGAAGCCTTGCCTGTAGTACTGGCGGCATAATTATGGGCAAAACCTAAAGTATGCCCAATTTCATGTGCAGATAATTGTCTTATTCTTGCAATGGCCATTTCTAACATTGGCTCATAATTATCATCTCTTTCGGCAAATGGTTTGTTCATTAAAGCCTGGGCGATTAAATAATCTTGTCTTATTCTTAAACTTCCTAAACTAACATGCCCTTTCATAATTTCACCAGTTCTTGGATCTGTTATACTACTACCATAGCTCCAACCTCTGGTAGAACGATGAACCCATTGAATAACGTTGTAACGAACATCTAAAGGATCCGCATCATCTGGCAACATTTTTATTTGAAAGGCATCTTTATAACCTATAGCTTCAAAAGCTTGGTTCCACCAACGGCCACCTTCCAATAAAGCGGACCTTACAGGTTCCGGTGTTCCATTATCCAAATAATAAATAATAGGTTCTACGGCCTCACTAACCTCTGCAGTAGGATCTTTTTTCTCTAAACGATGCCTTCTTATAAACTGCTTTAGAATATTTTGCTCCACAGGTGCCGCATAATCATAATAGTTAAATGGAGAAGAACCTGATCTTGGATCAAAAGCTCGTTTTTTATACTTATCATCTGGCAATTCAATAAAAGAATGATGCTCAGCAACGGTTACTAAATTCGCATTGGGAGCTACACTTCTGATATAACCACCTTTCGCCTCGCCCTTAAAAGTCATTAAAACATCAAACTCTATATTCTTGGGAAAAGCCTTAGTTCTTTCCAAGGCAAAGGCACTTTTAGATTTATCCAGACTATATGAACCCTGCTCAGTTCTTTTTAGTCTTGAAGAGACACCATGTGCATCTTGCATTAAAAAATCAGTGATATCTATTATATAGGTACCGTTTTTATCTTCAACAATAGGAAAGCCGAACAGAACAGATTTGGCAAACGCTTGTTCAACGGATTTTCGTTCCAATTCATTATCCGTTATGGCCCTATACTTTAAATTTGGTTGAACCAACAGTAATTTATTGCCCGCCTTTTTAAAATATACTACCTGCTCGTCTCCCAGTTGACCTCTGTCCAAGCCAATGTCATTACTCCCTATTCCACTACTTAAAGAGTATACATAAAGAAAATCCTTATCCAACTGATCTACTTCCAAAAAGATTTTATCATTGTCCTCATCATAGTAGAAATTATAGAACCCCTCATATTTATCAAAATTCTTCTTTTGATCGCTAAACTGTGCGGTTATTGTAGTAATGGATAACAATAGAAATCCAACCAAAAGTACATAGTGCTTTCTCATTCTCTAATAGTTTTCATTAAAAGTAGAGAAAAACCAACGAATGAAAAACAGGAAAGCCCAACTATATTATAAATATCATACTTGTTAAAAAAGCTACCTAATAATTACAGAATAAGGAAAAATACTACCAATTATTGTAAATATTACACCTAATAATCGCTTTTTATCATGTACCTTTTAACAAAACTAATTCTATGGAGAACATTGAAAATCAAATTTTTTCTTCTTATCAAAGAAACCCAGATTTATATGATGAAATTCATGATAAGAAAGGAAAGGTAAAAGAGGTTTATCAAAAGTTATTCAACCTCTATGGTGAACATTCTATTAAAGATTACGTTACGCTAAACAATAAAGCGAAGTCTTCATTTTTTAATCAAGGCATTACTTTTCAAGTATACGGGGAAAATAACGTGCAAGAGAAGATTTTTCCCTTTGATTTATTTCCACGAATTATTGATCCCGTAGACTGGGATATTATAGAGCGTGGCTCCATACAAAGAAGTAAAGCTTTGAACTTATTCCTGTGGGATATTTATCATGATAAAAAAATATTAAAAGATAAGGTTGTACCCATAGAACTCATTACATCTTCAGCCAATTACTTAGATCAAATGAACGGTGTAAATCCGCCAGGAGGAATCTATAATCACATTTCGGGTACAGATGTCATTAAACATAAGGACGGTAAATATTATGTACTTGAAGATAATATTAGATGTCCGTCTGGGGTAAGTTATGTAATCTGCAACAGAACAGCACTTAAAAAGGCGTTGTTTGGTGTATTCAATCATTACCAGACACATACGGTGACCAATTATGCAGAAAACCTTTTAGAACTACTAGAATCCGTAAAACCTAAGGGCGTGGACATACCCAATGTAGTAGTTATTACACCTGGTATGTACAACTCTGCATTTTATGAGCATTCTTACCTAGCCAAAACCATGGGAGTTGAATTGGTAGAAGGTCGTGATCTATTTGTAGAAAATGATTTTGTTTACATGAAGACTATAAAGGGTCCAGAAAAGGTTGATGTTATTTATAGACGAATAGATGACCAGTTCATAGATCCTCTGGAGTTTAATCCAGATTCCGTTCTTGGCGTACCCGGTTTATTTGCCGCGTATAAAAAAGGCAATGTTACGTTGGCCAATGCCCCTGGCACTGGTGTAGCTGATGATAAAGCCGTATACACCTATATGCCAGAAATTATAAAATATTACTTAGACGAAGAACCTATATTAAACAATGTACATACCTATCATTGCAGCAGACCCGATGAATTAAAATATGTATTGGAACATATTCATGAACTAGTTATTAAACCTGTTGATGAAGCCGGTGGCTACGGTATTTCTATAGGAAACAAGCTAAGTAAAGAAGAAATTGAAAAGGTAAAGGCCGAGGTAAAGGCCAGCCCAAGAAAATATGTAGCCCAACCTATTATGTCATTGTCCGTTCACCCTACCTATATAGACGATACCGAATCTTTTGAACAACGCCATGTTGATTTAAGAACGTTTACCGTTCTCGGGAAAGACAAAGAATTTGTTCTCAAAGGCGGGTTAACACGCGTAGCACTTAAGAGGGGAAATCTAATTGTAAACTCTTCTCAAGGAGGCGGATCAAAAGACACCTGGGTATTAAAAAAATAAAAAATCTATATGTTAGCAAGAGTTGCCAATAATCTATTTTGGATGGGACGTTATATTGAACGTTCTGAACACGTAGCAAGATATTTAAATGTAAATTATTTCTCTTCTTTAGATGCTCCAAATCTAAAATCTCAAGATCGTCAATTTGTTTTACGTTCTATGTTATTTATGGTCGGAGATCCCGAAGAGGATTCAGAAAAGTTTTTAAAAGAAGAAGATGTACTCTATAAAATTGGTCTAGACCCCACTTATAGCTCATCGATCATAAACAATATTAAGTTTGCAAGGGAGAACGCAAATAGCGCACGGGATTTAATTTCAACTGAGCTTTATGAAGCGATCAATAAATTCTATCATTTTGTCGTCAACTACCCTAAAGAAGTTTTTGTTAAAAATGGTCTACATGATTTCACTACCCAGGTTGCTGAAATGACAGATATACTTCGTGGAAAAATACGCGGTACACTCTTGCATGATGCCACTTATGCCATAATATCAATGGGCATAAACATTGAAAGGGCTACACAAATTACTAGAATGATCAATTCTAAATACAATGATGCATTACTTTCTCAAGGTGGTGAAAATGAAAAGTTCAGTAAAAGTTTTGAATGGACCACGTTATTAAAATGTGCCGAATCTTATGATATGATGCGTAGGTTCTACAAAAAAACCCCTACAAGCATAACTACATTAGAGTTCTTAATTCTTAACCCTAATTGCCCAAGATCGGTAATGAATTCTTTGAACCAGGTAAATCAACATGTAAAAATTTTAAACCCCGAAAAACGGTATAACAAAAATTCTACGGCTTTTTTAATCGGCAGGGTAAGATCAGAATATGAATTTAAATATATTGAGGAAATAGATCAAGATATAAAATCTTTCATTGAAAATATTCTAGAAAGTCTTGTTGATATCAGCGACAAAGTAGATGAGGAATTTTTTAATTATTAGCCCATTTAAATAAGGTATCTTTGCGCTCTTATGCCAAGAGATATTGAGATTACATATAGGGCTAAAAATATTTATGACGATTGGGTACATACTGCATATTGGCAGTTTCTAATTATACCGGTAGAGAACGATAGCCAACATAATGTAGAGATAGAATTCAACAATTCATTATTTGCCATTACCGAAAATTCCATTAACGGTTATGGCTTTAAAACCCTAAGAATACATCCGAAGAAAAAATTCAAGAAGGTAACTTTTGAAGCAAAATTTAAACTGACCAAAGAAGATATTGACCCTTTTGATTTTAACATCAACCCTAACGTTTCAGCAGCACATGCCGAGTTACAAAAACTTGATTTTAGAATTAATTATGAACGCTTTTTAAAAGCGACTACATTTACAAACCTAAGTTTTGCACAAGAGCAACTATACGCCTTTGATTCAACTATTTCCACATTCAAAAATCTAGAAAACCTAAACCATTGGGTATATAATTTCATTGAATTTTCAACAGGAGCTACAGATGTAAGTACAATGTTAAATGACGTTGTAACTAATAAAAAAGGCGTTTGCCAAGATTTTGCACATCTTTTCTGTGCCTTGGCAAGAATTAATGGCATACCAACAAGGTACGTCTCCGGGTACCTAGACCAAACCCATGGTTTTAAAGGAGATTCACAAATGCATGCCTGGGTAGAATGCTATATACCAGGAATAGGCTGGAAAGGTTTTGACCCTACCAATAATATTTTAGCGGATATGAATCACATAAAAGTCTGCCACGGTAAAGATTATAATGATTGTGCTCCATTAAAAGGTATTATTTATTCTTTGGGCACAAATAAGACCACACACTCGGTCACATTGCAAAGCCAGCAATAGTTAATCTAAAAATATCTTTAAACATTACTTAAAAGAGTATTATTTTTACTCAAAATTAGAATTGTATGAACATAAGTACAGACCACTACAAAGGTCTTATAGATCGCCTTGGTGCGTTAAGGAGGTATCTTTGACATTGATGCCAAATTAATTGAAATAGAAAACGAGCAAGAAAAAACCTTGGCTCCTGACTTTTGGGACAATCCGCAAGAGGCACAGGCACATATGAAATTCATTCAGTCTAAAAAACAATGGGTAGATGATTATGATGCCGCCCAGCTATTGGTTGCTGATTTAGAAGTATTGATTGAGTTTCAGCAAGAAGGCGAAGTCCCTGAAGCCGAAGTTGAAAAGCAATATGAGAAAGCAGTGAACACCATTGAAAAAATGGAGTTCAAGAATATGCTCTCAGAAGAGGGTGATGAATTACCAGCGGTACTGCAGATTACAGCAGGCGCAGGTGGTACCGAAAGTTGCGACTGGGCAGCTATGCTTATGCGTATGTATATGATGTGGGCCGAAAAGAACGGTTACAAAATCAAAGAACTCAATTATCAAGATGGTGATGTTGCCGGCATTAAAACCGTAACCTTGGAAATTGACGGTGAATTTGCTTTTGGTTGGTTAAAAGGAGAAAATGGAGTTCATCGTCTTGTACGTATATCACCTTTTGATAGTAATGCCAAAAGACATACCTCATTTGTTTCCGTATATGTATATCCGTTAGTAGATGACAGTATAGAAGTAGATGTCAATCCTGCAGATATTACCATAACCACTGCAAGATCAAGTGGTGCTGGTGGGCAAAATGTAAACAAGGTTGAAACTAAAGTCCAATTGACCCACCACCCTACAGGAATTCAAATATCTTGTTCAGACAGTAGAAGCCAGCATGATAACAGGGCTACGGCGATGAAAATGCTGAAATCTCAACTATATGAAATTGAGCTACGTAAAAAAATGGAAGCTCGCCAAGAGATTGAATCCTCTAAAATGAAAATTGAATGGGGCTCTCAAATTAGAAACTACGTTATGCATCCGTACAAATTGGTTAAGGATGTAAGAACCGGAGAAGAAACCGGTAATGTAGACAATGTCATGGATGGTGACATTGACCAGTTTTTGAAAGCCTTTCTAATGATGATGGGACAAAAAGAAGAAGAATAAATTATTAATCCCTATTTATTATATTTAATAGATAGGGTTTTAACATAAAGCTAAAAGTAATATGATTAAAATATATCACAATTCTAGATGCAGCAAATCTAGAGAAGGTTTAAAAGTTGTAGAAGAGTCTGGCAAGAAATTTGAAGTGGTAAAATATCTAGAAGATATACCAACAAAAGATGAACTTAGAAATATTATTAGTTGTTTGGACATTAAACCAATTAACTTAATACGTAAGTCAGAAGCCGTTTGGAAAGAGAAATTCAAACATTTATCACTAAACGATGAAGAGTTGATCGATGCCATGATCACGCATCCAAAATTAATAGAAAGACCAATTGTAATTAATGGAAATAGCGCGGTTATTGGTAGACCGGCTTCAAACATTAACTCTTTGTTGAAATAGAATTTATTATAATAGTTAGGTATATTATCTTAACAAACAATTAACCATTTTCGGTTAAACCATAGTATAACTTTATAATCTAAAGACATGAAAAAAGTATTAAAGTATAGTGGACTAAATATATTGACATTGTTGGTTGCCTTATTTGGCACTACAGCAATTTACGCGCAATATGGTTATGGGTCGCAATATGGTTATGGATCTAGAGGAGGTTATGGTTATGGGAGTCAAAGGAGCTCTATTCCCCAAGCACAAACTCCGGTCGAAGAACCCAAACCAAAAACTGCCGAAGAACTGGTAGATGGTGAAATGCCCAGAATTACGGAGGCATTGGAACTAAATGAATTTGAACAGGCCGTATTAAGCTCTGTACTTAAAAAATATGTACAAGAGCGTATAGAGGCTCAAATATTAAAACTTCCGCCAGAAAAAATGGCAGAAGTATATAAAAACATAACTAAAAGGCAAGATGAGGAATTAAAAGCCGGTCTGCCATTAGAAAAGTATGAAGCTTTTGTTGCATTACAAAAAGATGGTGTTTCAAAAACTTTAAAGAAGAATAAAAAGAAGAAAAAAGAAAAACGAAAGAAATCCAAAAACTGACTTAATGAGACAACTTTACCCTTTACTCCTACTCTTAACACTATCATTTAATTATATATACAGTCAAAGACCCGGAGGAGAACGGGAAAGAGGTCCAATTATCATTAGCGGTAAAGTCGTAGACAAAGACGATAATCTTCCTTTAGAATATGCTACACTGGTACTACAAAGTGTAAACAACCCTGATAAAATTACAGGTGGCATTACAGATATTGATGGTAACTTTCAGGTTGAAACCACACCAGGCAAGTACAATATTTCCATAGAATACATTTCATACAAAACTTACAAATTAACAAATCAAACATTGACTGAATCCACAGATTTGGGTACGGTTAAACTTGCTTTAGATGTTGCTCAACTAGAAGCCGTTGAAGTCGTTGGTGAAAAAACTACCGTAGAGGTACGTTTAGACAAAAAGATCTATAATATTGGTAAGGATTTAACCAATAGTGGCGCAACTATTACCGACGCCTTGAATAATGTACCCTCTGTTGATGTAGATGTTGAAGGCGCCATAAGTTTAAGGGGTAATGAAAATGTTAGAATTCTTATTAACGGCAAACCGTCAGCATTAGCGGGTTTTGGATCTACAGATGCTCTTACACAACTTCCTGCGGATGCCATTGAAAAGGTTGAGGTAATTACTAGTCCGTCTGCAAGATATGACGCAGAAGGTACCGCAGGTATTTTGAACATTGTTCTTAAAAAGGAAAAAACACTGGGCTTTAACGGTTCTGTAAACACTACGATCGGTTACCCAGTAAATAGTGGTATATCCGTTAATGCCAATTTACGTACAGACAAATTTAATTTGTTCAACACAACAGGGTATAACTATAGAGATGCCCCAGGAAATGCATTTTATGATAACACCTATACTTCTGGATCATATGATAGGATTATAGAGGACAGGGACTATTTTAGACTTAGAAAAGGATTCAACACTAATTTGGGACTTGAGTATTTTATTACAGAGGAATCTTCAATTACAGGAAGTGTATTTTACAGAACCTCTAAAAGTGAAGATGAAACTGAAAATACCAACCAAAGGTTTATTAACAGCACACTAGATAGTGAAACCTTTAGAACTGAAGATGAAGGTGAAGATGATGAGAACTATCAATTTTCTTTGAATTATATTAATAATCTTGATGATGATGGGCAAAAACTAACGGTAGACGCTCAATACTCTAACGGCGTAGAAGATAAGACCAACATCATACAAGAAAACAATACATTGCCTAATGATAATTTAATAGTCTTGGAAAATGTCTTTGAAAAAGAAACCCAAAATGAATATTTAATACAAGCAGATTATGTATTACCTATGGGCGATGCACAATTTGAAGCTGGGTATAGAGGTACTTTTGAAAAAACAGAAACGGATTATAGATTAGACTCTTTAAACCAAACCACCGGTCTGTTCGATATTAACCAAGACCTGACCAACTTATTTGCCTATACTGAAAATGTAAATGCCGTATATACCCAATATGGTAACAAATACGGTAAATTTTCTTTTCTTTTAGGATTACGTTTAGAGAACACCCAGTTAAAAGGAGAATTGACCTCTTTATATGATTCTTCTGAGTTAGAGGATCAATTGGGAGTAGATGTTGAGGCAAATTTCGATAAGAACTATTTAGGGCTTTTTCCAACTGTGAACGTCATTTACGAATTGGGTGAAAATGAAAACATATCATTAGGTTATAATAGAAGGATAAATAGACCAAGAGGAAGGTACGTAAACCCTTTTCCTTCAAGATCTAGTAGAACAAATATTTTTCAAGGAAACCCGGATCTTGACCCAGCGTTCTCCAATGCTTTTGATGTTGGTTACTTAAAGAGATGGGATAAGCTAACCCTTACCTCTTCTGTGTACTACCAACGAGAAACCGATTCATTTGAACGTATACAAGAAGAAACCGGTGAAACCACCACAGATGGAATTGAAATAATTAGATCAATTCCTATTAACCTATCTACAAATGACAGAATAGGTGTTGAAGCCGGTATGCTATATAATCCTGCAAAATGGTTACGTTTAAATTCTAGTTTCAACTTCTTTCAATTTAAGACAGATGGCGCATTCAACGGTATAGATTATGGTACAACAAATACCAGTTGGTTTGCAAGATTTAGCTCTAAAGTATCTTTACCTGCAAAAATTGACTGGCAGACCAATGCATTTTATAGAGGTCCATCATCAACCGCCCAAACGGAAAATGGAGGTATATTCTCTTTAAATTTGGCATTCAGCAAAGATATTTTGAAAGACAATGGAACTATTTCCCTAAACGTTAGCGATCTATTAAATTCCAGAAAAAGAACTTCTTATACAGAAACGGAATTCTTTACATCTGATAGTGAATTCCAATGGAGACAACGCCAAATAACCATGGGCTTTGTTTATCGTTTTAACCAGCCAAAAGAAAGAAATAGAAATGGCGATAGAGGAAACAGAAATAATGACGAAGGTGATGAGGAAATTGAAGGATAATTCAATAACTATAAATAGCAACAAAAAAAGGAAGCCAATTGGCTTCCTTTTTTTATTTAATAATATCATTTATGCTTCCCTAGCAGCTTTTTTCTTTTCGCGTCTTTCTTTCAATAACTCTATAATGTTACCACCTAACCAGTAAGGCACAACAAATAATAACAAAAACATCATTAGCCAAAAACCGATAGTTAAAATGGTCAAAAAAGCTAAAAATCCTAAATATTGGTCAAAATCAAACATATCTTCTTGCTTATATATGACAAAGATACCATAAACCAATTATTTTTTGCAAACGTTCTGCAAAATTAATTTCACATTTCCCTTTAATCTTGTCGTAAGAAAAATAAATGTAAACCTTATTTTTGATGCTGTATATAAAAGTTTATTTAAGATTCATATAAAATATAAGATTATGGAGTTCAGAATCGAAAAAGATACCATGGGGAATGTTGAAGTACCCAAAGACAAATACTGGGGTGCACAAACAGAACGCTCGCGTAATAATTTTAAAATAGGACCAACGGCATCTATGCCGTTGGACATAGTTTACGGATTCGCTTATTTAAAAAAATCCGCTGCATATGCCAATTGTGAGCTTGGTGTCTTAGCTACCGAAAAAAGAGATTTGATCGCCCAGGTATGCGATGAAATTTTAGAAGGAAAGCACGATGACCAATTTCCATTGGTTATTTGGCAAACTGGTTCTGGTACGCAAAGTAATATGAACGTTAATGAAGTAGTTGCCAATAGAGCCCATGAAATTGCCGGTAAAGTAATTGGCGAGGGAGAAAAAACCATTCAACCGAATGACGATGTCAACAAATCTCAATCTTCTAACGATACTTTCCCTACCGGTATGCATATTGCCGCTTACAAAAAGATTGTAGAAGTGACCATTCCTGGTGTAACTCAGTTAAGAGATACATTACATAAAAAATCAAAAGAATTTAAAGATGTGGTTAAAATAGGTCGCACCCATTTAATGGATGCCACTCCCCTAACCTTAGGTCAAGAATTTTCCGGTTATGTTTCTCAATTGGACCATGGTTTAAAAGCATTGAACAACACCTTAGCACATTTAAGTGAATTGGCACTTGGTGGTACTGCCGTTGGAACTGGATTAAACACACCGGAAGGCTATGATGTGCTTGTAGCAAAATATATTGCAGACTTCACAGGGTTGCCTTTTATAACCGCTGAAAATAAATTTGAAGCACTAGCGGCACATGATGCCATTGTTGAAAGCCACGGAGCTTTAAAACAGTTGGCAGTGTCATTGAACAAAATAGCAAATGATATTAGAATGATGGCATCTGGACCTCGTTCAGGAATAGGTGAAATCATTATTCCTGCCAACGAACCTGGTAGTTCAATAATGCCAGGTAAAGTGAACCCTACTCAATGTGAAGCAATGACAATGGTTTGCGCACAAGTTATGGGTAATGACGTTGCTGTAAGCGTTGGTGGTACACAGGGACATTATGAATTGAATGTCTTTAAACCAATGATGGCAGCAAACATTCTACAGTCTGCACAACTAATTGGCGATGCCTGTGTAAGTTTTGAAGAGCATTGTGCTGCCGGTATTGAGCCAAATCACGGTGTAATCAAAGAATTGTTGAATAACTCTTTAATGTTGGTCACTGCTTTAAATACCAAAATTGGGTATTACAAAGCTGCAGAGATTGCAAACACCGCACATAAGAACGGCACTACATTAAAAGAAGAAGCTGTTAATTTAGGTTACGTTTCCGCTGAAGATTATGACGAGTGGGTAAAACCTGAAAATATGGTGGGTAGTTTAAAAGACTAAAAACTAAACCAATAAACAAAAAAAGGCGACCAAATTGGTCGCCTTTTGTATTATATAATTATAGGAAAACTTACTTCAACATGAACTTAGAAGTTCCTAATAATTTCAACTGATCGTCATATACATTTACCATGTAATTTCCATCTTTAAAATCACCAGCTGGCTTACTAATGTAATCACATACATCTAAAGATTTGTTTTCATAGTAAAATCCTGTTTGCTTACTATAAGTAATTGATGCTCCGTTATCGTTGGTCATTGAGTTACCACCTCCAAGAACATTCCCTTGTGGATCTAAAACTTCTAAGAAGAACTCTCTATCACCAGCTTGAGCAATAACGTTATCCGCTACGGTAAAACAAATTTTAAACTTATCAGTAGCTCTGGCACGTTGAGTAGAAACTAATTTTCCGCTGTTTCGCTCCTTAACTGCATCAACATTAAATTTAGATAAATTCAATGCAGACCCTTTTTCAACTACTTGAGCCAAATTTGTGTTTTGCACTACTAAAGAATCGTTGAAAACTGTTTGTTTTTCCAACTCAACATAAGTACTATCACGCTGCATAGCGATCATACTATTAGAACGAGTTAAAGAATCAACTTGCTTTAACAACTGCTCTCTCTCCGCTTTAAGAACACTAACTTGTCTTCTGTATCTAGATAAAGAACTAATATCCGCTTTCATAGTTTTTACCGAGTCTATGTATTTAGCAATATTATCTCTTGCGCTAACCAATTCTTCGTTAGTAGCATTACTTTCCAAAATAGCTTTATCATATTCTGATTTTAAGCTATTTAAATCTTCAACCACCAATTCTTTCTCTTTAGAAAGAACAACCTCTGTCTTCTTTTTATCTTGATAAAGACTTACTGTATAAATGATAGTTGCTAAAAGCACAACACCTAAAAGAGCGGTCAAAACTTTTAAACCATTGTTGTTTTTTGTTTCAGTCATAATTTTAAATTTAATAAAGTGTCTGTTTGTTCAGTTTATATACGTGTTAATTCAAATTTTAGATTCTTTAGCATAAAATTAAATTATATTACGTGGTAAATACCATTAAATATAGTATAATTTAGAAGTAACCATTAGACCAATACATAGACTATGCTTACCATTGTGCCATTTGAGACTAAATATACTCAAATCTTTAAAGACTTGAATATAGAGTGGATTACCGAATATTTTAAAGTTGAAGAAAAGGACAGAGAACTATTAGAAAACAGCCAAGCCTCTATCATTGACAAAGGTGGCTTTATCTTTATTGGGCTCTGGAATAATGAACCTGTGGGGTGTTTTGCATTAATAAGAAAAAACAAGGAAAGATATGAATTAGGAAAAATGGCAGTTAGCAAATCTTATCACGGCTTACAAATTGGTCAAAAATTATTATTATACGCCATTGATTTTGCAAAGAATAAAAACTGGAATACACTTGAACTATACTCAAGCACCAAGCTTGACGCCGCCTTGCATATTTATAAAAAATACGGATTTATAGAAACGCCGTTGGAAGATAATTTAGACTACCTTAGATCTGACATTAAAATGGAATTAAAACTAAAACAATATAACAATGAACATCAATAAACTCTTTTTATTATTATGTATAGGAGCCATTTCTTTCTCATGTAAAGAAGTAAAGAAATCAGATTCCGAAGTCACAGAAGCGGAAGCGGAAATGTCGACTTCAATGAAAAATGAGGCTAAAGACACCGAAATCACCATAACACCCATAGAACACGCAACGGCTGTCTTAGAATGGAATAATGAAATAATCTATATTGACCCAACAGGTGGTGCCGCAGCTTTTGAAGGGCAAAAGAATGCTACATTAATTTTAATTACCGATATACATGGTGATCATTTAAACATAGAGACCTTAAAAGAATTAGAAACAACCAATGCTACCTTTGTTGTACCACAGGCCGTTGCAGAAGAATTGCCCGAAGAATATGCAGAACAGCTTGTAATTTTGGACAACGGGAGCAGTAAAGAATTAAACGGTATTACCATTGAAGCCATACCCATGTATAATTTAAGAAGTGAAGCGCTTAAATTTCACAATAAAGGTCGTGGAAACGGCTATGTTTTAACTATTGGCGATCAACGTATTTATTTTTCCGGAGATACAGAGGATATCCCAGAAATGCGTTCTTTAAAGAATATAGACAAAGCTTTTGTTTGTATGAATTTACCTTATACCATGACCGTTGAAAGTGCTGCCGAAGCAGTGTTAGATTTTAAACCAAAACAAGTTTATCCTTATCACTACAGGGGCAATCCAGATGTTAGCGATGTTGCCAAGTTCAAACAATTGGTAGATGCAGGCAATCAAGATATTGAAGTGGTACAATTAGACTGGTACCCTAATGACGAATATTAATACTTTAGTTGTTAGTATAAAATTAAAAAGCCCGCAATTGCGGGCTTTTTCTTTATAACCAAAATTTTATCTGATTAGTTTTTTATACTTAATTCGTTTCGGCATAAGATCTCCGCCTAACCTTTTCTTCTTGTTTTCTTCATAATCCGAGAACGAACCTTCAAAGAAATACACTTGAGAATCGCCTTCAAATGCCAATATGTGTGTACAGATACGATCTAAGAACCATCTATCATGCGAGATGACTACGGCACAACCTGCAAAATTTTCCAAACCTTCTTCTAAAGCACGTAATGTATTTACATCCAAGTCATTGGTAGGCTCATCCAATAAAAGCACGTTACCTTCCTCTTTCAAGGTCATTGCCAAATGTAAACGGTTACGCTCACCACCGGACAACATACTCACTTTTTTATTCTGTTCACTACCCGAGAAGTTGAATCTACTTAAGTAAGCCCTAGAATTGACCTGCTTACCACCCATCATCACCAACTCCTGCTCATCACTGAAGTTTTGCCAAATAGTTTTATCTGGATCTATATTGGAATGACTCTGATCTACATAGGCTACTTTAGCGGTTTCACCAGTTTCAAATTCACCTTTATCCGGTGTCTCCTCACCCATGATCATTCTAAAAATAGTGGTCTTACCAGCACCGTTTGGTCCAATAATACCAACAATACCCGCTTGTGGTAATTTAAAATTAAGGTCTTCATAAAGCAACTTATCATCGTATGCCTTACTTACCCCTTTAGCTTCAATAACATTGGTACCCAAACGAGGTCCGTTAGGAATATAAATTTCCAGTTTTTCATCAAGTTGTTTTTGATCTTGACTCATCAACTTATCGTAGTTCTTAAGACGTGCTTTCTGTTTGGTCTGTCTACCCTTTGCTCCTTGACGTACCCATTCCAGCTCTCGCTCCAATGTTTTCTGTCTTTTAGAAGCTGTTTTACTTTCTTGTGCCATTCGTTTAGACTTTTGATCTAACCAAGAAGAGTAGTTCCCTTTCCAAGGTATTCCTTCACCTCTATCCAATTCAAGAATCCAACCAGCAACATTATCCAAGAAATATCTATCGTGCGTTACGGCAATTACCGTTCCCTTATAAGATGCCAGGTGGTGCTCTAACCAATGTACAGATTCTGCATCTAAGTGGTTGGTAGGCTCATCTAATAATAAGATTTCCGGCTCTTGAAGCAACAACCTACATAAGGCCACCCTTCTTCTCTCACCACCCGAAAGCACAGAAATTTTCTTTTCAGGATCTGGGGTACGCAAAGCATCCATAGCAATTTCCAATTTGGTATCTAGTTCCCAAGCATTGGCTGCATCTATCTTATCTTGCAATACAGCCTGCTGATCCATCAACTTCTGCATTTTGTCCGCATCTTCATACACTTCTGGCAGACCGAACATATCGTTTATCTTATTGTATTCATCAAGAATGGCAACCGTTTCGGCAACTCCCTCTTTAACAATTTCCAAAACGGTTTTATTTTCATCCAATTCTGGCTCTTGTTCCAAGTAACCAACTTTATATCCTGGAGAAAAAACCACATCACCTTGAAAATTTTTATCTACACCTGCTATTATTTTTAATAAAGTAGATTTACCAGAACCGTTTAGACCTAAAATACCGATTTTGGCACCGTAGAAAAAACTTAAGTATATGTTCTTTAAAACTGGGGTGTTAGCATTCTTATAGGTTTTCGTAACTCCTGACATGGAGAAGATTACCTTCTTATCGTCTGACATAAAATTATAGTGTTTAGTGAAAAAATTATCATCCAGTAGAAGAAATCCCTACTAGTTAAAAACATTGATTATACTCTACCTTTAAGGGCATTGAACACCCAAGCAATGGCAAAAAACCCTATACCCACAGATGCAAAACCCCAACCAGCGACATCATCGTATCGAAAGGCTCCTAATGCAATTAGCGCAAGCCCTACGAAGATCATAATAAAAGTAGCCCAAGTGAGCACAGTATTCTTGTTCATTTTTGAATCAATTAAAATTTAAGCGAACATCAAATATCGTAAATTTTAAGACATTTATCCACTATTACCCCTGCTATTATTCAAACGGAAACACAATTCCTGTTTTTTCACGAACCGTATCCATAATTGTTATAAGATCCAAACTGTTTTGATGACTCCAAAGTGCACTTTCTTTCTTACCAGAATTTAAACAATTATGCACTTCTTCTATCTCATGAACATAGCCTTTACCCCTCTTACCCAGTTCATTACTTACTACTTCCCCATCTTTTTCCAACGTAAATCCAGTAGTTTCATGCCATCTTGGATGAATAAAAATTGTTCCTTTACTTCCTGCTATTTCAGATTTCTTTTCAGAGTTAGAGTTGAGTCCGCTATACAAAATGGCTTGTGCGTTATCATAATTAAGAATCATACTACATTGCACCTCTACCCCAGTTTTATAAAAATTGGCGGTTGCCTTAATATCCTTTGGCATCCCCAACAGTAAATAAGCTAAAAATATAGGATAGATCCCTATATCTAATAGAGAACCTCCTGCAAGATCAGGATTTAATAGCCTACCGTTTTCATCCCTATCCAGAGCATAAAACGCAAAATCTGAATGTAAATAACCTATATCCCCTATAGTCCCATTATCTACAAGTTCCTTTACTTTTTTAATGGTCGGATTAAAACGTGACCATAATGCTTCCATAAGAAAAACATTATTCTCTTTAGCAGCAGCTACCATTGCCTGAACTTCCGAAGCATTGACACCCAATGGTTTTTCACAAAGTACGGCGTTACCGGCTTTCATGGCGGCAATGCTCAAATCTGCATGGGAAGTATGCGGTGTTGCCAAATAAATAATATCTACCGTATTACTATGAAATAACTCTTCATAACTACCAAAAGCATAGGGAGCTCCATACTCTTTGGCAAATGTCCGTGCCTTCTCTAAGCTTCTAGATGCTACCGAAACCAATTGACCGCCATCTACCAAGGCTAAATCTTTAGAAAAACTATGTGCTATATTACCTGCCCCTACAATACCCCACTTTATCATACTTTTTATTTTTGTTGCATGTACACCAAAATTAACTTCTTATCTTTATGCGAAGAAAATAAATATACAGAATGGATTTAAAATTCAATCAAAACGAAGATAGGAATAAGTTGTTATTATCTGACCTTAGACGAAAGCTGAACGAGGTTTATTTAGGTGGAGGAAAAGCAAAAATTGCCAAGCAGCACGATCAAGGTAAAATGACCGCCAGAGAACGTATTGATTATCTATTTGATCCAAAAACCGAACAGATTGAAGTTGGAGCCTTTGTTGGCGAAGGCATGTATAAAGAACATGGTGGCTGCCCTTCTGGCGGTGTTGTCATAAAAATTGGATATGTAAAAGGAAAGCAATGTATAGTAGTTGCCAATGATGCAACGGTAAAGGCTGGCGCATGGTTTCCTATTACCGCCAAAAAGAATTTAAGAGCACAGGAAATTGCTATTGAAAACAGACTACCTATTATTTACTTAGTAGACAGTGCCGGCGTGTATTTACCATTGCAAGATGAGATTTTCCCGGATAAAGAACACTTTGGGCGTATTTTTAGAAACAATGCGGTTATGAGCAGTATGGGCATAACCCAAATTTCTGCGGTTATGGGCAGTTGTGTTGCCGGTGGCGCTTACTTACCTATTATGAGCGATGAAGCCTTAATAGTAGATAAGACCGCCAGTATTTTCTTGGCAGGAAGCTATTTGGTAAAAGCTGCTATAGGTGAAAGCATAGATAATGAAACTTTGGGCGGAGCGACCACTCATTGCGAGATTAGTGGGGTAACCGATTATAAAGCGAAGGATGATGCAGCTGCTTTGGACACCATAAAGAATATTATGGATAAGATCGGTGATTTTCCAAAAGCGGGATACAATCGAAAGAAAAGTATAAAACCAAAAGAAAATCCTGATGATATCTATGGTATACTACCTAGCTCAAGAGCGGAACAGTATGACATGATGGAAATTATTAAGCGATTGGTGGACGACTCGGAATTTGAAGAATACAAAGCCGGATACGGACAAACCATACTTACCGGATATGCACGAATAGATGGATGGGCGGTTGGTATTGTTGCCAACCAAAGAAAAGTTGTAAAGACCAAAAAGGGAGAAATGCAGTTTGGCGGAGTCATTTATTCCGATTCTGCAGATAAAGCAACACGATTTATAGCCAATTGCAATCAAAAGAAAATTCCGCTGGTGTTTTTACAGGATGTTACCGGATTTATGGTCGGTAGTAAAAGCGAGCATGGTGGTATTATTAAAGATGGCGCCAAAATGGTAAATGCTGTAAGTAACTCGGTGGTTCCAAAATTCACTATCGTAATAGGCAACAGCTACGGAGCCGGAAACTATGCCATGTGCGGTAAAGCTTATGACCCTAGGTTAATTGTTGCTTGGCCAAGCGCAGAATTAGCCGTAATGAGCGGAAACTCTGCCGCAAAAGTTCTTTTACAAATTGAGAAGGCTTCATTGAAAAAGAAAGGTGAAACCATCACTGAGGAAAAAGAAACGGAACTATACGATAATATCAAGAAAAGATATGACAATCAAGTTTCTCCATACTATGCAGCCTCTAGATTATGGACAGATGCTATCATTGACCCAAAGGACACGCGTAAATGGATTTCAATGGGTATAGAAGCGGCTGATCATGCACCTATTGAAAAGCCTTTTAATATGGGAGTGTTGCAGGTGTAATTTCCTGAAAAATTGTTAGTATCAACGTATAAAACTATTTACATTCAAAAACCACAATACATTTATACTGTATTGTGGGCTTCTTATAATAACTATGTCTTTTTCTCTTTTATGTTTTGAAAAATAACGGACTTAATTAGAAACGATACTTACCGCATTTGATACTGAAAACAATTGCTGATTTACATTACGTAGACCCAGTTTAAAAACCTTGGTTTCTTTTCGTTGCGATGCACTACCATAGTTATAATATATAGTAGCTTTCAAATATGTAGGCGTCAAACTTTTGTTACCTAAATAAGTAGCGTTAACCAACCAATTACCACGAAGCGTATCATCTATTAAATATTCTTCACTGGAGAATCCTGAGCGCTTTCCAATTTGAATACGTTCAGCATCTGCAGCTAAAGAATGCTCACTATTATAGTATCGCTTTTCTGGGTTTACAAATTGTAACACAAATTCAGCCTCACTATCGCTCCATTCAAACACCAAACGTGTTCCTTTAAAATCATCATCAAGTTTAATTTCTTTTACCTTATTTGTTGAAACTAAATCAGCCCCTTTTAGAGAAATCAAATTATTTAAATCACGATCCATAAAAACTTTCACTGGCTCTTCTTTTTCCAATAGCTCTTCTGCTAACAAGTAATCATAACGCAAGTACATAGCGGCAGCTTTTTGATTTAAACCTAATTCTCTATAACTATTTGCCAAGTCTAAATACGATTGTGCATAATCTGCTCTAAGTGTATACACATCTTCATAAAGTTTGTTTGCCTCTTTAAACTTTCCTTCCGCTTGATAGATATATGCCAACGATTTTAATGCGATAGGGTTACCATTTAAAATATTGTCATTCTCTTCGATTATCTTATTTGCAAATTCTTTATTTTTCCATCTGTTAGAAAAATAATCATAGGCATCAAGTACATAGTAGAATGAACTACTGTATTTTTTTATTTGATTTTCGTAAATAACCTTTGCATCTTCTTCGGTTTTCGCATTTAAAAGTTCATTCATGTACGAAGGCTTATCTTCTTTAAAATTAACTGTACTTAATGCTGAATTATCATATTTATTATTTCTAAGCTTAGCTTGATCATAAGGCTTTCCATCAATATTACCAGCATATAATAATGTTTTTGTGTTAATTACTATGACACCACCAGCACCTATTGACCCGTATCTAGTAGTCATTGCCAAATTATTTAAAACAGCCAATCTAGCAATTGAAGCTGGTGCAATCCATGTAGGAGCATTAGTTAAAATCTGACCATCAACATCATAAACTGCTGGAGATGCCTGACTTATCGAATTGAAACCTCTAATATATATTCCCCCTCCACGCTGACAATCACCAAAAACCCTTACGCTAGCAAACTTATTACGCACAACATCTAGAATACAAATCCCTACATCATTGATTTCGTCCTCTTGCAAAAACCTGATTTTCCCAGGGGCGGTCTCACTATCCAAAATACCAAATGCTGTTTTAATTAAATTTGGTTTATACTTATACTCCTCTTCTAATTCGCTCTGTGATTTTCTATTACTATTACGCACGGTAACCTCATCTAATTGCTCAATTTTCTGAGTCATTTCAATATTTAAGATTCGTGTAACATCTTCAACCATTATCTGAACATCACTTAAACCGGGATATGTATATTTAACTACATCCCTAGGTTCCGCAGATATTTGATATAATCCATTGGCGTCTGTTGTAGTAGAAATATCAGAATCTATTATAGAAATCTGAACATTTGCCAAAGGAGCATCCATTTGGGTAACCTTACCTTTAATTGTTTTGCTTTGTGCTTGCACATTGCAAGCAAAAGATATTAATACTAAAAGGAGTAAAACATTTTTCATAGAATAAAGTTTTATATGGTTATACCATAATTTTATATCAAAAATTAAACCAAACTAAAATATGTAGGAATATAATTACTAATTATGTTTGAATTTAACAATATTATTGAATTATTAAAAATTAAAACAAATTTTAATCACTTGTCCTTCAAAACATTACATCTTTAATAAACTTTAATTTAAATTATCTGCTCCTAAAGTTGGTAAGTAAAATAGATTTTGATTCACATTTTTTAAAGACAACCTATAAATCCTAATAGTACTTTCTTCGTTATCTGTACCGTAGCCAGAGAAAGCAGTCACTTTTAAATAAGTGGGCAAACCGCTTTTATTCCCCTTATAATTTATATTTATAATCCATTCTCCTTGAATATCGCTTTCAAGAAAGAACTCTTTACTTGATGAATTTTCTTGCTTCCCAAAATATTCATTCTGATTGATTAGCGATGTACTAGACACAAAATAGCGATTTTCAGGATTTACGAATTGAAGGTCAAACTCAGCCTTATCATCGTTCCATTCAAAAAGAAGACGGGTATCTGTACCCTCGCGCATAGCCGCCATTTCTTTTAAATCTTCTGAACTTATGGTATAATCGGTTTTATGCTGTAAAAAGTGATTGAACTCAGTCGTAATAATAGGATGTAATCCTATAGTATCTGCCACAAGAAAAGATTCGTTCAATAATTTGGTATACCTACTATATAGATTGGCTGCTTTCTGCACTTCATTTACTTCAATATAACTATTTGCCATGTCTCTATATGATTGCGCATAATTTGGTCTCTTTACAAAAACGCTGGTATATAGTTCGTTTGCTTTTTCAAATTTACCTTCTCGCTGATAAGCATATGCCAAAGCTTTCATTTCATTGATGTTATCAACAAATAGAGATTGATGGTTAGCGATTATATCACTATTGAATTTTTCTTGCTCCCAGTTGGCAGTAAAATAAATATAGGCGTCTAGAAAAAACGAAGCAGAACTACTATAAATTTTCTCATTTTCTTCATATACTCTTTTAGCAGTTTCAAATGTATTACAAGCTAAAAAAGCTTTAAGATAGCTTGGCAAATTTTTATTAGCTTGTTGTTTATCAATAGCATCAAATTCATAAATATTATTTCGAATTTTTGCTAGGTCACTAGCTCTATTATTCTTAGTAGCATAATTAGCATGTTTTGTACTTATTGCAATTACACCGCCCGCGGCAACCTGCCCATATCTTCCAACGCCAGCAAGACCAGGCATTACCGCTATGCGCTCAATAACATTTAAATCTAAAAAATACGGAACATCTTCATAAATTACTCCGTCAATTTCGAATATTGCAGGTCTAATATTATTAATTGACCCTTTACCTCCTCTTATAAACACAGCAACTTTGGTAAAAGAACATCCAAAACAAGTATTTCCATTGGTTACATTACCAATGCGAACTCCAGCTATTTTACCATCTAAAGCTGCTAGAATATTTGGCGCCGATAAGTTCAAACTCTTACCATCTACAATAGTTATTGCATGACCAATTGTTTTTTTATCAAGAGTTCCATAAGCACTCTTAGCAAATTCTTCATTCGTTAAATATTCAGAGAACATTTCTGCCTCGGTTTTCTTTAAACGCGCTCTTTCAGTAACGGTAACACCTTCTAGTGCTTCAACCATCACATTCATGGTGACGTTGATATTATGTATGGTCTCCAATACGGTACGTTCCACTTTTTCGAAACCCAAATAATCAAAACTAATGACATCACCTATTTGTGCCATAATGGTATACCTACCATAGGCGTCTGTTTGTGTATGCTTTAATGACTCCGCTATTTGAACAGTAGCATTTTCAACAGGCTTACCATTATTAAAAACAAAACCCGTAATTGATCTATGAGTTTGGACAGGGTTGATATTTATTTGGGGAGTGTTGAACGAATTTTGAAGGGTTTTATGTCTAGCGTATTCTGATATTTGAGAAATGTCATCCTCACTCAAAGTAGAAGTATTTACATAAAAAGTCATTGCATCTCCCCTGAATGTTTTCCATTGTCCTTGGCTCACATATCTTCTGTATGATGTACTTGGTCTATAATCCGCGGCCAAAACCAAACCTACACGCTTACCATATACTTCCAATAATTCTAGACCAATACTAAAATCTTCATCTACAATAAGGTTGTACGGCTTTAAATCTACGGTTACCATTCCAGGAGATTTGCCTATCATTTTGGTAACGTTCTTTTTCAATAATTTATCTTCAGGATAAATGGTGCCGCCTTTATATACATTAATGCGCACCAATACACTATCAGAATAATTTTCGTTTAGATAAAAGTGAAAATTTTTTAAGAAGTGCTTCTTTTTATCCACACTTATCCTTGTCACCAATTCAGCACCCAAAGAACCATCGCCTTTCCAATACCCAAACTTATTTTTACTAGGATAGGAAAAGCCTACAACATCATCTTTTTTACCTTTCAGATATTTAGCGGTTACCATCGCCTCGTTGAGTTGCATTGCTTCAGGCTGCATGACAACTTTTTGAAACAACAAATTATTAAAGTTTACCTCTGAAATTTTAAGCCGAATGGTTTTATGACCTACAGAAGAAAATTGTAGCACATCTGTATTAGAAAAATCAGCCTTATTAATCTCTAGATAAAATTTACCATCAAAATTACTTACGGTACCTACACCTTTATTTACAATTCCAATATTTACAAAAGGAAGCGTCTCTTTCGTATCAGCATCTAATACTGTTCCTTTAAATTGATGTTGCCCAAAAAGTCCTATACTTAGCGTACACAAAAACAATAAAAGACAATACTTTATATGAAGTTTAGTCATCCATTTCATTAAGCGAGTTATTCAACAACCGTCAGGCTACTCTTAAATATATGAATAACAAGCTTTTAAACCTAACACTAACAAATAGAAAATTAGATTTTTAATACATCAACAATATTTTATCTTACAAATTAAGATTAATTGCCCTGATGATCTTTCACTCGTGGTATCAACAATAATTCCGTCTGTCTTCCATTTACATATCTAAATCCATCTTCACCATAGAAACCGGCTTCTTCAAGCATGATTCTGATATCTCTATTCCATTCCGGTATGTTGATGGTCGTGTTTAATTCAATAGCATAAACAGTATTAGGATTAAGACCATAATTTTCTCCATCGTCACGCATGACACCACCTTGAGCATCCCACATTCCAATAGTTGTTCCGGCAGAATGACCATAAGTACCTAACGGGTGCGTGTAAATAGAAGGTCTTAATCCTACAGCTTTAGCCTCGTCCAGCGATTTTTTAAGAATTTCATTTCCAGATCTTCCTTTAATCATATTACTGGTTAGAAAGTCTTGCAATTTATTCCCTTCCTTTAGTCCGTTTACTAAAAATTCTGGGGCAGCAGTTTCTTCTGGCTTTAGTACATACGCTAATTCTTGACAATCAGTATTTAAACGCAAATACGTAATACCGAAATCGCAGTGGACCAAGTCCCCTGGTAATATCACTGTATCTTCTGGTCTACCAGAGAAAGAGTACAGGTGACTTACCAATTCCTCTTTACTTCGCTGTACATCTATGGTTGGGTGAAACCAGGTTTCTAAACCTAAATCTGTCACTTTTTGGCGCATCCACCATTCAACCTCAGAAGTCGTGGTAATTCCCGGAGTTATTACTTTCTCTGAGAATGCTTCGGCTATGATATCATGTGTAATATCTACCAATTGATCATATATAACCATTTCACGCTCCGTTCTAGTTTCGATCCAGCGTACGGCTAGTTGCTCTGCAGATGTTACTTTTGAAGTATACTTTTTAGGCAGATTTGCCATGAATTCCTCATAATCCGTCTTTACCAAACCATCGGCAATATTATGGTCTGTAGAATAATTAAGTCCGATTTTTTTTGGATTTCTTTCTGATATCAACTGCATTAACCTCTTCCATTGATTAGGCTCCTTTTCCTTATCCCAAGCGGAAACAATATTCTTACCAACATTATAACGAGCAACGGCTAATTTTTCAATAGTGTTCTTTGCTTTATCTCTATAAAACAAAAGAATAGTTCTTCTACGGGCATTTAACCACGTAGCAGGCAGCATGGTCTTAATAACCGGATCCTCATTGTATTCCCTTGAAATTACCACCCACATGTCTAAGTCAGCAGCATCCATAAGTTTTGGAAGTAAGTTGTTAAAACGGTCGTCTAGAATTTCATCTATAACAATGGCTCTTTCTTTTTCATTGAGGATTTGTTGGGCGTTACTTTTACTAATAAAAATTAGAAATGTAAAAAGGAATAGTTTTTTCATAAGTGTTGTTTGGTATAAGCCTTGAAAATACAAAATTTCACTTGTTAGAAATAAACTATCCCTTGAATATCAATTTGTTTTATTATTTAAGTATAATTAATAGCCGTTCGCTACCAATTTATCATTAGCACTTTTAACCAACCTAATAAACTCTGCTCTATATCCATTTACATCTTTTCCCCTTCCCTTCTCCGCCAATACAATTACATCCTTATAGGTTGTTTTATTAGTAAATTTAGACTTTCGCAATTGTTGACCAAATAATGCAACGGCCGCAGAAAACTGAAAATCTTCAGACATTTCTTGAGAATCTACATTCTGAACATGAACCAATTCTAAGCTCTTTTTACCATCAGGTTTTTTGTATCTAATTCTCACTGTAAACAACTCATCTAAAAACGTATTCTCATTAGTATTGCTAGCATATTTTAATTTAGGTATATCTTTATCATATATAGTTTTTACCCCAGCTTCAACTATTTCATATAAAGCAGTTACTTTATGCCCGCTTCCCAATTCACCTGCATCCTTAGTATCGTCAATAAAATCTTCATCAGCTAATAATCTATTTTCATATCCTAGTAATCGATACGATTTAACTTTATTAGGATTAAACTCTACTTGAAGTTTCACATCTTTTGCAATAGTAAACAGCGTACCGCCAAATTCCTTACCAAATACTTTCTGAGCTTCTTGCATGGTATCGATGTAAGCATGATTTCCATTTCCTTTATCTGCCAATGTTTCCAATTTAGAATCTTTGTAATTACCTATACCAAAACCCAAAACGGAAAGAAAAACACCAGACTCTCTCTTTTTCACAATTAAATTTTCCATGTCATAATCACTGGACAAACCAATATTAAAATCGCCATCAGTTGCCAGTATCACTCTATTATTTCCATTTTTCTTAAAATGCTTTTCTGCTAATTGATATGCTAATTCAATACCCTGACCTCCTGCTGTTGACCCTCCAGCTTCCAAGTTATTTAAGGCATTTATAATTTTTGTTTTATCACTACCCGATGTTGGCTCTAATACTACACCAGCCGCACCAGCATAAACGACAATAGAAATTCTATCCTTGTCTCTTAATTGATTCACCAATAATTTAAATGCTGATTTTAGCAGTGGTAATTTATTGTCTGCCGACATAGACCCAGAAACATCAATAAGAAAAGTAAGGTTAGATGCTGGTAAATCTTCATTTAAATACTCCTTTCCTTGTAAACCAATACGCACCAATTTGGTATCTACATTCCAAGGAGTTTTGGCAACTTCGGTATGCACAGAAAATGGATGCTCGTTTTTCGGTTGTGCATAATCATAATCAAAATAATTAACCATTTCCTCAATCTTTACGGCACTTACAGGAACATCCTGTCCTTTATTAATAAATCTTCTAATATTGCTATAAGCTGCTTTATCCACATCTATAGAAAAAGTAGACAATGGATTTATAGTAACATTTTGAAACTGATTTTCTGTGATTTTGGCGTAATTTTCATCGTTCTCAATATTGTAATTTCCATGTACAGTACGTATTACAATACACCCATACCTAGCGTCTTTTCCATACAAACTCTTTGCTTCAGCAGCATTAAGTTCTTTTCGGCTATTAATGTCTTCATTTTTTAGGCTTTGAATAATTGCATTATATTCTTTTTGAATAGGTACACCGTCAACTATATACAAAGGAGTTTTAACTTTAACCCCTTCCTTTTTACTTTCTACTGTACCAATACCTCTAATTTGAACACCACTAACTTTTCCTTGCAACGCTCTACTAATACTATTTTTAGGTCTTTGAATGTTAATCATAGATACAGAACCCGTAACATGACTACGCTTTTGAATACCATAACCAACCACTACAACCTCTTCAAGGGCTTGAAAGTCTTCCTCAAGTGACACATCTATAACCGTTTCATCTTTTACCCTAACAATGAAGTTTTTACATCCTATATAAGAAAATACTAGTTTTGCTCCCTTTGAAACTATTAACGAATAGTGCCCCTCAAAATCTGTTTGCGTACTATTGGTCGTACCTTTTTCGATTACATTAGCTCCAGGTAAAGGGTTGCCTTTATTATCTGAAACGGTACCACTAATTTTAATTTGTTGCGATAACAGTAAAACACTGTTGAGTAGGAAGAATAAGAAAATTACATTTTTCATAATAATTGGTTTAAAGTTTGAGCAATAAACCTATTAAGAAAGAAGTGCCATAAAAATGAAAAATGAGTGAAGTACGACTTTAAACTAGGTAACTTATATTTTCAGTAAGTTTAATGTTTCCTGTCGGCGAATTTTTCCACTTTCAGTACGCTGAAACTGTTTTATAATCAAAATCGATTTAGGTTTCTCGAATTTTTTGAATTCCCCTATACCCTCAATAATTTTCTGAATGTCATTTACTTCTGCATCTTCAACCACTAAAACCACTTTTTGCCCTAATTCATCATCTGCAACACCGGCAACAAAAAAAGGACTATCTATATAGTTTGATAATACTTTTTCAATTTCTTCTGGATGCAACTTTACTCCTCCAGAATTAATAACATTATCTAACCTACCCAACCATTTAAATTGAGTTTTTGAAAGTAACTCTACCATATCATTGGTCACCACGGTTTCGTCTGTAATTTTTGGTGCGTTAATTATCAAACAACCTCTATCATCTATGGTAAGTTCTACATTTGGTAAAACCGTAAAAGGAGCATCTTTAACTTCTTTATGATTCAATGGTTTTATAGCGATATGAGTAATGGTTTCCGTCATACCATAGGTTTCATAACTGCTATTATCAACACCCTTTAATTCTTCTCTTATTGAATTGGAAATGGGTGCACCACCAATTATTAATTTATGTACTTGATGTAGTTTAGATAAAGAGTTACCCACCTGCAAAGGAACCATAGCCCCAAAATCAAAAGAATCCGTAACACCTTCCAATGGGTATGAACTTGGAGGCAAAAAATGAATATTCAAGCCCAAAACCATAGCCCTGACCAACATCATTTTACCTGCAATGTATGAAGCGGGCAAACAGAGTAAAGCTGTGGAGTTAGGCTTCAGGTTAAAATAGCTACCTGTTGCCAAAGCGCTATTTACCATATATTCTTTCTGAAGTGCAATAGCCTTTGGCTTTCCTGTAGAACCAGAGGTTTTTACCAATATTATCTCGGAGTCATCAATCCAATCCAAAAGAAATGCCCCAATTTGTTTTTCATAGCCCTCTCCTTCCTTTATTAGACTATAACTAACCTCTGTTAAATCATCAAAAGAAATTGCCCTACCATGAATTGAAAAATTAGGGTGTATAAATGCTTTATACATTACTTAATTATCGAGCTTTAAAAATTCTTCTTCAGTTAACACCTTACCTGTTAATTTTTCTTTCCAGTTAGTCCATCCGTACTTTTTTGAAAAAACCAATAAAAGAATGGGAAAAACTACAAATACAGGAACCAACATATCCCAACCAAGCACAGGTTCTGAAATATCCCTATAGACAGAATCTACACTAAATGCGGTCCAATCTGCAGTTACTAAAAGTGCTGCAGTTAAATTGTTTGCGGCATGAAAACCAAGAGCAAGTTCCAAACCTTCATCCATAAGTGTAATTATACCTAAAAAGAGTCCGGTTCCTATATAAAAAATCAAAATACCGTAACCCAATTTATCCACTTCCGGGTTCAATATGTGCAATAATCCAAACAGTAAAGAGGTAAAGAGAAGTGGAAACCATCTATTCTTAGTAAGTACGCCCAGACCTTGCATCATGTACCCTCTCATTAAATACTCTTCCATACTTGTCTGTAACGGAATCATTGCAATAGCTATAACGGCTAAGATCAAAAAAGGTTCTAATTGAAAATTATATTCATAATCTTCAGGCGCAAAATAAATATCTATACCGATAAAAAGCACAGATATTGAAGCCCATAAAAAGAAAGAAAAAGCTACTCTTTTCCAGTCAACTTTAGTTCTTGAAGTGGTCAATGTGGTAAGCGATTGTTGATGCAAAAATTTAACCACTAGAAAAACGGCAATAAGTCCGAAAACAAAGGTTAAGAGCATGTAGAACAAAAATGTATTGGAGCCCAATACCTGGGACATCTTTCCTATACTATTACTCATCATTGCAGACATACCACCTTCTTCCAGTGCCAAAGCAGCCAATAACGGAAAGGAGCCTAAAAACTGCCACACCACAATAATTATCAATATTCCTACTAAATATCTCCAATTATCAATTAAACCTTTATACGCCTGTTCTATATACATATTTCATCAATTAAATTCGTATTCCAGTTTTTAGTTTTATTATAAAACAAACCGCCATTACTTACCTCTAAAGGACTATTAACATTATTAGTAAACAAAGCTCCGGTACCTAAACCTTGTGGCATATTATTACCTAAAGTTGCGGTCCATTGAGCAATTGCGTTTAAACCTATATTACTTTCTAACGCACTAGTTACCCACCAACTAATATTGTTTCTTTCTGCAATTGTAATCCATTCATTACTACCTGCAAAACCTCCAACTAAACTTGGTTTCAAAATAATATATTGTGGTTGTATTGTTTGTAGCAACGTTACCTTTTTTGTTACATCAACAACCCCAATTAATTCTTCGTCAAGAGCTATAGGCAATGGTGTTTTAGCACAAAGATCTTTCATTTCATTCCATTGTCCCTGTCTAATAGGTTGCTCAATGGAATGTAAATCAAGTTTTGACAATACTTCTAATTTCGCCAACGCCTCTTCTGCAGAAAATGCACCGTTGGCATCTACACGCAATTCAATTTCATCTTTAGAGTAACGCTCTCTAATAGATTTAAGCAATGCAATTTCCGTATCAAAATCAATGGCACCAATCTTCATTTTAATGCATGAAAAACCATCTTTTAGCTTATTCTCTATTTGCTGATGCATAAACTCTTTATCGCCCATCCAAACCAGACCATTAATTGAAATTGGTTGTTGGCCCTCTAAAAAAGTGGAATCAAAAAGATGAAAAGGATCGTTTGATCGCAGTGACAGAAATGCCTGTTCAACCCCAAATTGAATACTAGGAAAATTAGATAATCGCTTAAGCAATTCCGCTTCCCCTAAATTGATATTACTTACAACCCAATTACATTTATCTTCATAACCAGGAACATCATCATAGCTAAGGCCCCTAAACAATCCGCACTCACCTACTCCCTTTTTACCATCTTGCTCCAAGAATAGAAACCATGTTTCCTTTGTTCTTAGAATTCCTCTGGAGGTCCCGCTCGGATTTTTAAAATTTAGGATATACTTTTTAAAAATTGCTTTCATATAATCCTTCAAATTTAGCTATATTTTCACTTTAATACCGACGGATTTAAAAGAATGGAAGAAAAGGTAATTTGGATAACGGGAGCATCATCAGGAATCGGCGAAGCGCTGACATATCAATTGAACGCACTGGGTGCAAAAATAATAGCTTCGGCTAGAAGGGAAAGTGTATTGACTCAAGTTAAAAATAATTGCAAGAATCCGGACAATGTTGAAATACTCCCATTAGATTTAACCAATTTTTCATCACTTGAAGAAATTACCGATACTGCATTTTCGCTATTTGGAAAAATTGATGTTTTAATCAACAATGGAGGATTAAGTCAACGTTCTTTGATTGTTGAAACCAAATTTGAAGTTTATCAACAAATGATAGACGTCAATTATTTGGGTACCATAAAATTAACCAAACACGCCTTACCCCATTTCATAAAACAAAAAAGAGGTCATTACGTAACCATCACAAGCTTAATGGGTAAATTTTCATCGCCTTACCGTTCTGGATATTGTGGTGCAAAACATGCATTACACGGCTTCTTTGATGCCTTGCGAATGGAGCATGAGAAAGACAATATTGATGTATCTATCATCTGCCCTGGCTTTATACAGACCAACGTTGCCAAAAATGCTTTGACCGCCAATGGTACCGCACTACAAAAAGAGGACAATGCAACTCTTAACGGCATGCCCGTAGAAAAATGTGCTAAGGAAATCATTAGCGCTATTAAAAAGAAACGCTTTGAAACCTATATTGGTGGAAAAGAAAAATTTGGTATTTACTTAAAACGCTTTTTCCCTAAACTATTACACCGTGTAGTAATGAAAAGTAAGGTGAGGTAATTTTATTTAAAATTAAACCAAAACCGAACTCCTTCATTGGTTTTATCTGTATTCAATGAAGTCTGCAGCTGATTTGCCAATCTGTTCATTAAACGAATACCCATTGAGGAATTTGCTCTTTCATCTGTATCTTCCGGTAAGCCAATACCATTGTCCGTATACTCAAAGAAACCTTCTTGACCCGCAATTTTTCTCAAATGAATGTAAATTTTACCGTTACTATCATCATGGGGAAATGCATATTTAAAGGAGTTTGATACCAATTCGTTTAAAATAAGTCCAAAAGGTATAGCTCTATCAATATCCAGCTCAACACCTTCGGCATCTATGGTAATATTAATATTATGACCTCCTTTTTTATATACGGATTGAATACTATTGATCAAACTCTCAATATACCCTTGCATTTCAATTACCGATAAATCATCGTTCTGATATAATTTTTGATGTATAAGCGCCATGGCCTTTACCCTACTCTTACCCTCTTCCAATGCGGCAATTGCAGCTTTGCTTCTAGTATTTTTGGTTTGTAAACTCAGTAAACTAGAAACCATCTGTAGGTTATTCTTTACTCTGTGGTGTATTTCTTTCAACAGAGAATCTTTTTCTACCAAAGAGTTTTCGATAATAAATTTTTGCTCGGCAATAAGACGTTGATTCTTAATACTCTTTAAGTAAGCATATACCAGACCGGCAAAGCCAATAAGCGTAAATATCAAGGAAACAAAAACCAAGCTAATTTTATCATCCCTAGCCTTAATATCTTTTCTAGATGCTTCTAATTGAGCTTTTTGTTGCTCCATAGTTTTTTTGGAGTTATCCAAATCTTGCTCAATTACCGATGTCAGTTGCTGATTTTTAATATTAGAAGCAAGAGCATCTATAGAGTCTCTAATTCTAATATTTTTCTTTAAATAAACCGTTGAGTTTTGATAATCACCGGTTTTAAAATAATAATCCGCATATATTCTGTTCCGCTTTAAAATATTATCCAATTTAATTGGGTTCATTTCATCGCTTAAGTAATCTGTTGCCTTAGCATAATCATCCAATTTCAAATAACACTCTGCCAACGCCAATGTATTTTCAATAATATCAGATGAAAACTTACTCTTATTATATTTTCTAATAATTTCCCTACTCTCTTCTAAAAACGGAATTGCTTTTTCATATTCACCCAGTTGTACATGACATTTACCAATGTTACCAATAATGATTCCGTTTAAAATTCTGCCATCGGCAATTTCCTTATCGGAATGTTGATTGGTAACATCACTTAGAAAAACCTTGATTAAACCCTCTGCTTTTTTAAAGTAGCTAAGCGCCGTAGGCGTAGATTTATCTTGTCTTAAATAATTACCAATTGTATTATTGTAAATTGCAAGCCCGTAGTAATCATCATCTTTAAGCTCTTTCTTTTCTTCGGTCATGTAATCTCGCATAGCTTTTCTATACTGACCAAGACTCGCGTAAATATCATAAAAGGCAACATTATCGGTTAAACCCAATTCACGCTTTACCCTTCTGATTTCTATTTGCTTATCATAAAGTTCTAGCTTAGCATAATTACTATCTAAAATATCTAAAATGATGTGTTTGGAATCTAGGTCCAAATTACTTAAGTCATCGTATAGAGGTCTAGCAATAGCCAAACTCTTCTCATAGTTGCCCAAATCGTAATATATCTGAGACTCAATAAGTTGATAATTCCTAATGGAAATAGAATCTTTAGTTTTCTCAGAACTGTTCAAATACACTTTTACGGTATCTAACCAATCATATGGTGAATTCTGATTGTAACGATTTGGAGTATTAAAAAAGAAGAAAGAACGTAATTCTCCGTTCTCTAAATCTTGAAACTGCTTGTAGTAATCTTCATTTTGAGTCGTTACACCATCTTGCGCCGCTAAAGTGCACATAAATACACTAAGAAATATAGCGCATACAAATCTCAAAATAAAAGGTTTTTTCATATCTCAATAAAAGTCGAATCAAACTTAATGCTAATAGCTGACCCTACTAAATTTTTGTTGTGAGCCGTTATTAAATTATCATTAAATAACAACGAGCCCAAAAAGCGTGTTCTACGTACTTTTTATTAAATCATTAAAAATTGCGCTTTACACTGGCTGCCTTAGACCAATATGGCTAAAACAATAGGCAATTATCAATAAATCAAAATTATGAATTAGCCATAGGACCGTGCATTAATTGTTGTGTAACCTCAAATATTTGTTGTGAAATGCAAACAAGTGGTTCAGCCATGCATTTTACCGATGAAAAATAACATTTAAACGATGAAAAAATACCTTTCATCTAAGATTGGCGCAAAAAAAACACCTTTAAAAAAGGTGTTTTTTTATATATCAACTTATATCAAGAATTCATTGCCGAAATAATAAATTCTTTAAAGTCTTTAGAAATTGGAATCAATGTATTATTGATCATTATATCCTTTGAATTGATAGCATCAATATGATCTACATTTACAATGTATGATTTGTGTGCTCTATAAAATTTATTCTGGGGAAGCTTCTCTAAATAATCTTTTAATGGTGATCGTACCAAAAATTTTTTATCCACGGTATTCACTTCTAAATATACATTATCCGCCTTTATAAACTGAATATCACCAAATTGAATTCTGTAATATAAATGTTGTTTTTTAACAAATATAGAATCTTTCAAAATTGAATTTGACATGGCAACATCTTCAGTATTTCCACTGTTAGCCGTTCCATTACTGGCATTTTGTTTGCCATAAATAAAGTTAGACAAGGCAATTTCAATAGAAGTATAAAGATCTTGTTGCTCAAATGGCTTTACCAAATAACCGTTAGGCTTAACCGTCTTGGCATTCTCAACCGTTGCACGATCAGAGTTAGAGGTTACAAAAATGAAAGGAATGTCATAATTCTCCCTAATATGTTTACCTAAGTCTATACCTGTTTTATCAGAGGCTAAAATGATGTCAATAAGAACTAAGTCAACCTGCTGGGTTTTTAACACCTCAACTGCTTGCTCGTAAACAATTACATTATCAACTATTTCATATCCTATTTCCTCTAACATAGATTGCATATCATCAGCGATGATTACATTATCCTCAACAATTAGAATTTTTATGGGTTGTTCCAAGACTTAAAATGGTTTGTGGGTTATACTCAAAATTACAAAAAATAATAATAACTAATAAAAAACAATACCGCTATAAAAAACGTACTTAAAGCTAATTTTTTAAGCTCAGGATCTAGTTCTGCAGCCTTATTTGTGAGAGCTACTTTTTTTAAATGAACCAGTATTGGTAGGTAGCCTACAAGACTTACATAACGTAACTGTGAGGCATTTGTTGTAAAGAGAAAATAAAACAAACACAAAAAGGATACGACCAGAATGGTATAATGATATTTCTTTGCCTTTGACAATCCCATTTTTACGGCCAACGTATTCTTACCAACGGCAGTATCTGATTTAATGTCTCGCATGTTGTTAAGATTAAGAACCCCAACACTTAAAAGTCCTATTGCAATTGCCGGTAACACAGCAAACAAATCAATAAATTTCAAGTACAAAAACATGGACCCCAAAACACTTACCAATCCGAAAAATATAAAGACAAAAACATCTCCCAAACCTTGATAACCATAGGCTGATTTACCTACAGTATATTTAATTGCGGCCCAAATGGCCAATGCACCTAAAACCAAAAATAAGACAGGGTAAAGAACATCTTTAATTCCAAACGATATGAAAATCAATGAAATGATTAAAACTGCATTAATTACAATGCTGATATAGATACCTCTTTTTAATTCTGCGGCAGTAAGCAAACCACTTTGCAAGGCGCGTTTAGGTCCTATTCTATCATCACCATCAGTGCCTTTAACACCATCACCATAGTCATTGGCAAAATTAGAAGTCACCTGTAGGCCTATAGTTGTACATAAGGCCAATATGAAAATAGTTACATTGGTGGCACCATAGTATGCAGCCAATGCCGTACCTACAAAAATACCTGATATTGATAAGGGAAGCGTTCTAAGCCTTGCAGCGTTGAGCCAAGCTTTAACTTTAGTCACTAATATGGATCTTCTATTTGAATTCTTTTACCATCTTGGTAAGAAGCTACGAAAGCATCGTTGAAACCTAGATCAACCAATTGTTTTCTGAATGACTGGGCCTCTTCTAGGGTTTCAAAGTTCCCTAAGGAATAAGAGTAAAAAGGATTTGTCTTTACAAAAAGTGTATTGGTCAATGCCTCAGAAGCCAATGTTACATTGTTATCCACAAATGATTTTACCTGAACCGAATATATCTTTTCTTTCTGTAAAAACTCTTTTGCCAAGTAAAATTCCTTTACTAAACTAAGTTCTTCATTCTGTTCTTTTAGGTTCTCCAAGCGCGTTCTATATGCATCAACACTATCAATTGATGTCAAAACCAAATCTTTATTATTATTCCTGTTAAAACCTCCAGAACTAGAAATACCAGCGGTAAAAGATGTGAAAGCCAAACCACCTATTAAGAAAAGACCTGTAATACCAGCAAAAATGTTTCGCTGAATCTTACTCTTTTTTAATTCTTTATTCTTAAACTTTATTTGATCCAATAAACGCTCATTGATAATTTGAGCTTTATCTACATCTTTATGTAATTCTAGTAAATCACTTTCTTCTATAAAAGGCATATACAGGGTAAATTTTGCGCTTAAAACTTAAATGTAAGTTAAAATTTGTTAATAACTTTTCATTTACCACAAAAATAAAATTAATTGTAAGTTATCACAATAAACCTGACCATTATTTAAGTTATTTCGTTGAAAATCAAATAACTAAGATTTTTCTTACAATTAACACCTAATCATCTGACAATGTGATACCGTCAGATTCTATTTTTATTTTTCTGTCTTTATAAAGCGTACCCAGACCTTTCTTAAAAGTCTTCTTACTCATTTGAAAGACATCTCTAATTTCTTCCGGTGCAGATTTATCATGTAATCCTAAAAATCCACCGTTTTCAACCAAGACTTCGTATATTTTTTTTGCCGCAGGTTCTAATACTTTTGCTCCAAGTGGTTGAAGTGAAATATCCAACTTATTATCTTTTCTGATCGTTTTTACACAACCAGGTATTACATCACCAATATTAATTGGCTTAAAGACTTCATTAAAATATACCAAACCTTTATGCCTTTCATTTACGATCACTTCCCACCCTAAGTCTGTTTGCCGTGTAACCACTAGGTCTACCTGCTCCCATTCTTTTAGGTCTACGGTGTCATTACTAAGAAATTTATCAAGCTTATTAGACGCTACCAATCTACCAGAACGCTCATCTAAATAACAATGAACAACATACCATTGCCCTTCTTTCATTTTAACACGCTGCTCCCTAAAAGGTACCAACAGGTGTTTTTCCAGTCCCCACTCCATAAAAGCACCAAATTCATTAACTTCAGCAACTTGCAACAATCTAAATTCACCGAGCATAATATCCGGTTCTAAAGTTGTTGCAACTGGTCTTTCATCATAATCCAAATAACAGAACACTTTTATCTTCTGCCCTATTTCATACCCAGTAGGCACATACTTATTTGGCAACAAAACATCATTGCCCTCTTCATCGCCCAAAAAAAGCCCTACACTGGTGTCTCTTAAAATCTCAAGGTTGTTAATACGTCCTAATTCTATCATGCTGCAAAATTACATTTTAAATATTTAAATACCGGAGCAAAAAAAAGACCGTTATCAAAAGATAACGGTCTTTATATTATTTGCCATCTGACTATTTATCGTAAACAGATGCTTTATTGAAATGTTGACAAAGCTTATAATAGATTACCGCTCTATGCTTATTTCTGTTAGAAGAACCGTACTTCTCCATAACCGTAGCAATAGCGTCATCTAATTTAGAATCATCTGCAAGACCTAATTTTTTGATCAAATAGTTGTTCTTAACAGTATCCAATTCTTTTTGGTCACTACCAGATACTTTAGAAGCATCAATATTGTAAATAGATGGTCCTAAACCAACAGTTACTTTTTTAAGCAAGTCCATATCTGCATCCTCACCAAATTTATCTTTGATATCCGCAGCATACTTTTCTATTAAATCGTCTCTTTTACTCATGTTAAATGTGTTATAATTAATGGTTAATACCCTACTAAGATATGAAACGAAAATAATCAATCAAAATTTTATCGTTTATTAATGTAGGTGTAGTAATTTCCAGTAACATCGGACGAACGGTTTCTTTGTAAAAGTCCTTTAATTCCTCTTCAAGTTCTATAGAAGATTTAGCCGTTCTATAATTAAAACCAAACATGTTGCACAGATGCTCAGCGGAAAGAGAATGACGTGTTTCAAAATAGGTTTCAAATACACTGGAATCATCTTTACCAGGGAGAATCCTAAAAATGCCACCTCCACCATTATTAATTACTATAATTCTAAAATTGTTCTTTATATAATTGTTCCAAAGTGCATTACTGTCATAGAAAAAACTTAAATCACCCGTAACCAATAAAGTGGGGCTACCATATGCCCAAGACGCACCAACGGCAGTAGATGTACTACCATCAATACCACTAGTACCTCTATTACAAAATACCTTTAATGAAGGGTTCAAATCAAACAATTGGGTATACCTAATAGTAGAGCTGTTTGCCAATTGCAACATGTAATTATCTGGCACGGAACGCAACAACTGTCCAAAAGCTGAAAAATCAGAAAAAGGAATCTTTTTAAGATACGCCTCTCTTTTTAACATGTAGCCTTGTTTCACCTTATTCCAACTCAAAAAATAATCGCTATCCGTTTTAATGGGTTGTGCATATATCTCATCAAAAAAACGGTTAACAGAAATTTTCAAATGCTCTTTCAGGCAAAAAAATGTATTATTCGCTGTTTGTCCACCAATATGCCAATGATGATCTGGTTTATGTTTTCTTAAGAAAGCCTTTAATTTTTTAGAGACAATTAATCCACCAAATGTGATCAATACGTCAGGTCTTAATTTTTTGAACAACTCATCACTATCCAATTGCATTTCAATAGGTGCAATTAAAGAATCTATACTATTAAAAAAATGTGGATGATGAATGTTAGAAGTAGTTTCAGTCAATACCAAAACACTAGGGTCATTCGCTAAAAAATCTAAAATTTCACTTTCTACCTCATTGGGAGAGTTTACCCCTACCAAAACCATTTTTTTAGAAGTTGCATTCCAAATTTCCCTATGAAGCTCTAAATTTGGTACATCTACGATTTCATTAGCATCAACATTTAATTGAGGTGAAACAGTCGGTTCTAAAACTGTGTTATACAAGGGCTCTTCAAAGGGTGCGTTTATATGTACCGGACTATTAGAATTCAACGAAATATCAAAAGCAAGATTAAGTTGCTGGTCATTAAAGGTTTGAACATCATGCTGAATATCTTCCATTGTACCCTCTTCTAACCAATCTGGTCTGAACTGCAATACTGTTGAAGAGGCGTGACTTACATCTTGTTTTAAATTTGCTGAATAACCTATATGGTTTTTAAAAACATTGCGCTGATCAATAGTTTGCCCATCACCAATACCTAATTTATAAACTGGCCGATCTGCAGAAATTACAATCAACGGAATGTTACTGTAGTATGCTTCGGCAATTGCAGGGTAATAATTTAAAAGTGCACTACCAGAGGTACAAAGTACCACTACAGGTTCTTTTAACTGTTGTGCCATACCTAAGGCAAAAAATGCTGCAGATCGCTCATCAACAATACTAAAGCACTTAAAAAATGGATTCTCCGCAAAAGCAATTGTTAATGGCGCATTTCTTGAACCAGGTGAAATTACAATATTACCAATTTCCTTGGCCAGGCAATGTTGTACTATAGTTTGTGCAGTGGGTATGGCAGAGTATTTCATGTAGTTCAAAAATACGACCAATGCCGATTATATACCAAAAATTGCGTGTCTAATTACCGCTTAATACACGAAGCATTGTCATGCTTTTTAATGAGGTTTCTTCCCACTCACTTTCTGGATTGGAATCTTTTGTGATTCCACCACCTACATAAATAGCCGCTTTATCTTTCAGCAATTGCATACATCGTAAATTCACAAAGAGCTCTGATGTTTTTGCAACACTTCGGTAGGCACTGTTTTCTTGATTTTTTCTATTTCTGTTTCTTGATACTTCTTCTTGAATATTCAACTCCCCAAGAAAACCTGTATAAAAAGAGCGATCGTACATTTCATTGTTCAAAATAAATTCCTTGGCGCTAGCCAAAGGTGTACCGCATACAGCAGGTGTTGGGTGCAGTGCTTTTAATACAGTACCAAAATTATTAGGAGAAAAAGTACCTTTTATTTCCGTTCTAAGATGCCAAAGTTGACCAGCTCTAACAGATTCTCTGTCAGAACTTTTTAATGAAACCGTTTTTTCCTTTAAAGCATTTAAGATATAATCTGTCACCAATTGTTGTTCGTCCAATTCTTTCTTTGACCATTTTGGCATTTCAGATTTATGAGAGTTCTGTGTGCCCGCAAGCGACATAGTAGAAAATTGAGAACCTTTTCTTTTTACCAATATTTCTGGCGTTGCCCCCATCCAGAAACCAATTTTTGGATGATACCAGAAGTAACAAAATGCTTTTTTATAGGTATTCAACAAATGTTGGTATACCTCTAACACGTCTTCTTTAAATTCAACCTCAATTTTACGAGACAATACTACCTTATTAAAATCACTTTTGTCAATAGTTTTAATTGCAGATGAAACCAAATTAAGATATCTAAGTTTTTCTATTTCATTGTACGCTACTGACAAATTTTGGTTAAGATCATTTATCTCACTTTGCTCATACAAAGCTTTAATAACAACATCCATCTTTAACAATATGGCATTGTCATTTAAATTGAAGGGTGCAAAAACGAAACCTGTTTCTGTAAAATCTTTTACATAGTGAACCTCATCGTTACTTTGAAATATCCCAATGAGTTCAGCGTTATTGGGCTTTCTATACAATACAAATGGTAACTGTTCTTTTAAACAGATTTCAACTTGATCAAAAAGTTCTTGCGGCATACTAGCTTTTGGGTAATGCTATTGTAGTTAATTTACAAAGCGAGATTAATTGATCTGCTTCATTGGTTATTTTTATTTCCCACAGTTGTGTGGTTCTTCCCTTGTGTAAAATGGTAGCTTTTGCATAAACAAAACCATCCTTTATGCTTTTTACATGATTTGCAGCAATTTCCAAACCTCTTACAAAGTACTTATTTCCATCCAAAAATATATAGGATGCCGCACTACCAACACTTTCTGCCAGTGCTACAGACGCACCACCATGGAGAACACCGTCGGGCTGATGAACTTTTGACGTAACAGGCATTTTAGCCAATAAAAAATCTTCCCCAACATCTATATACTCAATATCCAATGTTTCCATTAAGGTATTCTTAGAAGTTTCGTTACAGATCTTTAAAATTTTTTCTTTGTAGTCGTTCATCCTTTTTTTTGTAAAATTAAGCATTACATTACCAATTGAAAAGCTAAGAAGAATTGCAAATACATGAACAAGAAAGTTAAAAACGTCTCATATAATACCACCAATACCTATGAGACTTTAAATGAATTAAATAGCCAAACAAAACGTGTCTGGTTAGTTTTCCATGGCATTGGGTACTTAAGCCGTTTTTTCCTTAAATATTTTGCAGACCTGCCCAAAGAAGAAAATTATATTATTGCACCCCAAGCACCTTCTAAATACTATTTAAAAAATGAATACAAACATGTGGGGGCAAGTTGGTTGACCAAAGAAAATACATCATTGGAAACCATAAACGTTTTTAATTATATTGATGCGGTATTGCAAAACGAAAATTTGCCAGAACATTGTGAGATTATTTTTTTCGGATTTTCTCAAGGAGTTTCAATAGCTACAAGGTATCTGGCTTATTCTAAACTTCAATGTTCAAAATTGATTATCTACGCAGGTGGTTTGCCCAATGAACTCAAGAAACAAGATTTCAACTTTTTAAACAAAGACACCAAAGTCATATCCATTATTGGAGATAAAGACCAATATCTTAGTCCTGAAAGATTATCAAAAGAAAGCGAAAAAATTCATTTGTTATTTGGAGATAAAATTCAACATATAAGTTTTGACGGTGTACACGAAGTAAAAAAAGAAATTATAAATCAGTTAGTATAATGAAAGGTCAAGTAACTCTAGAAAATGAAAGGGTAAGGTTAAGTCCATTAACAATGGATAACTACAAAGTATTGATACCTATAGCATCTCAAAAAAATTTAGTTCAATATTCTCCGTCCGATATTGCTACGCCCAACAGCTTAAAAAATTATATAACAATAGCTTTACAACAATTAACGGCAGGCACTAGCATTCCATTCATAATATATGATAAAAAGCAAGGTGTTTATGCCGGATGCACCCGTTATATGAATATGAATTATAAAAACAAAGTACTACATATAGGTTCTACATGGATAGGTCGTGAATTTCAGGGTACTGGGTTAAATACGGAAATGAAAAAATTAATGCTTGATTATGCCTTTACCACTTTAGATTTTGAAAAAGTGGAATTTCGTGTAGACGAGCGTAATACCCCATCTAGAAAAGCAGTAGAAAAACTAGGATGTGTTTTAGAAGGTATTTTAAGAAAGGATGTCTACCTCTTAGATGGCTTTAAAAGAAACACGTGTTGTTATGGTTTATTGCGTACTGAATGGATAAAGAAAAATCAATAGTATTATTCTTCAACCGTTTTAGACACTAGTGGGTAATAGGTGATTTTTCTAGTGGTATAGGTATTATCAGGTGTCACAATTTGTTTAACCCAATTGCCAAATTCTGAATTATCATATTGGTAGATGTATTCCTTTTTTATGATTCCCGCTCCTCTTTTTGCAGTTTCGGTTACCAACATGCCCTTCTCATCGTATTCATAAGTAGTTCTAGTGGTAGGTACAAATTTTTCAGCAACACCATCATATTCAAATTCCTGTTCAGCCATTAACTTACCACCTAAACTATAAACCTCCTCAAAAGCGAAATTCTCTTCACCATTTAAATACTCTTTGGTCAACACAACTTTTTGTACCGGTTTATTTTTAGGTTTTAAAGTAGATGTACGAATAGATTTTAAAGGTACTTCGTTCAATAGATAGGTTACCGTATTCTCACCTTTAAATTTCTTATGTTCTATTTGGGTAATATCCGTACCATCATTGTTAGTTCTTTTTATGCTTATTAAATCACCAAACTCGTCATAATAATATATGTACTCATCTAAAAACTGTTTATCATAAGAAAATATCCGTTCCTGTATTTTAAGGTTATCCGTAGAATCTATTTCATAGAAATGAGCTATTGACGTACTGGCATCAAAGGTATTATTTCTGTATGATTCAGAGCGCTTTTCTAACAACTCCCCTTTACCGTACTTGTAATAAACCACGTCATAATCTTGATCATTATATCTGGTAACCGATTTTGTCAAAAGACCATTTTTATTAAAGTCATATTCCTCTTTACCATAGTCGGTGCTTACCAAACACTTTTTTACGTTACCCGTCAAATCAAAATCTTCAACAGTGAAAATTTGAATCTCTTGACTTTGTATTGTCCCTATAATCGAAATGAAAACAATTAAAAATGTCTGAAAGTATTTTCTTATCATACTGTAAAATTACTTTAATAATACGTGGTTCAAAATAAATTACCGTAAAAGTAAAAAGGGGCGGTAAATACCGCCCCTTTTATATATCAAGTTAAAGTTATATTACTTTACTTCTTCGAAGTCAACGTCTTCAACATTATCACCTTCAGAAGCACCACCGTCTGCAGTTGGCTCTCCTTGAGGAGCACCACCACCTTGAGCTTCAGCTTGTGCTTTGTACATCTCTTCAGATGCAACTTTCCAAGCTTCGTTGATTTTATCCAAAGCAGGAGTAATTACAGCTATATCTTTTGTCTCATATGCTGCTTTCAACTCTGTTAAAGCTTCTTCTATCGGCTTTTTCTTATCATCAGATAATTTATCGCCAAATTCCTCAAGTTGCTTCTCAGTTTGGAAAATCATACCATCGGCCTCATTTAGCTTATCGGCAGTTTCCTTCGCTTTCTTATCAGACTCGGCATTAGCTTCTGCTTCTGCTTTCATCTTTTTAATTTCCTCTTCAGTTAATCCAGAAGAAGCTTCGATACGAATATCTTGAGTTTTGTTCGTTGCCTTATCAGTTGCAGAAACCTTAATGATACCATTAGCATCGATGTCAAAAGTTACTTCAATTTGTGGAGTACCTCTCTTTGCTGGTGGAATACCATCTAAATGGAATCTACCAATGGTCTTGTTATCATTTGCCATAGGTCTTTCCCCTTGCAATACATGAATTTCAACCGATGGTTGGTTATCCGCTGCCGTAGAGAACACCTGAGATTTTTTCGTTGGTATTGTAGTGTTAGCTTCAATCAGCTTTGTCATTACACTTCCCATAGTTTCAATACCTAATGAAAGTGGTGTAACGTCTAATAACAATACATCCTTAACATCACCAGTTAAAACACCACCTTGAATAGCTGCTCCAATAGCAACAACCTCATCTGGGTTTACACCTTTAGAAGGTTTTTTACCAAAGAATTTCTCAACAGCTTCTTGTACCGCTGGTATTCTAGTAGAACCACCAACTAGGATAATCTCATCAATATCGCTCTTAGAAAGTCCCGCTGCTTTCATAGCAGTTTCACATGGCTCAATAGTTCTCTTTACCAAATCAGCAATCAATTGCTCAAATTTAGATCTAGTCAAAGTTCTTACTAGGTGCTTAGGTCCAGAAGCAGTTGCGGTAACGTAAGGCAAGTTAATTTCCGTTTGTGCAGATGAAGACAATTCTATCTTAGCTTTTTCAGCAGCCTCACGTAAACGTTGTAACGCCATAGAGTCTTCTCTTAGATCCAAACCTTCTTCAGCCTTGAACTCTTCTGCCAACCAGTCAATGATTTTTTGGTCTACGTCATCACCACCTAAGTGTGTATCACCATCAGTAGCCAATACTTCAAATACTCCATCGCCCAACTCTAATATAGATACATCATGTGTACCACCACCAAAGTCAAACACAACTATTTTCTGGTCGGTATCTTTTTTATCCATACCGTAAGCCAAAGATGCAGCTGTAGGTTCGTTAATGATACGTTCTACAGTTAAACCGGCAATTTCACCAGCTTCTTTGGTTGCTTGTCTCTGTGCATCGTTAAAGTATGCTGGTACAGTAATAACCGCACGAGAAACATCTTGACCTAAATAGTCTTCTGCAGTTTTCTTCATTTTCTGAAGAATCATTGCAGATAATTCTTGTGGAGAATATAAACGACCATCAATATCTACTCTAGGCGTATCATTATCTCCTTTAACAACTTTATAAGGTACTCTTCCTGCCTCTTTACTTGATTCAGAAAATTTATTACCCATAAACCTTTTAATAGAATAAATGGTTTTATGAGGGTTGGTTACCGCTTGTCTTTTTGCTGGATCACCAACTTTAATTTCACCACCATCAACAAAAGCGATGACAGATGGTGTAGTTCTTTTTCCTTCTGCATTTGGAATTACCACTGGCTCATTACCTTCCATTACGGAAACACAGGAGTTGGTAGTACCCAAATCTATTCCTATAATCTTACTCATTTTATATGTTTTAAATTAAGTGCTTTATTTTACAATCGGTATGTAAATGACAAACAATATGCCAAGCACAAAAAACTGACATGATGTCATTATTATGTTTTAAAGGAAATTAAATATGCCAATTTAGTATGGTAAAAGGTTGCCGAAACATTGTACCTTAGCCTACAAAACTAATAAGATTTGGAGATAGAAAGCATTAGTGTTTTTGATATGTTAAAGATAGGCGTTGGTCCTTCCAGTTCACATACTCTTGGACCATGGCGTGCCGCAGAACGTTGGCTGGCACGGTTAAACTCTAAAAACAATCTTGAAAACGTTGAAGAAGTAGAGGTACATTTATATGGCTCCCTATCATTAACGGGTAAAGGTCATGCCACAGACTATGCCGTAATGTTAGGGTTATTGGGTGCCGATCCGGAATTAGTGCCTATTGAAAGTATAGACCCTATGATATCTTCAATAAAAAATGACCATGTGTTGCTTTTAAACGGTAAGTACAGTATTGTATTTGATCCGGACAAACATATTATTTTCAATAAGAAGTTTTTGCCCTTTCATGCTAACGGTCTAAAATTTCAGGCAAAATTGAAATCTGGAAGAAAAATCTCAAAAACCTACTATTCTATTGGCGGTGGATTTGTAATTGGAGAAGACCGAAAAAATGCCAAGCGCAAAGTTGACATGTTCAAAAAATTTCCTTTTCCTGTGCAAAAAGGGACTGAGCTACTTGAGTTCTGCAAAAATGAAGACCTAAAGATATCTGACCTTGTTTTGCAGAATGAACGTTCCTTAAGAGAAGATAAGGTCATAGACCACGAACTTGATAGAATTTGGTCCACAATGCTAGAGTGCATGTACACCGGATGCCATACCGAAGGTACTTTACCCGGCGGGCTAAAAGTTAAGCGCAGGGCATTTGAAATGCATAACAAATTAAAAAGTGACCTACCCTATTCTACACCGCAGGAATGGTTGCAAAGCATTAGACAAACCGAGGTAAAATTTAGGCAAATTTTGCAATGGGTAAGCTGTTTTGCCTTAAGTGTAAATGAAGTAAATGCTTCTTTGGGCCGTGTAGTCACCGCACCTACAAACGGTAGTGCAGGTGTTATACCTGCCGTATTAATGTATTACATGGTCATTGAAAACCATGCCGGTAATTTTGAGCATGTAAAACAATTTTTATTAGTGGCGGGAGAAATAGGAAGTATCTTTAAAAAAGGAGCTACAATATCAGCGGCCATGGGTGGTTGCCAAGCAGAGATAGGAGTTTCGTCAGCAATGGCAGCGGGAGCTTTGACCGAACTTTTAGGCGGCACTCCAGAACAAGTTCTCATGGCTGCGGAAATAGCCATGGAGCATCATTTAGGACTTACTTGCGACCCTATAGGTGGTCTGGTACAGATACCATGTATAGAAAGAAATTCTATGGGAGCCATTAAAGCTATTAACGCTGCTGAACTTGCATTGGGTTCTGACCCTTCTGCAGCTAAAGTACCGCTAGATAAAGTTGTACAGACCATGTGGGAAACCGCCAAGGATATGAACTCCAAATACAAAGAGACCTCTGAAGGCGGACTTGCAGTAGGCGTTTTCTTAAGTGATTGCTAAGCTTAAAACAAGCTGGTTTTTGTCATAAAAGCGCAAACATTGTCCGGACCTTTTTTATCATCTTTAATTCCGCTAACTTTAATTTATGAAAAATCTTATTTCTGAAAGAGTAGCGGATTTTATTAAGAATTACCCTCCGTTCAACGCACTTGACCATAAGTCATTATTTCAATTGGCCGAACACGTAGTCATTATTTATAAAGAGAAAAACAGCATCATTTTCTCTGTCGATGAAAACCAACACGCTCATTTCTATTTGGTTCATAAGGGCGCGGTAACGTTGAACAACCCTACGACCTCCAATATTCTTGACTATTGCGATGAAGGCGATATTTTTGGTCTACGACCGCTTTTTGCCAATGAAAACTACAAATTAGAGGCTAGAGCACATGAAGAATCTATTATCTATGGTATTCCTATAGACATATTCAAACCAATTGCAAAACAGAACGAGCAGGTAACGATTTTTTTAATGGAGAGTTTTGCCTCCAATACGCGCAACCCTTACGCCAAAAGTCAAAAAGGTCAGCTTTACGATACGGAAGACAGTGAAGCAACCAATAATGAAGTAGTACTACCAGATTTACAATTAGCTAGTTATTCTAAAAAGCTGATTACCTGTTCCACACGTACTACCATACAAAAGGCAGCTGAGATAATGACCAAAAAGCAAATTGGATCCATTCTTGTTGTCAGCAAAGAACTACCTGTAGGTATCATAACAGATAAAGATTTTAGAAATAAGGTAATAACGGGCAAACAGCCTATAACCGCATCGGTAAAGACCATTATGGCTTCACCGGTAATAACCTACCCAAAAAATCTAACCATTACACAAGCTCAAATGGCTATGATGAAAAGTAACATCAGTCATTTGGTAATCACCGAAGACGGTACTCCAAACACCCCAGCTTTAGGTATATTATCTAAACATGACGTAATGGTTTCCTTGGGTGACAACCCCGCAGTTTTGGTCAAAGCCATAAAACGAACAACGCGCATAAAGAAAATAAAGCAGCTCAGAAAAAGTATTATGGTGCTTTTAACGGGGTATTTGGAACAAAATATTCCACTAGGATTAATCGCAAAAATTATCTCAGAACTTAATGACACCTGTATAAAACAAGTAGTAGAAATATCCATAGCAAAAATGGACACCCCTCCACCAACCAATTTTGCATGGTTGGCTTTAGGAAGTCAAGGTAGAAGTGAACAATTGTTACATACAGATCAAGATAATGCCTTAGTTTTTGAAGATGTGCCAGAAGAGGATTTACCAAAGACTACCACGTATTTTTTAGAGCTTGCCAAACATATAACCAAAGGACTTAATACTATTGGATATGAATATTGCCCTGCAGATATGATGGCATCAAATCCTAAATGGTGTTTAAGTTTACAAGAATGGAAAAATAAACTATCATACTGGATCAGCAACCCTGGACCAAATGAAGTATTAATGTCATCCATATTTTTTGATTACAGTTTGGCTTATGGAGAAAGAAGTTTGTTGGACAACATGTCTGAACACATATTTAGAACTGTAGAAAAGTACCCTATTTTCTTGGTGCATTTGGCAAATGGCGCATTACAGAGTCCGTCACCCACCGGCTTCTTTAGACAGTTTTTAGTAGAGCAGGATGGACAGCATAAAGATTTTTTCGATTTAAAAAGTAGAGCATTAAGACCTTTGATAGATGCTGCCAGAGTATTAATATTATCGCATTCAGTAAAAGCTATTAGCAACACTTGGGAGCGTTATGAAAAGTTGGCGGAGTTGGAACCAAACAATCAAGAATTATATTTAGCTTGTTCTTACGCTACAAAGGCTTTACTTAAATTTAGAACAAGACAAGGGCTTTTACATCATGATTCTGGTAGATTTATTGAATTGGAGCAATTGACAAAACAAGAAAAAATGAAATTGAAGCGCACCTTTAAAGCGATAAAGGAAATACAAGAATTGATCACGCTTCGTTTTAAGGTCACCAATATTTTAGGATAATGAGGCTATTTAAAAAAACACCCAAGCATTTACCTGATTTTTGGTTGAAATACGAGAACCTTTTTAAAGAACCTCAAAGTAAAAATTTCAATGAACTTGTTTTTGTAGTACTCGATACAGAAACCACCGGATTTAGTTTTGAAGAAGACAGAATACTTTCAATAGGTGCTGTAAAGGTCAAAGGGGAAACCATCTCTGTACAGGAAGTCTTTGATATTTATTTGGAACAAGAAAAATTCAATAAAGAAACCGTTCCTGTTCACGGTTTATTGAAAAATGGACAACGAGAATGTATTCAAGAAATTTTAGCCTTAGAAAAATTCTTGGCCTATGTTGGCAATGCCATTATCGTTGCGCACCATGCAGGTTTTGATATGGGGATGCTAAATACTGCATTAGAAAGACATGGTTTACCCAAATTAAAAAACAAGGTCTTAGATACCGGTGTAATTTATAAGAAAACCCTTTTAAAATCTTATTTGGTGCAGCCCAAAGCCCAGTATTCATTAGATGAGCTTGCAGAAAAGTTCTCTATCTCCAAAAAAGATAGGCATACTGCATTAGGCGACGCTTACATAACAGCAGTCGCCTTTTTAAAAATCATTTCAAGATTAAAAGAAAAGAAAAACTTTACGTTCAAATCTTTGATAAGGTAACACTATAGACTCTCAAGATAATTTAAAACGTTTCTGTTGATTCTATCATGAATATGCGTAGTGTCTGCCTTTACAAAAGGTACTCCGGTGATATGCTCATATAATTCAATATACCTTTCCGAAACCGATTCAATATACTCATCTGACATCTCAGGTACCGTCTGTCCTTCCAAACCTTGAAAATTATTGGCAATCAACCATTGTCTTACAAACTCTTTTGACAATTGTTTTTGAGGCTCATTGGCATCTTGTCTTTCCTGATACCCTTCAGAATAAAAGTACCTTGAAGAATCTGGGGTATGTATTTCATCTATCAGTACAATTTCACCTTCTTTGGTTTTTCCAAATTCATATTTGGTATCCACTAAAATCAAACCTCTGTCTGCAGCTATTTTTGTGCCTCTTTCAAAAAGAGCATAAGTATATTTCTCCAGTAAGGCATAGTCCTCTTTAGAGACAATCCCTTTACTTAAAATATCCTCTTTAGAAATATCCTCATCATGATCACCCATTTCCGCTTTGGTCGCAGGTGTAATTATCGGATTGGGAAATTTATCGTTTTCCTTCATTCCGTCTGGCATTGCAACGCCACAAAGCATTCTTTTGCCCAACTTATATTCCCTAGCGGCATGACCAGATAAATATCCACGAATAACCATTTCAATTTTGAAAGGCTCACAAGCTACGCCTACTGCTACATTTGGGTCAGGTGTTGCCGTTAGCCAATTAGGCACAATATCTTCGGTAGAAGCCATCATTTGAGTTGCAATTTGATTCAAAATCTGCCCTTTATAAGGAATTCCTTTGGGCATAACCACATCAAATGCAGACAACCTATCGGTCGCTATCATTACCAACCTATCATTTTCTAATGTGTATACCGATCGTACCTTGCCCTTATAGACGTCTTTTTGACCAGGAAAATTAAATTCTGTTTCGTAAATAGTATTATTTGCCATGAAATTTTTTAATTGTGATGTTCTATAGTTTTATACGCGTCGATAACTTTCTTCACCAACTTATGGCGTATTACATCTTTGTCATCTAGATATATAACTTCTATACCCTCTACATTATTTAAAATAAGTAAAGCTTCCTTTAATCCAGAAATGGTTCTACGTGGTAAATCTATTTGTCCTGGATCACCAGTTATTAAAAATCGTGCATTTCTACCCATTCTTGTCAAAAACATTTTCATTTGGGCATGGGTAGTATTCTGCGCCTCATCTAATATAACAAAGGCATTATCCAAGGTTCTACCACGCATAAAGGCCATTGGGGCAATTTGTATGGTTCCGTTTTCGATATAATGCACCAACTTCTCCGCCGGGATCATATCCCTTAACGCGTCATACAAAGGCTGCATATAAGGATCTAGCTTTTCCTTTAAATCACCTGGTAAAAAACCTAAGTTCTCACCAGCTTCAACCGCTGGTCTGGTCAATATGATTTTTTTAACCTGTTTTTCTTTTAAAGCTTTTACCGCAAGCGCAACGCCGGTGTAAGTTTTACCAGTTCCGGCAGGTCCAATGGCAAAAACCATATCATTCTTTTTAGAAGCATCTACCAATCGACGTTGATTGGCTGTCTGTGCCTTGATCAACCTACCGCTAACACCATGTACCAAAGTTTCACCACTATTCTTTGAAGACTTCAATTCTTCGTCATCAGAGCTGGTAAGTACACGCTCAATACTATTTTCATCTAATTTATTGTATTTGATGAAATGCTGTGTAAGCATATCAAACCGCCTCTCAAACTCTTCCAGAAGTTCTTCGTCCCCAAAAGCCTTTATCTTATTGCCACGGGCAACAATCTTCAACTTCGGAAAGTACTTTTTCAATAAATCAATATGCTCATTTTGCTGCCCAAAAAATTCTCTTGGGCTAATTTCGGTAAGTTCTAGAATTATCTCGTTCAAACAGTCGTTTTTATAATGATTTATAGTTAGCGAATATTAATTTCTAATCGCTGTTTTTTTGTTTAGTTTTGTATATCAAATTTAAGCAAATTTTAAGTTTGACTAACCAAAAACATATCAACATTGCTGTATGGCAATAATTACCCTCACAACAGATTTTGGACTTAAAGATCACTTTGTAGCTGTATTGAAAGGCTCCATATATACCGAATTGCCCGATGCTAAAATTGTTGATATTTCGCATGACATCATGCCATTCAATATTCAAGAATGTGCCTACGTGCTATCTAATTCATACAATAGTTTTCCCAAAGGCACTATACATATAGTTGGTGTAGACTCAGAAGAAACCCCGGACAATAAACATATTGTAGCATTGGTAAACGGTCATTATTTTATAAGTGCAAATACCGGTGTTATAGGGTTGATCACTTCTGAAATGACACCGGAAAAAGTGTTTGAAATAAATTTACCGGATTCCATTGCAAATTCTTTTCCCGTGCTCAATGTCTTTATACAAGTTGCCTGTCATATAGCCCGTGGAGGTACTTTAGAATTGGTAGGCAAGCCATTTACCGAACTAAGGGACCTAAGGGAGTTTTCACCTAGAATTACCGAAGAAGGCAAAAAAATTATTGGCAGTGTCATTTATATAGACAACTATGGCAATGTGGTAACTAATATTAGAAAAAATCTATTTGACGCTTATCGCAAAGATAGACCGTATACGCTATTGGTTCGTAACCATAAAATAAACACGATCCATAAAGCATATAATCATTTTATCGATTACAGTTTAGAGAAGAGCCAGAGAAAAAGTGCAGGAGATTTATTGGCGATATTTAATTCATCTAACTATATAGAATTGGCAATATTTAAAAGTAACCTTACTACCGTAGGCGGAGCCTCTACCCTATTAGGATTAGATTACAGGGATACGATCATGGTAGATTTTGAGTAGCCTTACAAACAGAAATATTTTGTTTTAACAGGTGTACTTTTAATAAAACTCAAAACGGTAAAAGTTAATAACTAATGTACTTATGAAAATTATATGAGCATAATGCCGTAAAAACTAGTAGTATACCGTACCTTGACCAACAACAAACTGTTAATAAGTTTGTTTCCTTAAAAAGGGCAATTAAAATATCTTTGTTGATAATGAAAACTGCCAACATTAAGGATTAAAACCTATTTTTCTTGATGATTTCAGGAACAATATCAATAAAATTTAAAGAATGAAATTTATAGTTTCAAGTACCTATTTGCTAAAACAACTCCAAATATTAGGAGGTGTAATCAACAACAGTAATACATTACCAATACTGGATAATTTCCTGTTCGACTTGCAAAAGGACAAACTAACTGTATCAGCGTCTGACCTAGAAACCACTATGAGTTCCGTTATAACGGTAGATTCGGATAACGAGGGTACTATTGCAGTACCGGCCAGATTACTTTTAGAAACGTTGAAAACTTTTCCGGAACAACCTTTGACATTTGTTGTTGAAGATAACAATACCGTAGAAATTAGTTCTAATCACGGTAAATATGCCTTAGCATATGCCGATGGAGCAGAATTTCCAAAAGCCGTGGAATTAACTAGCCCTAGTTCAACAACGTTACTTGGAGATATTCTTGCCACTGCTATCAACAAAACCATTTTTGCTGCCGGTAATGATGACCTAAGACCTGTAATGAGCGGTGTTTTCTTTCAATTTTCACCAGAGAATTTAACTTTTGTAGCAACAGATGCTCACAAATTGGTAAAATATCAACGTACAGATGTCAGAGCCTCACAGGTAGCAGAATTCATTATGCCCAAAAAACCTTTAACCTTATTAAAGGGAATTTTGGCGGGCAGCGAATCTGACGTTCTTATAGAATATAATGAAAGTAATGCAAAGTTCAGTTTTGAAGACACAGAGCTTATCTGTAGATTGATCGATGGTAAGTATCCAAACTATGAAGCGGTAATACCTAAAGAGAATCCAAACAAACTTACAATAGCCAGAAATCAATTCTTAAGTTCAGTAAGAAGGGTTTCTATTTTCTCAAATAAAACAACGCACCAGATTAGATTAAAAATTGCCGGTGCTGAATTGAACATTTCCGCAGAAGATATTGATTACTCTAACAAGGCAGAAGAAAGATTAACGTGTTCTTACCAAGGTGATGATATGCAAATAGGATTTAACTCAAGATTTTTAACTGAAATGCTGAACAACTTAAGTTCAGACGAAGTTTCTTTAGAAATGAGTTTACCTAACCGTGCCGGTATACTTACTCCTTCAGACGGTTTGGATGAAGGTGAATATGTAACCATGTTGGTAATGCCTGTTATGTTGAACAGTTAATTTCCTAAGTTTAAAATAGTAAAAAGGGTCAGTTTAAAAACTGACCCTTTTTTTATCGCTTTATAAATTAGCTTATGAGATAAAACGTATGGTACCAAAATAACTTGGCGATTCTCCGTTACTAGCTCTTATGGCGTTAATAGCAGGCATTACCAAAGATAAAATTCCTGCAAAAACCAACAATAAGATTCCAAGTCCAAATAATAAAATACCAGGAATACCAATTATAAGATACAAAATCAATGATAATTGAAAATTAATTACAGACTTACCATGTTCATTCATTCCTATAACCGTGTCTTTGGTGGTTAACCAAATTACCAACGGCACAAGAAGTCCGCCAAAGCCTGTTACAAAATCTAAATATTGAGATAAATGCGTTATGACCAATAGATTTCGGTCTTCACGTACTGCGACTGCGTTTTTATTTACTAGTTCCATTTTTGATTGATTTAATGATGAATACTATAAATAAGACGCACAACCCCCGTAATTGTTACAAAAAAGTATAAATTATAATTTTCTATTCAGTTTTTTTAATTTTTCTTGCTCTTTCATGATCTTCATTTGACCCTTAGCTATCTTATCTTCTTTTTTCTGAATATCGACCGGAGAGAGCGTACCTTTTAACTTTCCTTTCTCTAATTGAGACTGCAACTTTTCAATTTGCTTCTTTTCACTTGAAATAGATTTCTCTTTCGATTTGATCTGCTTTTGAAGTTTCTCCTGCTTTTTTTTCTCAGCAGCTTCTTTCTTTTCTTTCTTGGCTTTCGCCTCCGCTTTTTCTACTTTCTTTTTAACCTCTTCCATTTCTTTCTGTTCCTCTATAGTAATCTCGGTAGAAGAACCATCAGTATCACTTTGAGCAACACCTGTAATAGAAACAAACATAAATACAACTAAAACAAATACTTTTTTCATTTTCTGATTAAAATTTAAACCGTGTAAAATTACTATATAAATGAATACTGAAAACAAAATACCAGTAAAATAAGAAAAGAAGAACAGTTATTAAATGATTATTTTTGCACGATGATTAAAACGGAAACTATCATAGCATTGGCCACTCCTGCAGGGGCAGGGGCAATTGCGGTCATAAGACTTTCTGGTCAAGATGCCATCACAATTGCGTCTAAGCACTTTAAGTCTGCATCAGGCAAAATTCTTAAAGAGCAAAAGAGTCATACCATTCATTTAGGTTATATCATGGATGGTGAAAATGTTATGGATCAAGCCCTTGTTTCTATTTTTAAAGATCCGCATTCATACACAGGCGAAAACGTCATAGAAATATCTTGTCACGGCTCCCCATATATTCAGCAGCAGATCATTCAATTGTTTCTTAGAAATGGTTGCAAAACCGCAGACCCTGGAGAATTTACGTTGCGTGCCTTTCTTAACGGAAAAATGGATCTTAGTCAGGCAGAAGCAGTAGCTGATCTTATTTCTAGTGATAATGCAGCAAGCCATCAAATTGCCATGCAACAAATGCGCGGGGGTTTCAGCAATGAAATAAAACATTTACGTACAGAGCTTCTCAATTTTGCCTCATTAATAGAATTAGAACTCGATTTTTCAGAAGAAGATGTAGAATTTGCCGATCGTACCGCGTTCAAAGAATTATTGGCCAGAATTCAAAAGGTACTTCAAGGATTGATTGACTCTTTTGCTGTTGGCAATGTGATAAAAAACGGAATACCTGTTGCCATTGTAGGTGAGCCAAATGTGGGTAAATCTACACTATTGAATGCATTTTTAAATGAAGAGCGTGCCTTGGTGTCCGATATAGCAGGAACCACCAGAGACACCATAGAAGACGAAATTTCTATTGGTGGCATAGGATTTCGATTTATTGATACTGCCGGAATTAGGGAAACCGAAGATGTTGTGGAAGGAATGGGGATTAAAAAAACCTTTGAAAAAATTGAACAAGCACAAGTTATTTTATTACTCGTTGATGGATCAAAACTTCTGGTAAATGACCAAAAGTTAAAAAATACAGTAATCGATTTTGAAAAAATAAAAAATAAGAATCCGTTAAAGCCCTTGGTTCTTCTAGTAAATAAAGCCGATACCCTTTCTGAAACGGATAAGGAAAAAATTGCATCTCATTTAGACGAAGTAAAATACCTATCCGCAAAAACAGGTGAAGGTGTAGAAGATTTACAAAACAGCCTACTGGAATTTGTAAATACAGGAGCGCTCAGAAATAATGAAACCATTGTCACCAATACCCGCCATTACAACTCCCTATTAAAAGCTTTAGAAGAAATAGAAAAAGTGCAGTTTGGGATGAAAGCAGAAATTTCTAGTGATTTAATGGCCATTGACGTTCGCGAAGCACTTTATCATTTAGGTGAGATTACCGGTCAAGTAACTAATGATGAGTTGTTAGGAAATATTTTCGCTAATTTTTGTATCGGCAAATAACTAATAACAGAAACTACATGAAAGACCAACATTAAAATACTAAAATAATGAGCTGCTAAATTTTCAGTAATTATTAATTGGCTTTAGAATACATTAAAAACAAGCATTTATTAAATCTTTTATAGATTTAAAAGGAATTTAATTGAATCGTAGTCAAAATATTATTACAGACAATTCAAATAAAAATTGAATTCATAAACATAAAAAGTTACTAAATTCATGATACATACATTTAAAATCAATAAAAACCTTATCATCAATACTGAAATACCCAAAATAACTAAAAATATAACTTTGACCACAAATTTTTAATACCGCATGAATATCTTTTCTAGCACCAAGGTTATTATTTTTAATAAAAAATATACTAAAAATAATATCACTATCATATTCAGAAACATTTTGTACACTACTCAAAATATCTGTTGAATTATAAAATAAATTACATATTAAATTGTTAATTTCAAATTCATTATCAACAGGTTTAATATTATTTATCATGGTTATACTAAACTTTTCTCCTGTTTCCAAAAATCTATTAGAAAAACTTAACTCAAAAGTTTCAAGAGTTGAATCAGATTTTATTATTTGACAATTTAGTTCACATTTTCCACAAGCTTCTAAAATTTTTTGTGAATTAACCTGAGCAAATGCCAAAGAATATATCAGCAGAAATAATATTATTAAAGACTTGTTCATAAATTTTACTTAGCTTGAAACTAATAATATAACTTAAATAATTAATTAAGATAGTCAATAATTTCTTTAAAAGCTGCGTTAGTCTCAACTTCAAAACCAATATTTGGTTTTAAACGTGAAGTATATATTTTCAAAATACTTTCATAATCCGAATCTTTAGTTCTTTTCATTAAAATTAAGGAATGCATAACTTCTAATAAATCTAAAGGGTAATCTGAACTAAGAAGTTTTTGCTTGAACCATTCATTCAATTTCTGTGTATTCGTGAATTTTTCAAAAAAATCTAATCCATTTGACTTTATAAAACTTTTTAATTGTTCAGCGGCAATATCAATATCACCAGACTCATGTATAACAAAATATCGATTATTATCTTTATTACAAAGTTTACATAAATCAGGCTTAGGTGGCAATATATTTTCTAATACGCCTTTATTTATACAGTTAAAATCACAATTTATTGTATCTGATAATTTTGAGAATTCAGGATTTCTAAAACGCTCGTTATAAAAACGTGATACAATTTCTTCAATTTCGTTTAAACGAACTATAAATTGAATATTCAATTCCTGATGGCTAACAGGAAAACCATCATATGTTGTAAATAAAATACGGTAAAAACCACCGTTAAATTTTTTTATTAGATGGCTCTTTGATTTGATATATTTAAAGCCATAGGATCTTAGGCTATCCTCTAACCTAAACCCTATGGTCTCTAACACTTCTTTCTTAGAAATTATTTTTGGCTCTTCCATGTCGATTTAACAGTGTCAAATATAATACTTCCATTAATACTATGTGAACGTAAAATTTCTGATATAGTTATATAACTACCCTGACCTATCTGTCCAGGAATAAGTGCTTCCTTGCTACGAATTTCAATTTTTTTACCATTCTTAATTGCATTTTGTATTATTTCTTGATTTCTACTTAAGGTATTTCCAACTCCATACTTAGTCTCGTTTAAAATCCACTTACGAGTTGTTGTATTATATATTAAATCATCGACTATAGAAATGGCCCCATCAACCTTTACATAAACTTGACTGAATACTTTATAACCGTTTACTTTAGAATATAAGGAGGCTAAATGATTAGACACTGCCTTTTCAAATGCTCTAGCCTTTCTAAACAATTCAAATAATTGCGGCCAAGTTAATTTTGCAGGGCTGGATTTACTTGCATATCTCGCTAGGAATTGCTGTAATTGACCTGTTTCAGATGCGGGTATTACACCAACTCCTTTTGGACCAGCTAGATGACCTAGAGCTAACGTGGCTGATATATAAGAGACATCCGTTAAATCAGCATCAACAATTGCCTGCCATGTTTTATTTATATCAAAATCCAGAGTAATAATTTTTCCAATGCCATTGGCAAAATTGCTCACAGTTTGATTTGGACTATCTATTAAATCCAAATAAAAACCTCCTAAGTCATCAGCAGCTAAATATACTCCCCAAGAAATAGGTTCAGATTGTCTTCGATACTTATCTTCAACATAATACATGTACGTATCTCGATAATTATTTCCTATTTCGCTCTTAGAATAACTCCCAACAATACCATTCCAAAAGAAAAATTTCTCATCCGGTGTAACAAAAGCTATAGTTTGATTTTTACTATTTTGAATAGTAAAAGCATTTTCATGTATTCGAGAACTTCCAGAATTTGGATTAGTCACTATTTGTTTGAAATAATCAGGTTTTTTCTGTTTTAAAAATTCTTCAGATAAGTATAAGTTCTTTATATGCTCTTCAATTATTTCTTGTTTTAAATCATAAAGCTTTTGCTCCTCAATTCTGCAATAATAAGTTCCTTCGCGCCTTATTAAACAAGCATCATAACTTCTAGAAATATATCCAGGTTTAAATACCAAAGCTTTTTTAGGAGGAACAGGTGCAACTAATTTACCTTTTTCCAAAAGGATGGATTTATTCCAATAAATAGGCGGATTATACTTAGTAATAGTTGGTGACAACGGAGAGGCGGACATATTACGGTTTTGATATTGAATCAAATAAGTTGTCATATAAAATATTTTATCCTCTAAAGATTTTCTTTCATAAAAGTTCATATGGTTTTCTGCCATCTCGGCAATAACACTTTGTGTACTCAAAGTGTTTTGAATTCCTTGAGCCCATGCTATATGCAATGCGGCATCATATTCATGATTTGAAAAATTATCCAACGATTCATTTTCTAATTGATTTAATACCGAAAGACTAGCGTTTCTCATTTTGACACCTTTCACAACTTCTTGTGAAATTGAGCCACAATCAATAATACCTATTGGATTACAATCATTTCGAATCGACTTCCAATCACCAAGAATCTTTAACTCATTCGTAAATTCTTGCTGTTCCCTACTTAATCTATTACTCGCAGCACTATAGTCCGAAACTAAATCCCTTAACTCAACATCAATTTTGTTAACACCAATCTCATATTCTTTATAAAAAGACCTTTGAGCATCCTTAAAATTTGAATAATTCGTCCCTAATTGCCTATTAATTTCATTTTTAAAATTGTTTTCTTGCTTTCTCATCCATTCATCAACCTTAGCACGATTATAAGCGGCCATGGCATTTTGCATATCTAAGAGAACATTCATATCCGAAAAAGTAATTTTAAATTTAAAAGGTTCCTCAGAATAGGTTTCACCATCTGTAGAACTTATCGGGTCTCCATATCTATCAAAAGATACTTCTTGTAAAGGTGTTTGTTTATACTGTGCCTTCGAATTAAAAGAAAACACAGTTAAAAATGTTAATAGAAATATTAGTTTATATGTATTTTTCATGATGTCATCTTTTAATATTAATCCTTGATTACGATTCTAGTATACCTATCAGAACCAACATTCATATTCACTAGATATAGACCTTTTTCTAAATCATGTAGTCCGTCTAATGTTATAGTACGTTCGCCTTTTTTCTGATTTCTATTTTTTGTTTTAATCGCTTTAGTAGGATTATAATAATCATACAATTGAACAGAAATTTCTGAATCATGCTCCAATGAATAATACAGAAGCAAATCTTCTTTAAAAGGATTTGGATAAACCTTGATAAAGTGCTCCGTTTGTTCCGATAGAGCCTTCAAAACATCTATATCCAGTTCACTTTCTTTCTGTTTAAGAATTAATCTACTTGGCGGTGAAGGTTCAGACCAATTTATTATCGTTGACTCTAATTCTCCGATAATAACTCTTTCTTCCTCAGTATTAATGAGATTAAAAATAAGGGAAGTCAATTGATAAGTTAATTGTAACTCATCTATGTAATCTGTATATTCCTTTTTGACATCAACGGTCAAGTCGGAAAAAATCAATTCATTATTTACTTGTAAAAGTTTACCATTAAAAACATTATCGTCTACAGTTATATTTACATCTAAAATTCCAGTATCATTATCTAATATTTCCATAGCAAATGGTACTCTTCTATTCAATTTTTGGTTGGACCAATCAAAAAATTGCCATTCACCTACCCAATTTCCCTTGATTGTTGAATAATAATTATTAGTGTCTACTAATTGTATATCTCCAAAAGTCTCTTCAGGAGTAATTTTTAAACTATTAGAAGTTTCCGAAATAGACATTTCATATTGAAACTTTTTTAATAAGAGCTGACTATTTCCAATGGGATTATTCGACAGTATTTCAACAGCCCTATTTCTATCAACTGAAAATCCCAATCCGAAATAATGCATTTTAGCCAGCCAATGCTTCGCCATGGGGTAATTACTTCTCTCAAACCACTTGATTGCTTTGGAGTAATCTTGATTAATATTTCCTAATCCTTTTAGATACAAATACCCAAGGCTATATGAACCTTTATCACTACCTGCTTCATAAGATTCTTTAAAATACTTTCGTGCTTTATTAAAATTTATTCCTGTTCCTATGCCATCTTTATAAAGTACTCCCATTAAACATAAAGCATCTGCATTTCCCTTTTCGGAAAGAATTTTAATATTTCTAAAGGCTTGTTTTGATTTATTTCTGGTCAATTGACCCCCGTTAATATAATGTTCAACATCATCCACAGAGTTCAAAAAATCTTCACCATAATGCTGTGAAAAAGTGAATTTTATATTAATTACCAAGAAAAGTGACAGAAGTAATATTTTTTTCATTTTACATTGTTTAAAAAAGTTATTTTTTGGTATAAATAATTATTTACACCTACAATGTAGAAATATGAAAAGACGAAGTAATGAGTTTTTACCTTGGCAATTCTAAGGATTGCACCTTAGAATCGATGAAATACATCAAATTAATCCAAATTCCGTGGCTTTTTGTAGCAAACTTTTAATTCGAACATTTTCAAGATTAAAAATTCTTGAAAGTTTTCGCTGCCTCCATTCTATTCCTGAAATAGATAGATTTAATATTTCTGACATTTCTTTAATGGTACACCCTTCTGAGAGATGAAAAAGTAATTTTCTATCATATTCATCTATAGGTAGATTCAGAACCGCAGATCTTCGAAAAAAATCAGAAATTGATTTAGTAAAATAAGTCTCTCCATTTATAATTCTATTAATCGCAAGCTTTAACTTATTAAAGTCCATTTCACTTTTTATTAAAAAACCTTGAGGATTAACTTTGGTTACAATAGAATGATAATAGTATTTTTTAACAAGAGATGTCACAATAATAATCTTAGAATCAGGTCGTAAACTCTTTAGCAGCAATGCCAAATCTTCCCCTGTTTTTTTAAATCCACCGTCGTTCGATAAAATTCTAATATCTAAAATTGCTATAAGATTATCATCTTGGTTGAAAGAACACTTATGAATAATCGCAACACCCTGCTCATAAGTATTGGCTGTAGATACCGAATAAGAATTATCAAACGAGTCCTCATTTAATATCCGAAACACTAATTTATAAGCATCAGATAAAAACGGTTCATCTTCTACAATAATAATTTTATATGCAGGCATATAGCATAATGTAATTATGGATATATTAGTATAACGATTTCATTATCAATTTAGTTTATTGAATAATTTAAACCTATCATTATTCAATTAAGAAAATGCTGAATAGCCTTAAATTATATCAAAAAAAACTAATTAAGAAAATATCTTTTCATCATTTAATTTTTTATACAAACTCATAAATTATCATAATTATTATTGGCATTAATTAAGGTACCCAAACGGGTACCAACCCAATTAATTAACTGTCCTATATTTTATAAAGTCATAAAACTAAAAAACTCTTAAATCCTTCTTTGAAGCCATTAGATTAATCTTCAATACTTATCGAAAGTAACAATAGCCTTACCATATTATATCACTAATATTTTATGGTAAAAAATATAATATCCATCTGTTTCCATCGCTAAGTCCACTGTAACTATTAACGCCCATCTAATTGATGTGTTAAAAACCAGCAAATTAAAATATCGAACTACTATTCTGTAAAAAAGCCAAGTGCTAATTACTAAATTCGACATTGACAAAATCAACACTATTAGTTATTGTGGAGTATAAAAGTCAATACAATTAAAAGGAAGAACTGAAAAGTTATAATAAATAGTAGTTTCTAAGATTATACCAGATTAACCCCTTTACTCCTGTAGGATTCCAAAATCTTGGCAGAGGGCTCTAGCTCTGTGACTAAATCAGTTAGTGTATTAATTTCACATATTTTAAAACGACTTACAGTATTTAACTTTTTACTGATGGTTAAAGCCACCAATCTTTTAGATGAATCTATCATAGCCTTCTTTAACTGCGCAATTTCCAAATCGGTTTCCGTAATACCTTTTTCACTATCCAAATATCCAGTACCTAAAAAACAAACATCCACAGAAATATCCGTTAAACTATTAATTGACAATCCACCGGTAACCAATTGGGATTCCTTTGACAGCTTACCTCCTATTATGTATACTTCATGATGATGAGTTTTATTATTCAAAAGTTCAATTGCCATAGGTAAACTTGGCGTAAAAAAGGTAAGGTCCATTTTTCTAGGAATAAGTTTAGCAAGCTCCAAGTTGGTTGACCCCCCACTTATAAGAACAACATCACCATTCTTTAAAAGAGAGATGCCTTTTTTTGCAATCTTCACTTTACTATCCTGTTCAAAAATCTCCTTTGACCGATCGGAATAGGTATTGAAGCCATTAGAGATTGCTCCTCCATGAACTTTTCGCAATTTCTTTAACTCATCAAGCTCTTTTATATCTCGCCTAACGGTATCCATTGACACATTTAGAATGTTGGCTAAATCTGTCAATAACACCCTATTATGTAATTGAACCTCTTCTACTATTACTTGATGTCTATCGGTTTTTTGCAAAATATATTCTTTAAAAACTATTACAAGGATATCAAATTAATAATAAACAACTAACATTTGCAACAAAATACTGCAAAACATATACTTAATTTTAGAATACAATAAATATTTCTAGATTTAATTGCTTTGTTGCAATAAAATATTGCAAAACATAAAATATTCTGCTAGGTTTGTTAGCACAACTACTTAAAACTAATATTATGAAGAAAACCTATCATGTTCTCTCGGTGCTCTTGCTGATGCTATTTTCACTCAGTACTTATGCACAAACTTCAACAGTCTCAGGTACTGTTATTGCCGAAGACGGCCTTCCGTTGCCAGGCGCTACCATCTTGTTAAAAGGAACCACTACGGGGGCTTCCACTGATTTTGATGGTAATTTCAGCATACAGCTTTCTAACTCTAATAGCAAAACACTAGTTATTAGTTACATTGGTTACAAAACAGAAGAAATTGCTTTAACGGGCATGAATCAAACTATCAATATAACATTGATGGAAGATTCAAATGCTTTAGACGAAGTAGTTCTAGTGGGTTCATCTGTTACCCAGTCTAGAAAAAAATTGGGTAACGCCATTACTACCGTAAAGTCGGTAGAGTTAGTAAAAGCTTCACCTGCAAATATCACGACATCCCTACAAGGTAAAGTTCCTGGTGCACAAATAACACAAAATTCAGGTGATCCCGCCGGTGGTTTTTCTATTAGACTTAGAGGACCAAGTACAATCAAAGGATCTTCAGAACCTTTATACGTAGTTGACGGAGTAATCACCAGTAACTTAACTACCAATGTTACCAACTTAAATGTAGATGCGGGCGATGCTGCACCAGGACAAAATAGAATGGTAGACATTAATCCCAACGATATTGAAAATGTCAACATCTTAAATGGTGCTGCCGCTGCTGCCATTTACGGTTCTAGAGCATCCAACGGTGTTGTGGTAATAACAACAAAAAAAGGTGGCAATTATGAAGACGGACCAGAATTTTATTTTAAATCTACTTTCAGCGTAAATACAATTCGTAAGAAACTAGATTTAAACCTCATAGGAGAAGAATTTGAAACTGTACCTAACAGTGATCTTTCTGGTAGGTTATGGCCAATTTTTGGTTTTGACCCAAATGACGGAAATGCTCTTACCACCTATAGAAATTTATCAACCGATAAGTTTGAAACTACTAGATATGATTATCAAGATGAGATTTTCCAGACCGGCTTCGGTAGCGACAATTATTTCTCAACAAAAGGTGGTAATGAAAAAATGGGCTATATGGCTTCTATTGGCTATTTGACCAACGAAGGTATTATCAAAAACACCAAGTTCGATAGATTTTCTGCAAGAGTTAATTTTAATCATAAAGTAACCGATTGGATGTCTTATGACCTAGGATTATACTATGCAAATAGTAAGTCTGATGAAAAACCAGATGGTAATGTTTTTTGGAGTCCTATCAACTCTATAAATATAACCAACAACACATTCGACATCACTCAAAGAGATGCTAACGGGAATTTAATGGCTGTAGAAAACACCAGAGTAAATCCATTGACTATTATTGAAACTTTTGATATTACTCAAGATGTAAATCACTTTATCCCTAATCTACATCTTAAAATTAAGCCCACAGAAAAGTTATCTATAGATCAAATAATTGGTGTTGACACTTACAATCAAAAAGGTAACATCTATATACCAGTTTATCCTTATGAAAATGTAAACCCTGCGTATTATGATGATGGATACATTGGTAGCGCAGAGGCTAAAGTTTTTAATTGGAACTATGACATTAACATGGCATACAACACCAATATTACGGATAAATTAAATTCGGTTACAACTGCAGGATATAGTTTTCAAAGTAGTGAACTTTCTTTTGAAGGAACTCAAGGAAGAGGGTTGGATAGCAATAATGAACCTACTATTCCATTACAAACACAACCAATTGACACCAACTTGGATATTTACGGATTCTTTTTACAAGAGACCTTATCATGGGATAACAAACTGTTTTTAACACTAGCCGGTAGAATTGATGGAGCTACAAATTTTGATGTTGACGAAAGATCTAATTTCTATCCAAAAGTTTCTGGATCATACGTTCTTTCAAATGAGCCATTTTGGAATACGGAAAGTTTCTTGAATTCCGCAAGATTAAGAGCATCATACGGTGAAGCCGGTAACTTAACCGCAATAAGTCCTTACGAAAGATATGGTAGCTATACCTCAAATGATTACCTAGGCTCCTCAACATTACAACAAAATACCAGATTGGGTAACGAAGGATTAAAGCCTGAGCGTACAAAAGAATTTGAAATAGGTACAGACTTAAGTTTCTTTAACAACAGGGCATCATTATTATTTACCTATTACCGTCAAAACATTGAAGACTTAATTGTAAGTCGTGTATTGGCACCTTCATTAGGTGGTTCAACAAGAACAGAAAATGTTGGTACAATGCGTAATAACGGTATTGAGCTTTATGCAAAAATAACACCTATTAAAACTGATGATTTAACATGGGATCTTAATTTCAACTATAGTAGTAATAGAAACAAGGTACTAAGCACGGTAGGTGGCGATATTACTATTGAAAGTGTAACCGGTGCTCCGCCAATTGTAAGAGAAGGTGAAGCTCTGGGCGTATTCTATGGTACTTACTATGCTACAGATGACAATGGCGAATTAATATTAACAGGTGAATCTACAGACGGAAGTCCGGTTGGGGTTCCTCAACAAGAAAGAGGTGATCTTACAACCAATACACCACAGCGTGATGCAGACGGACAACCGACTGGAGATGTTTTAAGAAAAGTTATTGGTGACCCTAATCCAGATTACATCCTTGGAATTGGGACTGACCTTACATACAAGAATTTCAATTTCAGTATGCTTTGGGAAGCGGTACAGGGCTTTGATGTCTTTGATGCTGACAAAAGAACCAGACAAGGTGTAGGTGTTGGTCAATTAGCAGCGCAAGAATTAACAGGAGAGTTACCTAGAGGATATATCGCTGGCATTTATCCTATTGAAGAATTCAGAATTGAAGATGGTTCTTTTGTTAAACTTAGAGAAGTTTCTTTAGGTTATGAATTTCCGTCATTGTTCAACTCTAGTTTAGAAAATGTAAGACTTTCATTGATTGGAAGAAACCTTGTTTCTTTTGACAAATTCTTTAGCTATGACCCTGAAACAAATGCTGGAGGGCAATCAAACTTATTGCGCTCAGTGAATTTTGGTAACGTGCCAATTCCAATGACAATCTCATTATCACTAAGCGCTAACTTCTAAAAAGACAGATATGAAAAATATAGTAAAAACAATAGCTATCACATTGCTCATTGCAACCACGTCTTGTAATACTGAATATTTGGATCCTAATTCTACATTAGAACCAGATGTAGTCAACAACACAGATAATCTGGTACGCCTTATCAATGGTGTTCAGCAAAGATGGAGTACAGAAAGAACCGGATTAATTTACACAGGCACACATATTTCTGGATTAAATACTGATGAATTAAGATTATTGAATCCTGGAAACCTTGGTGAAAATGAAATCTTACTTGGAGGGGATGATGTTAGCGGAAGCAATGAATTATTAATCAACACTTGGACCAATGCATTATTAACCCGAAAGGAAGCTACTACAGTGATCGATGCTGCTGATAATGTTAGCGAAAGTACTTCTGTTTCGGGTTCTTTAAAAGCCTACGGTCTATTCTATAGAGCGCTGGCTCACGGTACACTAATTCAATATTTTGAAAGCATACCACTAGAAATTGTTGAGGATGCCGATTTTATTGAACGTTCTGCTGTTTTAGATGATGTAATAGCTGACTTGAACGAAGCTAAGGGATATATTGATGCAGGTTTAGATACCTCCATTACAGCAGATATCTTTACTTCTGTTGATATTGAAAATTCTGTTAATGCGCTGTTAGCAAGGTTTAATTTAATGGCAGGGAATTATGACGCGGCAATTACAGCTGCCAACAATGTTGATCTTTCAGTAAAATCTACTTGGGAGTATGATGCATCTATCCCTAATCCTTTAGCATTTTGGTTTGGCTCACAAAATGTGACCCAAGCCAAAGATTTAACATTCGGTCTACCAACAGATTTATTACCCGATGAAAATGACGAGAGAATACCATTCTATATAACCGCTGAAGATTTAGAAGCCGAAACACCAAATTACCAGGTTGTAGGTTTTTGGAGTGACAATGTAGATGAAATACCAGTATATCTTCCGGGCGAAATAATGCTGATAAAAGCTGAAGCATATGCTAGAAGTAATGATTTAACAAGTGCTGTAACAGAATTGAACGCTGTGTTAACCAAAACATCCAGTTCTGACATTTATGGTTTAGGTGCAAATCTACCCGAGTATGATGGTGCTTTGGAACAATCTGCAATTCTAGATGAAATTTATAAAAATAGAAGAGTAGAATTATACTTGACCGGACTCTCTTTAGAGGACAGCAGAAGGTTTGATAGACCAGGTGCAACGGAAACGGATGCCGAAAGAAACAGGGACTATTACCCCTACCCTAACTCTGAAAGAGACAACAACACAAATACCCCCGCAAACCCTACTTCTTAGTAAGTTTAAATTCAACAACCACTATCTAAATTGGGGCAGTTATTAAACTGCCCTAATTTTTAATTAAAATTACCAATTGAAACCTACAACAATCATTCTAATTATTGCCTTTTACTTTGCTGTACTTATGATTATATCATATTTCACCTCAAAGAAAAACAGTGATGATACATTTTTTACTGGCGACAAAAAATCACCATGGTATTTAGTGGCATTCGGTATGGTTGGTGCTGGTTTATCCGGTGTCACCTTTGTGTCTTTACCTGGTATGGTGGCAAACAATAACTTCTATTTTTATCAATTTATACTCGGAAACATTGTAGGCTATTTCTTTATAGCCTTTGTATTAACTCCTTTATACTACAAACTTCAACTCGTTTCCATTTACACCTTTCTCAAAGTGAGGTTTGGAAACAATACATACAAGACAGGTTCATTGTTTTTTCTGGTATCTCAATCTTTCGGTGCGGCATTACGTTTAATGTTAGCCGCCAAAATTCTACAATATGCAGTTTTTGACTATTTCAATGTTCCTTTTTATATAACCATCATCATTATTTTGATTTTGGTGTGGCTTTACACAAACAAGTCAGGCATTAAAACCATTGTATGGACAGATACTATGCAGACTATATTTTTAATACTTGGTGCCTCAATAACCATTTATACAATAATAAACACGTTAGACTTTAGTATTACCGAATCCTTTGAACGTATAACTTCCCACGAATATTTTAAAATATTCAATTGGGAATCTGATTCTGGAAATAACTTCTACAAACAATTTATAGCAGGAATTTTAGTAGCTATTGCTATGATCGGACTTGATCAAAACATGATGCAAAAAACACTCACTTGCAAAAATGTTTGGGATGCTCAAAAAAACACCTTGACCTACAGTATTATTTTAGCAATGACACAATTTCTGTTTATGGGTCTTGGAGTGTTAATGTATGTCTATGCAAATGAAATGGGCATACTATTACCTAAGGGCGAAAATGGATTGTTTTTAAATACTGACAACCTTTTTCCTAACCTTGCACTGAACCATCTTGGTACTTTAGCGGGTATTTTCTTTATCCTAGGCATCATAGCAGCATCTTTCTCTAGTGTAGATTCCGCACTTACCGCATTGACTACTTCTTTTACCTATGATTTTTTAGATATTTCAAACAAATCAAGTAAAACAAAAAAGCAGTTAAAGAATCTAGTCATAATACTTTTCTCCTGCATAATATTCGTAATTATACTTTCCTTTTCCAATAGTAAGGGAGATGTTATTTCCTTAATATTTAAAGTTGCAGGTTACACCTATGGTCCACTGTTAGGATTATACCTTCTTGGCATGTTTTCAAAAATAAAATTAAAAGATAAATGGGTTCCTGTAATATGCTTATCCGCACCGATAATAACTTATCTACTAGGACAATTCTCAATAAACACATTCAACTTTGATTTCGGATTTATAAACATAGCAGTCAATGCAAGCTTAACCGTAATAGGGTTATTGCTTATTAAAAAATAATACTATGAATACACTTAAACCCACTACAGAACAATCATCAAATTATGATGACTTAGAAAAAATGACCGTTAACGAGTTACTTGTTAGCATGAATCAAGAAGACAAGTCCGTTCCGTTGGCCATAGAAAGAGCTATCCCTAGCATTGAACATTTTATAGAGCAGACATTAGTTAGAATGAAAAAAGGTGGTAGACTATTCTATATAGGAGCAGGCACCAGCGGCAGATTAGGCGTTCTGGATGCCTCCGAATGTCCTCCAACATTTGGAGTTTCAGATGATTGGATTATTGGCCTTATAGCCGGTGGAGATAAGGCATTAAGAAAAGCCGTTGAAAATGCAGAAGATAATGAAGCCATGGCATGGAAAGATCTTGAGGTCCATAAAATAAATGAAAACGATGTTTTGTTAGGTATAGCAGCATCTGGATCTACACCTTATGTTATTGGAGGACTTAAAGCAGCTAAAGACAATAACGTGCTTACAGGGAGTATTTCATGCAATCAAAATTCTTTAGTATCAGAAATTGCAACCTGCCCTATGGAACTAGTTGTAGGTCCAGAGTTTGTTACTGGCAGCACGAGAATGAAAGCAGGTACAGCCCAAAAGCTGGCTTTAAATATGATTTCTACTTCAATTATGATTAACCTTGGTAGAGTTAAAGGAAATAAAATGGTAGACATGCAACTATCTAACAATAAACTAGTAGATCGCGGAACTAAAATGATAATGGAAGAATTAGGAATAAATGAAAGTCTTGCAAAATCATTATTATTAGAGCATGGTAGTGTTAGAAAGTCTATTGAGTGCTATAAACAATAAAATAAGCACACATAGAATTAAAATAGAACGTAGATTGCATACTTAGGTAAATTAAGGGTGATTACTTAATTTTACCTTATCTAAATGCAATTATGCTAATTTCCGTACACTTTTCAATACATATTGTACCTCAATTCACCTGAGACACTATATTTATTGATATTACAATTCCTGTATCGAAGTAACTAAATTTTAATTTTAACTATGTTCAGCTTTTTTTCCAAAAAACATTTTCTAATTGATCATCTTGAAGGTTTTATTGATATACATAATCATATTTTACCAGGCATAGATGATGGAGCAAAAACTGTTGAAGATTCCATTGAATTAATAAAAGGTTTTAATGAATTTGGGGTAAAGGATTTTATTTGTACCCCACACATCATGGAGAATTATTATCCTAATAATCCGTCTACAATTCAAAGTTCTTTATCGTTATTGAAAAATGCTTTGAAGATGAATAATCTTGAGCATATCAATATAGAAGCTGCTGCAGAACATATGATCGATTCAGGATTTGAAACAATATTAAATGAACATAAAGTTATGCCGCTTGCAAAAAGTTATCTTTTAATAGAAATGTCATATTTACAAGCTTCCATTAATTTTAACGAGGCCATAAAAAAAATAAAAGATTCTAATTACTCTCCTATATTGGCACACCCAGAACGTTATGTGTATTTTCATAACAAACTAAAAGCATTAGATAAAATAAAGAATAAGGGTGTATTTTTCCAATTAAATATGCTCTCCTTAAGCAATTATTATGGTAAAGATGTAAACAAAGTAGCAATTCATTTAATCAAGGAAAATTTAATTGATTTTATTGCAAGTGACACACACTCCATTCATCATATAAATCAATTGAAAAAAATAACGGTCACTACTTCTTTACTAGATTTATTATTCCCAATCATCACTAAGACCATTTATAGTTTTAAATAGTATTATTTAATTAAAAGTTCTTTTTGATATCTCTCACCATTTACATCAAGAATATTAATGATGTAGTATCCTTCGGTAAAATCATATAAATCTATTGTCACATTTAAATCTGCTTGTGATATTTTAGGTTTAATATTTTTAATTAATCTTCCTGAGATATCGTAAATATAAATTTCTTTTATTTGAACTTCATCTAAATTATTCAATGTAACAATATCAAAACTAGGGTTAGGATATAGATCAAATGTATTGGGTTTTGATGCTACAATAATTTTCGAAGTAGTCGTATTTATCTTTTCTATTTTAAAGTTATCGTAATAGACCGTTCCCGG
>NZ_DERI01000021.1:0-239255 GCF_002362375.1 Maribacter sp. UBA3344 | reverse complement strand
CCAAATTGCAGTGAACAACGGGTTTTCGGGAACGGAATCGGAATGGCTTACCAGTCTCGAAGGTACAGACGGAAACGACGGAGCTACAGGTGCAACCGGAGCAGCAGGTGCTGCAGGCGAAGACGGACTTAGCACTTACCAAATTGCAGTGAACAACGGGTTCTCGGGAACGGAACCGGAATGGCTTACCAGTCTCGAAGGTGCAGATGGTGCTGACGGAAATGATGGTGCTACAGGGGCTGCAGGCGCTGACGGACTTAGCGCTTACCAAGTCGCGGTGAACAACGGATTCTCCGGAACGGAATCGGAATGGCTTACTAGCATTGAAGGTGCAGATGGTAATGACGGAAACGACGGAGCTACAGGCGCTGACGGACTTAGCGCTTACCAGATTGCAGTGAACAATGGATACTCCGGAACAGAATCGGAATGGCTTACTAGTCTTGAAGGAACTGATGGCGCATCAGCAATTGTTCAGAATTTAGACAATGCAGATGCCATTACAACCTTAAGCACCTCTGCGTTAATATCATATCTGCAAATAGAAATACTAACCCAGTCAACTACTTTTAGCACTTCAAGCCTTCTTAACGCAGACACAGTTGAATTGAGTATAGTGGCACATACCTTTAATCCCGTATTAAGTAATATCCCAGGAGCAAAATATGTAGGGGAAATCCAATGGGAAATTTTAGAGACATTGGGAATATTTAAAAACAGATTCGCTATTTATGTAAATGGTACACGAGTTACTCCAGTATTGAACCTTTGGCCAAAAGTTCTAAACATTACCTCTGCCCCAACGAGTAGATTTTTTGAATATACAAGTAATGGCAACGATGTTATTGAATTAAGAATGTCTAGAAGTTTAGCTTCAACTGGTATATCTCAAGTTTTAAATGCAGAGTTAAAATTGAAAAGATCACTTTAAAGTTCATTCTTCTAACATCCCATTTTATGAAATATAAAAATTTTACATACCCATTTATATTGCTATTCTTAGTAACTGCCATGCAATTACAAGGACAAAAAATGAGAAACCATGGAGATTTTGAAGTTCATACTAATGGGCAAGTGGGATTTTTTGGACCAATAATAAATGACGGCTTTTTTTTTAGTAATAGTGGATTAGTTGGACTGTACGGAGAAAGTTCTTATCATATTTCAGGAAACGTAGAACCAAAACTCTATGATTTAGAAATAGCAAATGCTTCAAGCATATTATTAAATGTACCTGTTACAATCAGCAATAATGTAAATTTTATTTTAGGAGATTTAGAAACCACAAAAACAGATAGCATCAACTATTTGGAATTCAGCCAAATGTCTTTTTCAACCGGATCATCTGATTTTTCTAAAATGAATGGTTTTGTTAAAGCTAATGTTCAAGAACACTTTATATTTCCTACAGGAGACAATATCTTTTTAAGACCCATCTCTGTTGAAAGTACGCTATTGAATCTTAAATATATGGCCTGCTATATATTTGAAGATTCTACAAAGAACCATCCGTTTTATAGTAATGAAGAAATAGCACAGATCAACACTAACGAATTTTGGATACTAAAAGGAGCTCACCAAGTTTCAATAACAATTGATTGGAATGAACGTAGCAGCATAGAAAGAATTACCGATGATATCAATGACATTGAAATAGTTGGTTATCATATTTCTACATCTCAATGGAAAAGCTTAGGAGGCAGAGGGAATACAGGCGACTTGAACAGTGGATTTTTAAGCTCAGAACCTTTTATACCCAATGATTACGCCGCAATTACTTTTGGAATTTTTAACCAAAATGAAAACGAACAACCAGAAATTCCACTAAACAGTTATCATTATATGCTTAGTCCGAATGGTGATGGTATAAACGACAAGTTTATTATTGAAGAACTAGCGGATTATGAAAATAACGTACTCCATATTTACGATAGAAATGGATTACTTGTTTTTGAAGCACAAAATTATACCGATGAATTTGATGGAAATACCGGAAAAACAATATCTGCTTTAGATAGAGATGCAGGTTTAGCCCAAGGTATTTATTACTATATAGCAGCTGTAAATGGAGGAGAATTTTCAATACAAGGCTATTTATATATCGACCGATAATCTGAAGCATAGTACTATTAAAGTCAGTCATCCAACATATACAACGCAAACTTAATTTTCCAATAAGGCACTTTTTCTTCAAAGTATTCAAAATAATCTTTCAACCCTGTAGCATCGGTTAATTCTGATTTGGCTTTTTCTATTTGTGCCATTTCTTTAGCGTCAACAAACTGATCTAAATCTAGCTCCTCACCTTCGGCATGTTTTTTCATTAAATGTCCGTAAATGGTGTTTTCAGATAGGTTTCTTTGCGTGGCTATCTCAGAAACCGATAATCCGTCAGAAAACAATTCAAAAGTTTGATCGTGAGTTTTCTTTTTAGATTTTTTAGTGCCTACATGCTTTTTAATTTCCTGCAAAAACACATCTGCATACTTCTCCAATTTCGCCTGCCCTACTCCGGACACCTCCATAAATTCCGTTTCGTTCTTAGGTAACTTGGCTTCCATATCTTTTAAACTGGCGTCACCAAAAACTACATAAGCAGGAACATTCTGTTCTGTTGCGATCTGTTGCCTAAGCAATCGTAGTTTTTCGAATAAATCGGTTTTCTTCACTCTTGATTTGGATGGTGCCTTTTTCTTTTCCACGGCTTTTTGTAAAACGGCCAATTGTATTTTTTTACCGGAAAACAAAACTTCGTTTGCCAAAGGTGTTAACCCGATCCTAGCCCCTTCCCTAAAGTTGATTTCCAAAATACCTTGGTTCAACATTTGAATTACATACTGCTGTAAATCTAACCATGCAACATCTGTTACGGCACCATAGGTTTTTATATGCTGATATCCCTTCTCTAATACCTGTGCGTTTTTTGCCCCTCTTAAAACATCAATCACCATACCCATAGGCTCACGCTCCTTTAGTCTGGCAACTCCGGAACATACTTTTTGAGCCAATACCGTAGCATCAAAATAAGCAGGCGGTGCGGTACATACATCACAATTACCACAACCTTGGGTAACTTGTTCTCCAAAATAGTTCAACAATGCAATCCTACGGCAACTTAAGGCTTCGGCAAACTGTTGCATGCGCTCTAATTTAGCATATTCAACATCTGCATTTTCACTTTGGGTTATAAACCTTCGTAATTGCGCTACATCTGCAAAACTATAGAACAACAAGGCATGTGCTGGCAGTCCGTCCCTACCACCACGACCAATCTCTTGATAATACCCTTCTATATTTTTAGGTAAATTATAATGTATGACCCAACGCACATTACTTTTGTCTATACCCATACCAAATGCAATTGTGGCTGCAATGATCGGTACTTTGTCCGTAATAAATTCTTCTTGCACCAATGATCGCTCATCTGAAGACATACCTGCATGGTAAGCTTTGGCCTTAAAACCCGCATTGCGCAATTTCTCTGCAATAGCCTCGGTACTTTTACGGCTAAGGCAATAGATAATACCGCTTTCAAAAGGACGCTCCTCTAAAAATTCTAATATATGCTTTATTCTATCTTGGGCAGGTTTTACATCCAGATACAGGTTAGGTCTATTAAAAGAAGCTAAATGGCGATTGGCATTCGGAATACTTAATTGATCAACAATGTCATCTTGTGTAGTCTTATCGGCAGTTGCGGTAAGAGCCATAAAAGGAATATTAGAAAACCTTCTTTTCAATCCGCCGAGCTGAGTATAAGCCGGTCTAAAATCATGTCCCCATGAAGAGATACAATGTGCCTCATCAACTGCGAAAAGACTTATTTTTAAGTTCCCGAGAATGTTATTAAAGAAGCCTAAACTTTCAGGAGCAACGTAAAATAGTTTCAACTCTCCTCTCTCTAACTTTCCAAGAATTTCTTGTTGTGTTTCTACAGACTGAGAGCTGTTGTAGTACTCTGCAGCTATACCGTTAGCTTTAAGCACATCCACCTGATCTTTCATTAACGCTATAAGTGGTGAAATCACAATTGCGGTACCTTCAAGTGCCAGAGCCGTTAATTGATAGCAAAGGGATTTACCACCACCTGTTGGCATTATCGCCAATACATCTTTTTGTTGCAATGCATCTTCAATAATTGATAGCTGATTCGGTTTAAAGGAATCATAACCAAAATATTTCTTTAATAAGGGAAGTAACTCTTGCTCTTGTGTTATCATGTTTTGCAAAAATAAGAAGTTTGAATACCAAAAAGGTCTTCGACTGTACTAAGACTTGCATTCATCTACATTTATAAAGCCGATTTAATGGTGCCAACTGAACTTTACACATAATTAACTCCTAATATCCAGTTATGTGTCAACCCGTTTTTAGCACAGTCCAAAGACCTGATAGTAATTATTACTTTCCTAACATCAACAGCTCATTACATCTAACTTCGGTAATATATCTTTTATCACCTTCTTTGGTTTCATAAGAGCGATGGGTTAACTTTCCCTCTATAGCAACCTGTTTGCCTTTTATCAAATAATTCTCTACGATTTCAGCAGTCTTACCCCACGCTACAATATTATGCCATTGGGTATCGTCTACTTTTTCTCCGTTTGCATTTTTGTAACTGTCTGTGGTAGCAATGGAAAATTTTGCCAATTTGTTGCCTCCTTCCAAGTTTACAATTTCTGGGTCTTGCCCTAAATGTCCAATCAACTGTACTTTGTTCTTTAATGCGTTCATCTTACTAAAATTTAATGGTTTAACAGTTCATACTATCAAGCTACTATAGCCCAACACCGCAAACCTAGAACAGCATTAAAATTTTATTCGGTATGTAAACGCTTACTATCGTTTGTTGTCGTTTACATTCGTTTATAAACGTTTTTATTATTGATTTACAGTAATTTACAAAACACAGAAGAGTTATATTATTTTCTACGATATAACCACCAATTCATATCTCTAGTTAAAGTATATCCTAATTTTTCATACAGAGGTATTGCAGAGTTACCCTTATTGGTGTGAAGAATGGGCTTCTTATTCTCTTTTAGAATCTCCTTTGTTGTATGTGCAATTAGTTGTTTTGCAAGTCCTCGTCTCGTAAAATCCGGATGGGTGACAACGGCACTAACCTCAATAAAAAGATCTGTTTGCATTCGTTGACCTGTTATTGAAACCAATTTACCTTCCTTAAAAATACCGTAGTAATTACCCATTTCAAAAGTTCTTCTTCTGTAATATCCGGGCATTACCAACCAAACCAAATCATATATTTCATTGATATGTTCATCTCCCAATAAAACAATTTCCTCAGTGATAAAAACATCTGACAACTCATTCAGAACCATTTGACAACCATCTATTTTCTTTTCCAAAGAAACATTGGCACTATCAACTTTTGGAGTTTTATTTTCTGATACAAAGAAAAAACTATCGGTAGTTTTAAGGTATTGGTTTGAAGCGGCAGTGGTTCTATCTTCATCAAAAAATGCACCAAATGTGCACACTTCTTGATCATAAAATAATACTTCCTTATACTTAACCGCAAATTTTTTGTGAGTTTCATTTAAGGAATACCACACCGGATTTTTAAGTTGCTGTTCTAACGCTGTCATTATATAAATATAAACAGTACAATTTAAATCTTAGCTAACTATAAAATTACGACTAGTAAAGATTTTTGTTAAATAACTATCATTAACATGCTTTTTAATGCTAAAACATGAATATTGTTTAATTAAATTAGCTTTTTTATCTATTTTAAACATAGAAATAAGTAAACCGACCATTTTGAAAACCTATATTCTACATGTTCTGGAATAGTATAGGCTAGAAGTTACAATGAAAACTTCTTTTTGTATCACCTAATACACCTATTACACTTATGAACGTTATTGATTATCAATATTTTGAAACCTTTATTTTTACGGCAATATTTGGTGTTTTTGCAATCTATCACATATTACTTTACATAATTCTAAGGTATAAGGCATTACTTTACTACTGTGTTATATTAATAGGCTTAACCGCTCATTTTACGCTCTATTTATTGCTGTTCGATGCAGATAAGAGCTTTTCTCTACTAGTTCAAAATACATCGTTGATCACGGCTATGGTTACCACCTTTGGGTTTTTAATCTTTACAAGGAATTATCTTACCATAAACCAGTATAAGACACCAAGGTTAAACAAAACCTATAAATTTCTAATTGTAACAACAATTGCCTTAACCATTATTCATATTCTTAACATCATTATCGCTGGCTACAATACCTTTAGCAAACTTCTAGAATTATTAGCCGCTTTTACCGCATTGGCAACCATGATATTAAATATCATCTCAGGAGTTAAATTATTTCATGCAGAAAAATTCAATAAATACTACCTCTATTCCTACACACCTTACCTTTTAGCCTCGATCTTATACGTAATTACCTGGTTGTTAAGTTATTTTTTCAATATCAAAACTGACTATATATTATTAATCACCTCAATTTTAATAACCTTACAGATCATACTTTTCTCCATATTAATGGGTTTCAAATTCAAATCTATTCAAGATGAAAATAAGAGAATACAGGTAGAGGCCAATAATAGATTAGAATATGAAGTTGATGTGCAAACCAAACAATTACAATTAGCCAAAAAGGAACTTGAAATTCAAAATAAAGAACTTGAAACAGTAAATAAATTAAAAAACAAACTATTCTCCTTGCTTACACATGATGTAAGAGGACCACTGAACAATGTTAGTACCTTAATTGAATTGATAGAAGATAAATTATCAGATAGTCCATTAAAGGAAATTACATCCAAATTAAAAAGTGATGTCAATGACAGGGTATCAATGATCAACACTTTGTTAGACTGGTCTTACAAACAACTAGAAGGTGTTAGGGTACATAAAGAACAATGTGATTTAAATGCAATTTTCATTACTATCATAAAGGAATTTGAACGGGCTGCACTTGATAAAAATATAACTATAGAACAAGAAGTTTTATGTCCCGTTATTTACATAGACCAGAATATGTTAAAGGTTATGCTGCGTAACCTTTTATCAAATGCTATAAAGTTCAGTGAACACGGTCAAAAAATTATGTTCTCTTCAAAATGTAACTCCGATACAATTGACATCATCGTTGAAGATTTTGGAACAGGTATGCAAGTAGATTGGTTCAATTCAAAAAACGAACATTGTCCCCAAACCAAAAAAGGCACCAAAGGTGAAGTCGGTACCGGTTTTGGGCTTTTGATTACAAAAGATTTTGCAGAAATGAATGGTGGAAAAATAATATGCGAAAGCGAAATCAACAAAGGCACTAAGTTCACCCTAAGTTTTGAGAACATTTTACCAGATTAAGATACCTTACAAAGCATTGATGTATAGGCTCACCCTACAATCCAAAGTAACATAAACCTTCTCAAAAGCTATTGTGGCTTAAAAGAGTACTGTTTTACAAACCAGTTCCAATTATCTTCTTAAAAGAATCATTTTTTTCCTAACTTAAAAATTCTAAAATCAACAACTTACAAATGGAAGAAAACAAATCAAATGACCAATGCGTCACCACTATTATTGTAGCCAACAACGGTCCTTTAAAAGTTAAAGGAAACCTAGAAATACAATTGGCCTCAGGTGAAATTGTAACTAAAGAAGGTACCACAGGTTTTTGTCGTTGTGGCGCATCTGAAAACAAACCGTTTTGCGATGGTGCCCATAGAAAAATAGAATTTATAGGATAATCAAAACAAATCTGCCTAGCCATGGAATTAGCCATACATAATTGGATGCGTGCCGAGACTTTAGAACACACACTCAATAGGATCAACAAATTAGATTACACGCATATAGAAATACAAGGAACCCCAGAGAATTACGATATAAAAAAAGCTCAGTTACTTTTAGACCTCTACGGAATTAAATGTTGGGGATCTGTAACACTTATGTTAGAACAACGTAATTTACTTGCTAAAGATCCCGCGCAAAGAAAAATGTCTATACAATACGTAAAGGATGTTGCCAAAATGGTATATGAATTGGGCGGTAAAGTCATTTCTTTAGTGCCGGCAACCGTAGGCAAAATTGTCCCCGATGCCAGACCTGAAGAAGAATGGGAATGGGCGGTAGAAGGCATTAAAGAAATTTATAAATATACCGAAGACCACGGTTTACAAATAGGCATTGAGCCCATTAACCGTTTTGAGACCTATTTTATCAACAGGGGCGAACAGGCATTGGCACTTGCAGAAGCTGTTGGTCCTAATTGTGGAGTTTGCCTAGATACATTTCATATGAATTTAGAGGAGGTCAATATGTTTGACACCATTAAAAAAGTAGGCAAGCGTTTGGTAAATTTTCACGTTGCCGATAATAATAGAATGGCACCGGGCATGGGGCACCTCAACTGGACTAAAATCATAAATACGTTAAAAGAGATTGAATATGACAAGGTGCTATCAGTAGAATTTTGTTCCCCGTTAGATAGAACACCTGCCAATCCGTATCCTAATTCCATAGAAACAAATCCTGAGGGACTCACTGCAGAACAAAAGAAATTCTTAGAAGATCACGGTAGTTCAGCCGTTACCGATGAGTTTTACACCATGCTGACCAAAAAATCCATAGACACCCTAAAAGAGCTTATTAAATGAAAATCACCAATATAGAAGCGTTTTGGTTACGCTGTCCAATACCAAAAGAAAAGCAACATTTTTCAGATTATGGTCTATTGACAAATTTTGATATGACCTTGGTAGTGGTAACTACCGATACTGGGTTACAAGGTTTTGGCGAAGCAAAGGCAGCTGTAGGTTCTTCCGGGTCTTGTGCCTCTATAGTCAGCTGCATAGAAAACGAACTAAAACCACAATTAATAGGTAAGGATGCCCGAAATATTTCCCGTATTTGGGAACACGTATACAACGGCACACGAGATCATTATTCCCTATCAAGAGGTCGTAAATTTCCCATTTTAGGAAGAAGGGGATTGACCATTTCTGCCATGAGCGGAATAGACACCGCACTGTGGGACATTAAAGGAAAGGCTTTAAAAGCTCCTGTGGTAGAATTGTTGGGTGGTAGCTGTCGCGATAAAATGCCAGCATACGCCAGTGGTGGTTGGGCAAAAGCCGATGCTATTGGCGAACAACTGTTGGGGTATACCCAAAAAGGGTTTAGCGGTGTAAAAATGCGTGTTGGTATAATGGATCAAACCGTTGCCGAAAGTGTAAAAAGAGTTCAAGCAGCACGTGAAGCCTTGCCCGATCACATAAAGTTAATGACCGATGCCCATGGTACTTTTAGCGTACCCGAAGCCAAGCAGTTTACAAAGGGTGTAGAAGACTGCAACTTATATTGGTTTGAAGAACCTATTAGTCCAGATAATAAAATAGGTACCGCGGAAGTTCGCGCAAATACCTTTATACCCATTGCCGCTGGTGAAAGTGAGTACACCGCTTTTGATGTTCGCGATTTAATAGCCGAACGTGCGTTAGATGTGTTACAACCAGATTGCGCCATAATTGGCGGTATTACAGAAGCCATGCGGGTTTCACAATTGGCACATACCTATCAATTGGAATTGGCACCGCATTGTTGGGGATCAGCATTTTCATTTATGGCGGGACTTTCGGTGGCATTCGCTTCCCCTTCTGCCAATGTAATAGAGTTTTCGTTGGGCGGTAACCCTATGATGTATGATTTGGTAGAGGAACAAATTACGGTGGATAATGAAGGTATGCTCAATGCACCCAACAAACCCGGACTCGGTTTAACCCCTAATTGGGATTTTGTAAAAGACTTTAAACAATAAACTATGGCAAAGGCAGTACATATTAATCACGTTGCACTAGTGGTAAGCAATTTAGAAGAAGCTTGTAAATTTTACGAGGAAGAACTCGGTTTGGAAGCCATACCCGCATTCTTATTTGATTATCCCACCGCATTTTTTAAATTCAACGAGGAGCAACAATTACATTTAACCGAGTGGGAAGATGCCTATTCGTTTAGAGGTCACATCTGTGTTCAGGTAGATGACATCAATACCTTATTCTTTAGAATGAAAGAGCTCGGTGCCATTGATATAAAACCGTGGGGCAATGTACGTCAACTACCGGACGGTGCCATACAAATGTTTGTTCGTGACCCATCGGGGAATTTGGTAGAGCTCTCTTCCGTTCCCGGTGATTATATAGACCCAAAGATTTTTGAAGACGAGTTGTTCAAAGAAGGAATTTATGTATCGGGCAGAAATGATTTCCGTGGATACAAATCCAAAGACGCCACGCTTTACCATAAATCAGATGAATAGAAAAAATATTCTTTTACTAGAAACGGTTGCCGAAGATGCCATGAATATGTTGGAAAATGCTTCGGACATGAATATTTTGACAGGGTTTGATGAAACATCACTGAACCATCAAATAGAAAACAACGTGATTGATGCCATCATTACACGAGGAAAGGGTCAGGTACGTGATTCGTTCATGGAACAGTTGCCCAATTTAAAAGTAATATCCCGTTGTGGTGTTGGTTTGGACAACATTGATGTATCAAGTGCCACCAAACGAGGAATCAAAGTAGTGAACGCCCCAAATTCCAATGCCGACACCATTGCAGAACACACTATTGCCTTGCTATTAATGCTTCAGCGGAATTTGTACAATGCCGTTACCATGGTCAAAGAAAATAGATGGGGAGACCGGGGAACGTATGTTGGCGATGAAACCCATGGCAAAACTTTGGGGATTATCGGTATGGGAAATATTGGAAAAAAAGTAGCACATATCGCCAAGGCCTTAGGCATGAATGTTATTTATTGGAGCTCAAAAAAAGAAGATGTACCCTTCTCATTTGTAGAATTTCAACACCTTTTAACCACTTCAGACGCAATTAGCTTACACCTGCCTTTGACCTCTAAAACAGAAAAACTAATTGATTCCGCTGCCTTTTCATTAATGAAAACCAATGCGTTGTTGATCAATACCGCCAGAGGAGGAATCATAGATCAAAAGGAGTTGTTCACTGCCCTGCAAGGCAATAGCATAGCAGGTTTCGCTGCCGATGTTCTGGCAGAAGAACCACCAGTGGAAAATGATCCATTACTTCAATTAAAAAATGTATTGATTACCGCACATTTAGGCAGCTTAACCAAAACCACGTATACTAAAATGTGTACCATGACGGTTCAAAATACCTTGGCAATTTTACGTAGTGAAGCTCCAATGAAAAATTGTGTTTTCAATAAAAAAGAACTGGACAACAACTAAAGCATGATTTTATGAGAAACAGTGAGCCTATAATTGTCACTCAGCTTTTTAACACTTCAATTGAGCAGGTATGGGAAGCATTGACACATGTGGAATACATGCGAAAATGGTACTTTACTGTTATTCCGGACTTTAAGCCAGAAGTTGGTTTCACCACCAGTTTTCTCATTACCAACGAAGGAAGAAATTTTACCCACAACTGGGAAGTGATAGCAGTAACACCGCCATCAAAAATAAGTTATCGTTGGACGTTTGATGAATACCCCGGAGAAAGCATCAGTACTTTTGAGTTGTCCAAAAATGAACTAAGCACCCTTCTTACCCTTACCGGTGAAGTTATTACAAATTTCCCGACCGATATTCCTGAATTTAAAAAAGAAAGTGGCAAAGCGGGTTGGGAGTATTTAATTCAGGAAAGTCTTGTCCAATTTTTAAAATCCCATAAATTTTAACAGCGGGCTATCGCCCTTAAATGAGTACCTTAGTTCAAAGAACTAAACTAACTTGAACATGAAAAAAGTACTACTCATTGGGGCATATTTTCTATGCTCCACATTTGCAATTTCACAAACGGTAGAAGATATGGTCAATGCCATAGAGAAAGAAGGCATTGAAAACTCCCAACTAGAACAATTGGCTTACGAATTAATGGACCTCAACGGTCCAAGATTAGTGGGTACGCCAGAAATGAAAAGTGCTCATGATTGGGCGGTAAACACCTACAAGAAATGGGGGATTTCTGCAGAAAACCAGCAATGGGGAACCTGGAAAGGATGGCAAAGAGGCATTACCCATGTAGATATGGTTTCACCTAGAGTAGCATCATTACATGCAACACAATTGGCATGGAACCCAGGCACTAGCTCTAAAGGTGTTACGGCTTCATTAATTACACTGCCAAGTTTTACAGATTCATTGTCCTTTGTAAAATGGCTACCTAACGTAAAAGGAAAAATAGTAATGGTGAGCATGTTGCAACCTACGGGCAGACCAGATGAAAACTGGGAAGAATACGCGACAAAAACATCTTTTGAAAAAATGAAAAGCGAGCGCGATTCATTGGAGAAAATCTGGAGACAGAATATTAATAATACGGGATATACCAGTAGAAACATCAATGCAGCATTTGAAAAAGCCGGTGCTGTAGGTATTGCTCAATCAAGATGGTCCGAGGGTTTTGGAGCCAATAAGATTTTTAGTGCAGGTACTGAAAAAATTCCTACTGTTGATATTTCATTAGAAGATTACGGAATGCTGTACAGGATGGTAGAGCATGGTACGGATACCAAAATTAAAATAGTGGCAGAGTCAAAAGACTTGGGCGTTGTACCAACTTTTAATACCATAGCCACCATACCCGGCACCGAGTTCCCTGATGAATATGTGATTCTTTCTGCTCATTTTGATTCATGGGACGGCGGTACAGGAGCAACCGATAATGGTACAGGTACCATTACCATGTTAGAAGCAGCACGTATTCTGAAAAAAGTATATCCAAACCCAAAAAGGACTATTCTTGTAGGGCATTGGGGAAGTGAAGAACAAGGTTTAAATGGTTCTAGCTCATTTGTTGAGGATCACCCAGAAATTGTTGCCGGTGTACAAGCATTATTCAACCAAGATAATGGTACGGGCCGTGTGGTTCGTCTATCCGGGCAAGGATTTCTTCATGCATATGATTATTTAGGGCGATGGTTAGAAGCCGTACCGGAAACCTACAAAAACGAAATAGAAACTACATTCCCTGGTTCGCCCGGTCGTGGTGGATCAGATTATGCATCTTTCGTAGCGGCAGGTGCCCCTGCGTTTTCACTAAGCTCGTTGAGTTGGGATTATTGGAACTATACTTGGCACACCAATTTGGACACCTACGATAAAATTGTTTTTGACGATGTACGGAACAACGCCATATTAACTGCTATTCTTACCTATATGGCATGCGAAGACCCAGAAAAAACATCTCGTGAAAAAGCTGTTTTGGGCATTAACCCAAGATCAGGCAAAAAAGGAGAATGGCCAACACCAAGAACGCCACAACGTAAAGGCGGACAAGATTAACGGTACCATCTAAAACTGATTTTCAAGCTCAAGGCTATCCGCTGCCTGTAATGCTTTTTTAATAGCAGTACTCCACAGTGCATAGCCTTGCTTGTTCAAATGTAATCCGTCAGAAAGGTATAACTCTGGAATAGGCCTATTATCCGTAGTGATCATTTGTGCAAACACATTAATGTATTGGGCATTAAGCTCAGAAATAAAATATTTTGACAGCATTAAATTAGTTTCCATGATCAGCGGGATCAGATGTTCACGCTCTACACTTGGCTTTAAACTTATAAGCGCCAATTCTACATCTGGGTATTTATTCTTGATCAATTCTACCAGCTCCATACACCCAGAAAGAACTTCTTGGGGTGACTTGCCATCATTTAAATCATTTTCACCGGCATACAACACAATTTTAGACGGATTTGCCTCTACAAATATTTCATCAAAATAATGAATACACCAAGCAAAAGTAGAACCGCCAAAACCCAGGTTAACCACATTGAACGGGCTCAAGTCCCTTTTCATATTCACCCAAAGCCGTACAGATGAACTACCATAAAAGGCAATTAAATTATCTTGGGTAGGCAATTTGGCCACTCGTCTTTTAAGTCGCTTTATTTCATTACACCATATTGCAGGTGGCTCTTCTAAACTATCCGCACCTGAGTTAGATACGTTCAATTGCTCTGCTCTTTCAATTGCCGCTTGCACATACCCTTTATACTCCTCTTGGTATTGCTCCATAAAAGCATATAGATCTTCATTGTTTTTAGAAGGCACCTTTTCACTCAAAAGAAAAGGTTCTTTAATGGCACAATAATATAAAGATTTACCAATTCTGTGGTCAAAATTCACCATGACTATAGGAACAATGTATGGTTCCGGCTCTGTATGCATTGCTAGTTTAAAAGCACCCATTTTAAATGGCCCAGGAGATTCCTCAGTTCTATAAGATGTCCCTTCTGGGCTTATGATTAGGTTATATTCCTGCTTTAAGTACTTAGAAGCCTCGCTATAAAATATGCTTCGCGCCTGTTCCTTTTTATTACTTGTCGTTTGTTCAGATTCTTTGGTGTAAACATTGATATAGCCTAGATTATTGTAATAATTTTGATGGCCATACTCCTGTCCTTGTCCAATACGAACAGTTCTAATACCCGGTTCTCCATATTTCTTATACAGTACCATAGCACTTAGAAAATGAGAATCTAAGGTTATTTGAAAATTATTGTTCAAGGTATAATGTGCATCATTGATCAAGTGATTATAAATAAAGATATTCCCTGTTTTATCAGGTAAATTATCCCATCCTTCAATAATGTAGGGTACGTTTTTAAAGACCTTCATAGTCAATTCCGCACATACCTTTCTATTCAGCATTACATCATTACTATTCTTTTCCGCAACGTTTTCATACATCTGCTGTAACCCACTGACAAAATGGTGCTCCTTTTGATCTTCTCCCAATAATTCTAAACTCAATGAGGCTATATGACGTTCTAACGCTGTACCGTTTTTTAACAAATTGGCAAGTGCTTCATAAGCAAATTGCTTTGTAGTCATACTCTTTAAAAGATGTGGTACTTGGTGTAAAGGCGATGAAAGCAATAAGCGCGATTTGTTATTCTTGATCAATTGATATACGGCTTGCAAACTATGTTTTCCCAACAAACCAACATATCTAACAAAAGCCGCATTCAGTTGGTTGCCCATGAGCCAAAGCAACCGTTGATAAAATTGACCTTCAAAGGCATCATCTCTCTGAAACAATTTCATGAGATCACATTCCGGTATAAAATAGGCAGATGTCTTTGTATTGGTAATCGCAGAGCAAATATCTTTTTCCCTTAAAAGACAAGACCACCCAAAAACAAACCCAGAGTTTTTTATAGAGCGTTGTTTAATTTCAATGGTATTTTCAATTCTTTTTATAGTAACCTCGCCATGAATTAGAATAAATAACCCGTTACTAGAACCGTCTTGCACATACAACACCTCATCTGGTTCATATTCACGCCTTTCCGCCAAGGCGGCCAGTGCCATTAAATTTTTCTCCTCAAAAAAATCTAAAAACGGAGAACGTCTCATCAATGAGACTATTTCTTCTTGTTCCGTTACCGGGGAAATAAAAAATTGTCTATCCTCTACAAAAGGCTGAAACCTTGCCGGGCTCAACAATTCCGTTTGTTTCAATAATGCAGTACGCAAAACATGATATAACTTGGCACCTATGTTTTTCAACAGAACGTTTTGGTGCCCCTTTTTTAAGTATGCATCAAGATCGTTAAAAGGAATTTCAAAGAATGAAGCTTTTGCAGATGCCACCGTTGCTTTATAAGTGAAGCGTTTAGGCGTGTTAAATCCGTTTAAACCAATAGTTGAAAATGGTTCTGAATTTTGGCAAACCAAAATATCGCTCTCTGGGCTATCTAAAGAAATATAGTAATTTACGCTTCCTTCAATAAGCCATCTAAAAGTGTTTACCTTTTTGTGAATATAACTAATAGCATACCCTTTTTCGTATGTTTTTAATACTCCTTTAGGGAAGTATTCCTTTAGTTTTTCAGCACTTATTTCTTGTCTTAAAAGTCTAGTTTGGTGTGTCATGCGCCTTCTAACTTAACCAGATAAAACCTAAAAAAGAAACCCTACACACATTAAAATCAATTTATCATTTTAAGAAAATAATATTGGTCAAAACCATAAAAATGGTACCCTTAAAATTAGAATTACCAAATTAAATTTTCCCACTCACTTTTTACAAAGGCTTTTGTTATCTTACCTACTCAACAACTAATTTGACCACACCATGAAAACCATCAAATTTTTATTTGTGCTATTGATGATTGCACCTATGACCTTACAATCTCAACGTAGAAAAAGTAAAATCACCCAACCATCAATTACATTAGAAGACTCTCTTTTTACAGGATTAAAATGGAGAAATATTGGTCCGTTTAGAGGAGGAAGAAGTGTAGCATCTACCGGTGTGGTTGGTCAACCCATGGTGTATTATATGGGAACCGTTGGTGGCGGAATTTGGAAAACCACGGATGATGGAATCACATGGAAAAATGTTTCGGACGGATTCCTAAAAACGGCAACCGTTGGCGCCATATCTGTATCTGAAAGTAATCCGAATATTGTAATTGCCGGCATGGGCGAACATGCGGCAAGAGGTGTCATGACCTCTATGGGAGATGGTGTTTACAAATCTACCGATGCGGGTAAAACTTGGAAACACATAGGGCTAGACAAAACACGGCACATTTCTGATGTCATTATTGACCCTACAGACCCAAACATCATTTTTGTTTCGGCACAAGGTGCACAATATGGACCTTCTACAGAAAGAGGCATTTATAAGTCTACCGATGGCGGTGATACTTGGAAAAATGTTCTTTTCGTAGATAATACTACTGGAGCATCTGGTCTTACAATGGATATGACCAACCCAACCATACTATATGCCGCTATGTGGCAACACAGACGTTATCCCTGGACAATGGAATCTGGTGGAAAAAACTCAGGTATCTATAAATCTACCGACAGTGGTGAAACTTGGCAGCAATTAACCCAGGGGTTACCAAAAGAAATGGGGAAAATTGGTATTTCTGTATCTAGGGCCAACCCTGAACGTGTTTTCGCGGTGATCGAGGCGGAAGGAGAAAAGGGCGGAGTATACCGTTCTGATGATGCCGGTAAAAAATGGAAATTGATCAATAAAGACCGTATTAATATTGCCCGGTCTTGGTACTATATGGAAATTTTTGCCGATCCCCAAAATGAAGATATTGTCTATGTGCTAAATGCACCGGTCACAAAATCAATAGATGGTGGTATATCTTTTACACCGTTGCCAACACCACATGGCGATAATCATGACTTATGGATAGACCCTTTGAACAACCAACGCATGATAAACTCTAACGATGGTGGTTCTAACGTTTCCAATAACGGTGGAAAAAGTTGGAGCACACAAGAGAACCAAAATACTGCACAATTCTACAGGGTAATTACAGATAATTTGGTGCCGTATAACGTTTATGGCGGGCAACAAGATAATTCTACCGTTGCCATTGCGTCAAGAACAAACGATAACGGAATAGATTGGAAAGATTGGTACGCAGTTGCAGGTGGGGAAAGTGCCTTTTTAGCTTTTGACCCAGACGACCCAAAATTGATTTATGGTGGCACATACCAAGGAAATATTGACAAGTGGAACGCAAGTACCAAAGAGTCAAAACCCATTAAAGAATACCCTGAATTAGGATTAAGTATATCCCCAGAAAATGCAAAGTACCGTTATAATTGGAATGCCCCAATTATTACCTCTCCACATGACAGAAAAACAATTTACCACGGCGGCAATGTAGTTTTCAAATCAACCGACGAAGGTCAAAGCTGGTCAGTTATTAGTCCTGATTTGACCCGTAATGAAAAAGATAAGCACGGACTTGGCGGTAGACCCTTTACCAATGAAGCCGCAGGAGGTGAAATTTATAACACACTTGCCTATTTGACAGAATCTCCACATGAAGAAGGCGTAATTTGGTCAGGTAGTGATGATGGTTTGGTACATGTAACCAAAGATGGGGGTGCTAATTGGTCAAATGTTACTCCCATAGGTGCCAAAGATGGTATTATCAATAGCATTGAAGTATCTCCACATGATCCGGCAACAGCTTACATCGTGTTAATGCGCTACAAATCGATGGACTTCGAAAATTACATTTACAAGACTACGGACTATGGTACTACTTGGACAAAAATCACCAATGGCATTACCGGTGACAACACCTTTACCAGAGTGGTTCGTGAAGATAAAAAGGTAAAAGGTCTACTATATGCGGGTACCGAAACGGGCTTATTTGTTTCTTTAGATGATGGCACGCATTGGCAACCTTTACAGTTGAATTTACCTTTAACCCCTATTAACGACCTTATTATTCAAGATAATGATTTGGTAGCTGCAACTGCCGGTCGTTCATTCTGGATCTTGGATGATTTAGCTGCTTTACAAAATGCCAGTGCACCAAAACAGGCTTTGAATATTTTTAAACCCAAAAACACCTATTTATTCATTGGTGGATATAGCGAAAAACCCGTGCCAGGCATAGGAAGCAACCCCAAAAGCGGCGTTACTTTTGATTATTACCTAAACGAAGCACAAGATAGCACTGAGCTAAAATTAGAAGTTTTAAAAGATGGAACGGTCATAAGAACAGTTTCCAACCAAAAAGACAAAAAGTTTAGTTCTTGGCCAGGCGGACCATCAAAACCAGCCGTATTGCCTTCTAAAAAAGGATATAACCGTTTTACTTGGGATTTTAAAAGAGACCCACTACCCGCAGTTGAAAAGGTATTTGTTCTGGGCGGATTAGATGGTTCTATTGTTGGTCCAGGAGATTATCAACTTAGACTTACTTTAGAAAATGAAACCGCAGAAACCTCAGTAAGCATTTTACCTCTCCCTAACATAGAAGCAACCAAGGCAGATTACGAAGAGCAACAAAACATGTTGAAAACCATAGAAGCTACCGTAATAGAAATACATACTGCAGTGAATGATATGCTATCAGCAAAATCTCAATTAAAACAGTATAATCAATTACTTGAAGACAACACAAAAGCAGAAGCACTTTTAAAACAAGGCGATTCTTTGATCAAACGAATTTCATCTTGGGAAGAAAATCTTATTCAACCCAACCAAAAAACCTTTCAAGATGTTATAAATTTCGAAAATAAACTAAACGCGCAATTATTGAATTTAAGAGGATATATTGACGTAGCAGAACCCAACGTTACAATGGGCGCAAAAGAAAGATTACGTGATTTACTTGCTATATGGGGCAGTTTTAAAACAGAACATAATGCTATCATCAATACAGAAATGAAGGCATATAATACCCTATTCCAAAGTTTAGAAATCCCTGCAATTATATTACCGCAAGCACAAAATTAAAATTGAGTTGGAAAAACTAATACTAGACCAGACTTTTAAAGGCGAAAATTATACCATTTCCCGTTTGCCACGTGCAGAATATGAAAATTGCATTTTTGAAAGATGCGATTTTTCCAAAGGATACTTGGACAACCAAATCTTTTTGGAGTGCGAGTTTATAGATTGTAACCTAAGTAATGTGAATTTGGTGAACACGACATTTAAAGAAGTTAAATTTTCACATTGCAAACTTATGGGTTTAGCATTCCACACATGTAACAGTTTTTTATTGGACTTCTCCTTTTATGATTGTAATTTGAATTTTTCCATATTTACCGAATTAAAATTAATTGGTCAGGTATTTAAAGCCTGTAACCTTTCAGAAGCAGATTTTAGTGACTGTGATCTAAGTAATTCCAAGTTCGTAGATTGTAATTTAGAACGTACCATCTTTTCAAGAACCAATTTACAAAAGGCAGATTTTAGCACAGCAACCAACTTCAATATAGACCCAGAAAACAACACAATTAAAAGCGCAGTCTTCTCTAGAGATACGTTGGAAGGATTATTACATAAATACAAATTGAAAATTTTAAACTAATATTTAAAAACTATGTACGAATATCAATATGTAAAATTAGCCTTAGGAGGAATATTTAATTCTAAACCAAAGTCAAATTACAAAGAAATTATTGATGCCAAAGCTAAAGAAGGATGGCGTTTTGTTCAGATTTTTGCACCTGGCACTTCTACTTATGGTGCAGCATCTTACTTTGAATTGATTTTTGAGAAAAAGGTAGACTAGCATCGTCATTCATTTTGAACACTCTAACTGTCCAAATCGTAAAGTGATAGACGTTAATTATTCAATTGCCGAAACCCTCCAAATAACACCACCGTCATCATCATTTACCAAAAGAGATCCATCTGGGGCAACGGTAACTCCAACTGGTCTACCATATACTTCACCAGCTGCTTCATCAGCAATAAAACCAGTTAAAAAGTCAACTGGTTCTTGGGGTTTACCGTTTTGAAAAGGGACGAATACCACCTTATAACCGGCAAATTCCGCTCGGTTCCATGAACCATGTTGACCAACAAATGCTCCATTTTTATACTTCTCAGGAAATTGTGAAGCGTTATAAAATGTAAGCCCTAAAGAAGCGGTATGGCTACCCAAAGGCACATCGGGAACTATGGTCATATCTACAAGGTTTTGGTGCGGATCATCTTCCCATCTTGGATCATTTATATCTCCATAATAACTATAAGGCCATCCATACCATCCTCCTTTTTTTACACTGGTTAGGTAATCGGGCACTAAATTATTACCAATCTTATCACGTTCGTTAACAGCCGTCCATAATTCACCAGTAACCGGGTTCCAATCCATCCCCACCGGATTACGTATACCACTTGCGTATATTATTTCATCAGACCCATCTGTATTTACCTCTAAAATAGCAGCACGTCTTTCCTCTTTATCCATACCCTGCTCCCCCACATTACTTGCCGATCCAACCGAGATATATAACTTATTTCCTTCCTTATTCGCTATAACATTACGTGTCCAATGGTTATTATAGCCACTTGCAGACAAAGCAACTATTTTTTCTCCTTCCCCTTCAAGCTTGTTCTGACCTTCCTTGTAGGCATACCTATAAAGCCCATCTGTATTAGCGATATAGAAATATCCATCTAAAACCAACATCCCTAAATTTTGATTCAGTTGATCTTTAAACACATATCTTTCATCTATTACACCATCCATGTCGTTATCACGTAATAATGTAATCCTATCAGCGCTATTTTTTGTGTTAGATTCTGCAACAAAAATGTCATTATTAGGTGCAACGTACGTCCACCTCGGATGATCCAAATCTTGAGCAAATATTGCAACTTCAAAACCCGTTGGGGCTTTGGGCAATTTGTTTGATGGCCACGCTATAATTTTACTGTTTTTAGTAACCGATTCAGATGAATATGGAGGTACTAATTCCAAAGGTCCAATAGCGGTTTCCACAACCGATGATCCTGTATTTCGCCATTTTTCTTTTGAATTTTCAGTTAACTGTTTTTTACTACTACAGCTCATTAAAATTGTAGTGGACGCTAGTATAAATAGAATTATTTTCATAGTATTGGTTTACTCTCAAAATTATAGCAACCGTATTAAAAAGTATATCATATACATCTGTTTATAAATACTTTAACAGATTTATAGAAAAAGTTTAAAATATTGATTATTAATACTCTAAATAGATAAAATTCAATTTTTTAAGATTAACAATATCCATTTTAATTGAGTAAAGAATCATATTTATTTGAGCCCAAATTTTAAATAATTAACTTTCTTTCATAATTAAAATTGATGACCAAAGAAATAAAAGCAAAAATCATTCAAGTTTGCGATGCCAAAATAGCAGCGAAAGGAGAAAACGTAGGACTATCGTTCTATGCATTCTTCAAGAACAAAAACGAAAACCCTGAACTATTGATGGAAGTTGCCCAATGGTGGATACTAGATAACAAGTTAGACCATTTTGAGAAGGCGATAAAGATAAGGGATATGATAAAATCTTTAAATTAACCTGTAATGAAAAACAGTTTTTACGTGTTATTTCTACTGTCATTTCTAACTAGTTGCCAGCAACAAAATGTCAACCGTACCGCAGTAGTTAAATCATATTACAGTGCTTTTGATTCAGGAAATTTCAACGCTTTAAAAGCAATTACCAATGATAGTGTTACAATAATTTCTGGCGACTTTACAACAAACTATGATAAAGAAGCTTTTTATGAATTCTATAAATGGGATTCCATTTTTAAACCTACTTACAACACTATTGAAATAGAAGAAGAGAACAATACTGTTTTAGTTACCGTTGCTCAAAAAAATAAAAGAAACAGTTTTTTACAAAACAACCCTCTAAAATTTTAGGTCAGGGTTTCATTTATCAATGGAAAAATCTCCAAATTAGAAGAACTTGAATATATCAATGTTAATTGGAATGAATGGAACCAGCAAAAAAATGCCTTGGTAGAATGGGTACAACTGAATCACCCAGAATTAGATGGTTTTGTGAATGACATGACCATGAAGGGAGCTATGGATTATTTGAAAGCGATTGAATTGTATGAGAAAAAGGAATTATTGAACTAAGTTACTTTTATTTGAAAACGTGAAATGAACAAAATACACCATACCGCTATCATTTGCTCTAATTACAAAATTTCCAAGAAATTCTACACCCATGTTTTAGGCTTAGAAATAATTCGTGAGGAGTATCGCCAAGAACGACAGTCTTATAAATTGGATTTAGCTTTGAACGGAGATTATATTATTGAGTTGTTTTCTTTCCCTAATCCACCAAATAGACCTTCAAGGCCAGAAGCATGTGGTCTACGGCACTTGGCTTTTGAAGTAGATGATTTAGAAAAGATAATTGCCCATTGTAAATCCTACAACGTCATTGCAGAACCTATTAGAATTGATGAGTTCACCAACAAACGATTTACTTTTATTGCAGACCCTGACAACCTTCCTATAGAATTTTACGAAAAGTAAACCTATCCGTTTGTAAACGTTTAATTTGTATATTGTTACAAATACCGAAGTATGAAAATTCTACTATTACTCCTTCTATCGGCCACTGCTATGGTCCATGCACAGAACACCATATCCTTTGAGCCTAAAATGACAAGTCCCAAAGCCAAATTAAGTCAGATAGAATGGCTGGCAGGTCATTGGAAAGGAGAAGCCTTTGGTGGCATTGCTGAAGAAATATGGAGCCCACCTACAGATGGCAGCATGATGTTTTCTTTCCGACTAATTGATAAAGGCGCTGTAAGTTTTTATGAATTCGGACACATTATTGAGGTAGATGATACATTATTATTACAACTAAAACACTTTGATGGTGATTTGGGCGGTTGGGAACAAAAAGATGAAACCGTAGATTTTATATTGGTAAAAGTCGAAGAGAATAAATTTTACTTTGACGATTTCACCATTGAACGTATTTCTGATACAGAGATAAACATGTATGTGGAAGTCAGTGAAGAAGAAGGCACATCAAGTGAAATAACTTTCAACTATCACAGACAATGAAAAGAGAATGTTTAGAATGCGGTTCAGAAGTTATTGGTAGAATAGATAAGAAATTCTGCAATGATTATTGCCGCAACATATATAACAACAAAGTAAACCCTGCTAGCAAGCAGCTTATAAGAAATATCAATAATAGGCTACGTAAAAATTACCGAGTACTGGATAGTTTTCAATTAAAGGATGGAAAAACCAAAACCACGGGCACACGCTTGATCGATAAAGGCTTTGACTTCAATTATGTTACCAATTTATATACCACCAAAAAAGGTACTACCTATTACTTTCTTTATGATTTAGGATACCTCCCATTGGATAATGACTATTACATGATCGTAAAGCGGGAATAGCAAGCCCCCTAGCCCCCAAAGGGGGAATATTATTGATATAAAAAAGGTTTCCTAATAGGAAACCTTCATGTATTTTAAGCTCCCCTTTGGGGTTGGGGGCTAGCTCTATTTCCAATTATGACCACTTAATTTTAGGGCGGCCACAACAATGTCTTTTCTACTAATTTGCCCTACTAAGATATCATTACGCATTACAGGTAATCTTCTTCTGTTGTGCTGGGCAAAAATACCCGCAGCATCAAAAATGGAGATATCATGCGGAATAGTTTCCACCGTTTTGGTCATAAACTTCTCAACACTTTTATCTAAAATAGGCTGATTGAAATACCTACTTTCAGAAATTTGTTTCATACAATCGGCTTCAGAAATGATACCTACTAGAAAACCGTTGCCGTCTAAAACAGGTCCACCAGAAATGCGATGTTTGGCAAATTTCTCCATAACGTCTAAAATTGAATCATCTGGCGAAAAAGTGATTAACTTAGTGGTCATGTAATCGGCCACAAGAATTGGTGCTTCAAATTCTTTTTTAAATACCTTTCTAACGCCTTGAAAGCTTTTGATTCCCATGATAGTATGTTTAGAGGTTGATTACTAAAGATAATAAATAAAATGAAATTTGCTAATAATTTTCGATGTATGTCAATTAATACTCAAAATTTTAATACATTTTAAAAGAATATCGCAATTATGAAAAAAACACCAACCGTATTAACCCTACTACTTATTATTCTTGCCACTTATTGGAGTTTTAGAGTGCTTTTACCTCAATATACGGAAGGGGAAACCGTTGCTGAGACTCAGTTTTCAACAGAAAGAGCCTTAGTACATGTAAAAAAAATGTCTAAAGAACCACATGGTGTTGGTTTTCCTGCACATACCACGGTACGTAATTATATAACAGAGCAACTACGATCGTTAGGGTTAGAAACTACATTACAAGAGGGCTATACGGCCGGGGATTGGGGCAACCTAAGCAAAGCCGAAAATATACTTGCTAGAATTAAAGGCACCGAATCTGGAAAAGCACTTTTGTTATTGAGCCACTATGATAGCAATCCTCATTCATCATTAGGTGCCAGTGATGCTGCAAGTGGAGTTGCCACTATCATAGAAGGTATACGTGCATTTTTAAAAACCAACACACCACCCAAAAACGATATTATAATTTTAATTTCAGATGCCGAAGAATTAGGACTTAACGGAGCAGACCTTTTTGTTGATAAGCATGAATGGTTAAAAGATGTGGGGCTAGTGCTCAATTTTGAGGCTCGCGGTAGTGGCGGACCAAGCTATATGCTCATGGAAACCAATAGGGGAAACAGCAGGTTAATTTCAGAATTTATAGCCGCTAAACCTGATTACCCCGTAGCAAATTCATTGGCATACAGTATATACAAAATGTTACCTAATGACACTGACCTAACCGTATTTAGGGAAGATGGCGATGTTGAGGGCTTCAATTTTGCGTTTATAGATGATCATTTTGACTATCATACCCAAATTGATAATTATGAAAGACTAGATAGAAATACGCTTGCACACCAAGGTAGTTACTTAATGCCCTTACTTAAGCATTTTAGCAACACTGACCTCACGAATTTGAAAAGTTTAGATGACAATGTGTATTTTAACGTTCCCTTTTTTAAGATGGTTTCTTATCCATTTAGCTGGATCATGCCAATGTTGATATTTGCCATTCTCATTTTTATCTTATTATTGATTTTAGGATTCAAGAAAAAAGTGTTGAATGCCAAAGATATATTCAAAGGATTTCTACCTGTACTATTAACCTTAGTTGTTAATGGCATTGTTGGGTATTACAGCTGGCAATTTTTAAAATGGGTGTATCCTGGATATACTGATATTCTTCATGGTTTTACATACAACGGTCATGCCTATATCTTTGCATTCGCCCTATTCTCACTAAGCACATGCTTATATGCATATTATAGATTTAGGGTTATCAAGACAGCTAATCTGTTAGTTGCTCCGTTTATTATCTGGATAATTATTTGTGGCTTGGTAGCCTTATATTTAAAAGGAGCCGCCTTTTTTATTGTCCCTTTATATAGTTTTTTGGTCGCATTTTACGTTCATATCAACCAGAAAAATCCGAATCCGTTTTTATTGTTGTTCTTAGGTATACCGGCACTGTTCATATTTGCTCCGTTCGTACAAATGTTTCCTGTTGGCCTAGGGCTTAAAATGATGGTTGCATCTACCCTATTTACTACCCTCATCTTCTTTTTGTTACTGCCATTAATATCAAAATACAGAAAAAAGGGTGCTTTGGCATTTTTAAGTTTTCTGTTGTTTGCCGGTTTTATGGTATCGGCCCATATGGATTCTGGGTTTACTAAAGATAGACCTAAACCAACAAGTTTATTGTATGTATTAAATGCAGATGACAATACCGCTATGTGGGCAACCTATGAGCATAAATTATCTGATTGGACCGCACAATACATCATAGATAAGCTTGCCGTACCACCACAAATAAACGAAACCATTAGCAGTAAATATGGAACTGATTTCACCTATACATATGAAGCTCCACTTAAAAACATTCCAAAACCTACTATTGAGGTACAGTTAGACACTGTAATCAACAATGTACGTTCTATACGATTATGCATTACGCCCAATAGACCAATAAATCGTTTGGAAGTTTTCACTAATCCAATTGACATCCTAAAGGCAGATGTAAACGGTATTCAATTGTCTGATCATTTTCTACAAAACAGAAATAGTGGTAGATTGATTACCAACTACATCAGTGACAAAAATTTTACCGATATTAATTTAGAATTTCCGGCAGACTCTCCTTTAGAACTGACATTTTACGAAGCCTCTAATGATTTATTAAACAATGAATTATTCTCTATACCTGAACGTAGAGAAGATCAAATACCAATGCCTTTTGTGTTGAACGATGCAATAGTAACCGTACAAAAATTAAAATTTGGTCAATAAAATAGGAATAATAGGTTGTGGCTGGCTTGGGTTGCCCCTAGCCGAAAGTTTAGTGAACGGCGGATTTGAAGTAAGGGGAACTACCACTTCTAGGAACAAAATGGCCGTTTTAGAGGAAAAAGGCATCCAACCATTTCAAATTTCCATTTCCGAGAAGGAAATCAATGGAGATATCCATGCCTTTCTTTCATCCATAGAAGTCCTAATTATAAATATTCCGCCTAAACTGCGTGGCAAAGGTCCCAAGGAAAGCTATATTGATAAAATAAAACTACTGTACCTGGCCATTAAAAAGTCTGACGTAAAAAATATCATATTCGCCAGCAGCACCGCTGTATATGGTGATGCAAAAGGTATCGTGACCGAAGAAACCAAGCCCTTACCTACTACAGCATCTGGCATACAACTACTGCAGTGTGAAAACCTACTGAAAAACGACAACGAACTGAATACCATTATTATTAGATTTGGTGGATTAATAGGTCCTGATAGGCACCCGGTAACGATGCTATCCGGCAGGCAAAATCTTAGTAACGGAGATGCCCCTATCAATTTAATTCATTTGGATGATTGTATCGGTATTATTAAAACGATTATTGCACATAAGCATTTTAACGATGTCTTGAATGCCGTTTATCCAGAGCATCCTACTAAAAAAGAATACTATACCCAAGCAGCCCTAAAGAGAGGCTTGGAACCACCCACATACCATTCCACCGGCAAAAACCTTAAATTAATTCAATTTTGTAAGATTTTTCTTATTAACAATTATCATTTTCATACCCCGCTAAATTGATCATTTACAACACTAGAATATCCTTTCACAACAAAACCTGAAAATCAGCGTTAATATAATATTGACTTTCAACTACTTATCGACGTAATACATACCTTTGTTTAACAATATAAAACCATAATGTTATGAAGAAAGATAAATTACGGGAGAGGGTTTTAGTTGAATTAGAGAAGCTCATCTCCCTAAGTTGTAAGAACCCAACAGGTTCTAAAAAATATGAAGATTTGCATGTGGCACTTTTAAAAAAGCATTACAGTGCTACCAATGTAACCATAGACTATCACCGTCATAGAATTCAAATGGAGGTTATAGAAGATGTTAGTCTTTATGACCCTAAAACGGTAAATACATATTTACCTACATTCTACACGAATCTATTATTCAACAATCTATGTAATTTCTTGATTTCATGTGTAGAAAAGGACAATAAAAGTATTGGTTTTTACACCCAACTTTTAAACTCTTTCAAAGGTTCAAAAAACCAATTAGAGTTAGCTTAAGAAACGCTATTCGTTGTAAATTAAAGACGCCAGAATAGGCGTCTTTTTTTGTTTGGAACATTTAAACCTTTCCTTAACAAGATCATACAGAATAATTTAATAGTTTAGCGCACTTTAAAAGAATCAGATAAATGAAAAAATCAGTTTTAATATTAGTAGCGGCCATTTTACTATCGGGCAGCTATGGATATGCACAGACCAAATCAGAATTACTTAAACATTACGAAGCATTTTATGACCAAATGAGGTTACAAGGTGATGTAGATGGTGTAATTAATGCACTAACTCACCTAAACGTGCTATCACCATCAAAAGAAAGAAATGATACCCTAGCCTATATTTATGCCAATGACAACCAACATTTACAGGCATTGAATATTATAGGGATTGAAAAACTGGATTCAGATTCTAACTTGGCCATACAGGTAAAAGCGGTTTCTTTAAAAGCTTTGAACCAACCAAAAAGGGCGTTAGAGCAATTTGAAGCATTATATGCCAGAGAGCCAAATGCCTACCTTGCTTATGAACTAGCAGACCTTAAGGTACAAACAGGAGATAATGTAGGCGCAATGAAACATGTTGAATATGGTATTGCAAATGCCAAAGACGATATGAAATATGCATTTTATGAGCGTCAGCAACCATACGAAGTACCTTTAAAAGCCGCCTTTATTCATGTAAAGGCACTTATACAGTACAATATGGACAAAACTAATATTGACCAAGCTATAGCTACTTTGGACGAAGCTTTGGCCATTGACCCCAATTTTAATTTGGCCAGCTTAAGCAAGCAAGCATTGACTTCGCGAAAAGAAGCACCTACCGAGAAAAAATAATGTCACTTAAGTTTAAAAAAAAGGCGAATCACTTGATTCGCCTTTTTTATTAATTTGTTTTTAGCTTTTCTAAAAGAGTATTGTCCGTTTCTTTTTTCAGCTCTACCAACTCATCTACCAAATCATTAGGTACCGCAATAGACAGCACATAATGTGCTACCTTCCATTGTCCATCTATCTTTTTCAATACTCCCGATCCACGGCAAATTTTCATTTGTGTATCTAAAAGCTCATCGAACCATGCGAAATCGGCTTCATTATTTATATAAATATTACGCTCAACCGCAGTAAAATTCCAAGCTTTTCCTTTATCAAAATAAGGTTTAGAAAAACTCATAAACGCATCTCTTTGCCAATTTTCGGTAGCATCGGTACCTATAAATACAGCATCATTCGTCATTAAATCAAAATAGGCGTCAAAGTCTGCAGAACCGGCCGCTGCATGCCAACTGTTCAAAGTTTCGGTTATTTGTGCTTTCTCATTATTCTGTGAAAAAACAAATGAGGAGAACAGAAATATAAATAAGCTAATTTTCTTCATTCTTAAGTAGTTCTTCTGGCAACGTATTGTTGACCACAACGTTAAATTGATTTCTAAGATCATTATAGGCCTTTATCATCTGAATCATAGATTCCGTAGGATTTTGTCTATACTCCAGATCGCCCTTGGTTTTTAAAACAAAGGTCTTGAACAGTTTCTGCCTACCCTTAATTTGTTGGATATTGAATTTTTCAGGGTATTCGCTTTCTTCTAGTTTTTTTTGATTTTCTATAATCTCATCGATCACAAGTTCAAAATCTTCTATGTAATCAGAAGAATACATTTTATCAAAACTTTTATCCAAGGCGTTATATTCCAACCAATCTTTTAAAATAGCATGGGCTTTGGTATCCAAACCAATTTTTACGGGCAGGCTGTCTTTTGTAGACTGCCAAAGAGATTCATGTACAACCGTGGTTTCCTTTGCTTCCTCTTTGCAAGAGGCAACTAGGACTATGAGTGATAAAAAAAAGATAATTTTGGACATAAGCGAATGTACAAATTTTAAGAAAAGGTATCTTTATCTCAAATTCATTTAACGAAAAATTTAATGCCGAAATATATTTTGATTATTGGGGCCTGTGGTCAAATTGGAACAGAACTAACCTTAACCCTTAGGGAAAAATACGGTAGTGAGTATGTAATTGCCAGTGATATTAGGGAAGGTAATGAAGATTTAATGCAATCTGGACCATTTGAAATATTAGATGCCACTAATTATGACGCTCTTGAAGAGGTCATTGCCTATTACGAAATTTCTGAAGTGTATTTAATGGCCGCTATGCTTAGTGCAACGGCAGAGAAATTTCCGATGCGTGCATGGAATTTGAATATGAATACCCTTTTCAATGTATTGAATTTGGCAAAGGAGAAAAAAATAGATAAGATCTTTTGGCCGTCTAGTATCGCCGTTTTTGGTCCGAATACCCCAAAAGACGATACTCCGCAAAATACCATAATGGAGCCAAGTACGGTTTATGGTATTAGTAAGCAAAGCGGTGAACGATGGTGCGAGTATTATTTCAAAAAATTTGACGTAGATGTAAGAAGCATTAGATACCCAGGCCTTATTAGCTGGAAAACCATGCCAGGTGGCGGAACAACTGATTATGCCGTGGAAATATACCATAAAGCACTTTCAGAAGGCTCATACACCTGTTTCTTGGAAGAAGACACTAAATTACCTATGATGTTCATGGACGATGCCATACGTGCCACATTACAGATCATGGAAGCCCCATCTGAGAACATCAAAGAGCGTTCTGCCTATAATTTGGCAGCAATGAGCTTTACGCCCAAAGAAATGGCCAAAAATATAAAAGCTGTTATCCCTGAATTTGAAATGGCCTATGAACCGGATTTTAGGCAGGAAATTGCCAATTCATGGCCAAGTAGTATTGATGATAGCAGTGCCCAAAAAGATTGGAATTGGAAGGCAGAATTTGACCTTGAAAAAACTACTGAAACAATGTTGGAAAATTTGAAGAACAGGGTTTAGCCTGTACTTCAAATGAATTTAATTATTTAAAGGAAATGTAACCTTAGTTACATCTCCAACTTCATTTGCAATTGGCTGATAAAATACCCCATTTGGATAGTCCATAATATTTTCAAATTGCGTTAATGTTATTGATAGTTTCGAATTTGAACTTGTAGATTCCAAATTCACTCCTATACCATTTAAACTATTGACTATTTCTAAAGGAATTTCTAGTTTATCAAATGGTATAATAATAGACTCTTTAAATAAAGATTGATACCTAAAGATCAAAGCTGTTCTATTATCTGTACTCGAATAATCAACTATATAAGTTAACTCTGAGAAATCATAATCACCTGTAATTTCTACGGTTGATTCATTTTTAATAACGTTCCAATTTGGAATATCTAAATCATTTAATTCCTTTCGTTCTAAATGAACGCTTTTACCATATGAACTATAACTCAGTGATTTCTGATTATACTGATATTCATTAATAATCGGATAATCTAAAACAAAACCATTTTCTTCTGTGCTACCAGAAAAACTATACAACAGTCTCATTCTAAATTCCTTATAAGCATAATCATCACTAAAACCGAAAAGGGTAAAATTGAAATTTTTAACATCCTCTGAAAAAGTTATTGTTGCAACATTCTCAGGAATCAATTTGGTTAAATCTCCGAAATTCATGGTTTGATCTTCAAAGCTTTCCGTGTACAGGTAACGATAATCATCAAGTAAATTCAAATTATCATTAGTATGATGATAAAGAAAAACATCATTAGCAGATTCATTATCATATCTTATGTTAAAATTATTATTATTGGATTGACCAAAAGAATATTCAAATCCTAATGTATAAAATAAAGAATAGGAAATTGCTTCTTGTATTTCAATATTAAACTCAGAATTTTTATTTACCCTATTTTGATCTAATCCTAACAAATTGAGAACTTCATCACGATTTTTTAAAATAGTAGACGGTTTAACATCGGAATATGATCTAGCAGAAACACTACCATCATCAACATTTACTAAATAATTTGTAATTATCAGATTCTGTTTTTCAAATTCATTATTAGCGTAAAATGCTAAATCCTCATAACCAATTAACTTCCTAAATGCAATAAGCTCTCCTGATGATTCTAAGTTTATAGCTAAATAAGAATCAACCGTATCACTTGAATAGCCTTCATCTCCTTGAAAAAGTAATCTATTTGAGATAAATTGGAATGATTTCACGGTTTCATTCCCATCTTCATCAATTGCTGAAATCACTAAGTTAGTTGCTCCATTTGGAAATTCAAATGGGTCAATATCATATGAAAATTGATTCTGAGTAGTAGTAAAAACATTATTGCCGTTTATGCTAATCGTAGTATTCACATTTTCCGTATTATCAGAAACTGAAATATCAATAGTGGTTAGCACCTCTATAGTTTCTGCAATTTCAGAAACCGAAATAATAGGAGCCGTAGCTTCAATTTCTACAATGGCCTTTGCCGTATCTTCCTTTTCTTCACAACTAAAAAAACAAAGTATTAAAAGAATAACAGTAAAAATTTTAAAACTCTTTAATTTCATAAATCGACTTTTTACTTTAACGTTATTATTTACATGTTGTTGTTTTATTAAATAACGAAGCCTCTTGATTGAAAAGTAAAATCAAGAAGCTTCATATTAAATGATCAGAAATTAATTTATAAACTTCAATCGCTTTTCAATTGCCATGATCATGGCATTGGCGATATCTTTACCTGTAGCATTTTCAATACCTTCTAAACCTGGTGATGAGTTAACTTCCAATAGTAACGGTCCTTTGTTAGATCGTATGATATCTACGCCCGCAACAGCAAGGTTCAATACTTTAGCGGCTTTTAAAGCCAACTTCTTTTCATCAGCTGTAATCTTAACTATTGATGCCTTACCACCTTGGTGAATATTGGCCCTGAACTCCCCCTTTTGGGCTTGGCGCTGCATACTGGCCACTACCCTACCGTTCACTACAAAACAACGGATATCTTGTCCGTTTGCTTCTTTAATGAACTCTTGTACCAATATGTTCGTGTTAACGCTCTTAAAGGCATTGATTACACTTTCAGCGGCCTTATTGGTTTCGGCAAGAACAACACCCTTACCTTGCGTACTTTCCAAAAGTTTAATGATCAATGGTGCACCGTTGACCATTTTGATCAAGTCTTTGGTATCCATAGGTGATTTTGCAAAACCGGTGATAGGAATATGGATATCATAGTTTGAAAACAACTGTGATGCGAACAATTTATCTCTGGATTGTGTAATAGCCTCTGCCGAATTCTGACAGTATACACCTAGATTGTTAAACTGACGGATCAATGCGCAACCGTAAAATGTTACGGATGGCTTTATTCTTGGTATTACCGCATCATAATCTTTAAGAATAATACCACCACGATATCTAATTTCGGGTGAATGGGCATCAAGCTTCATGTAAGCCTGTTCAACATTTAAGAAATGTATTTCATGACCCCTTGCCTCTGCGGCTTCCATGATTCTCTTATTACTGTACAAATTTGGGTTGCTGGCCAAAAGAGCAATCTTTAGTCCTGATTTTTCTTTAAAATAAGGAGCGTAAAACTTATTGACCTCTTGATCTTCAAACGACCCTAATTGATAGTTTACCGCAGGGTTAACAATAAAGCGCTCATTTAAAGCCTCTCTACCTAAAAGCATACGGAACTCCATAGTATCTCTATTGGCCAATGTCAATTCAATATCAAATGTAGCATCACCTAAGGTAACCGGTGTTTTTATCACCAGACGTTCTTCTGATATACCCGATGAACTTTTAACCATACGACGGGCAATCAACCTTGCTTGGCACTCAATGGCAATACTACGGTTTTCTTGAAGCGGACTAACCTCAAATTTTACCCATTCCTGACCTCCTTTTGATACTATTTTTAAATTAGTAGCTTGTATGGAAGATGTTTTTGCCCCAGAGTCTACCCTGGCTTTAATTGCCGGTATACCCAGGTCATTGAACACACACCACTCTTCACTACCTATTATTTTTAAATTATCCAATTCTGTTTGTTTTTGACTCCTTTCTAAAATAGGAGCTTTCTTATTTCTTTTTTAACTCAAATAAATCTGTTCTTCTATCGCGAAGATTACGTACTGCACCAAACTGATTTAGTTCACGTAATAAACTAATATCAACATCGGCAATTAAGATCATTTCGGTATTCGGTGTTGCTTCTGCCTTAATTCCGTTTGTTGGAAAAGAGAAATCGCACGGTGTAAAAACCATAGACTGGGCAAACTGAATATCCATATTCTGAACATTTGGCAAGTTACCTACACTACCTGCAATAGCAACATAACATTCATTTTCAATTGCTCTAGCCTGCGCACAATTACGCACTCTAGAATAACCATTTTGAGTATCTGTCAAGAAAGGAACGAATAAAATATCCATACCTTCATCTGCAAGCAGTCTACTAAGTTCAGGAAACTCAGAATCATAGCACACCAACACCCCAATTTTACCACAATCAGTATCAAAAGCCTTTAATTGATTACCGCCTTGCATTCCCCAAACCTTGGCTTCATCTGGTGTTACGTGAAGTTTTTCATAACGCTCCATACTACCATCCCTTCTACATAAATACCCCACATTGTACAAGCGACCATCAATCATTTCTGGCATACTACCTGTAATGATATTAATGTTGTACGATATGGAAAACTCAGAGAATTTTTGGGCAATTGCCTGTGTATGCTTTGCCAATTCACGAATAGCATCTGGCGTAGACATATGATTGTTAACCGCCATTAAAGGTGCGTTGAAAAACTCAGGAAACAAAGCAAAGTCTGATCGGTAACCAGAAACGGCGTCGATAAAATACTCTGCCTGCTCCAACAATTCATCTAGATCCTTGTACGGTCTCATTTGCCATTGAATCAACCCTAATCTAATTACGGTTTTTTTAGTAGCGGCTTTTTTAGACGGTTTTTGGTAATAGATATTATCCCACTCCATCAAAATAGCAAAATCTTGAGAAGCCTTATCGCCATCTAAATACCCTTTCATTACCTTGGCAGGATGAAAGTCATTACTGATCTGAAAATTCAGTACAGGATCTTGAATCTCTTTTCTACGGACCTTATCAATATATTCTTTGGGTGATAGTTTTGATGCATAGGCATGGTAATTTGGCATTCGACCACCAAAAACGATGCTTTTTAAGTTTAACTTTTCACAAAGCTCTTTTCTATAATCATATAAACGACGCCCTAAACGAAGACCTCTAAAGCTTGGCTTTATAAACACCTCTATACCATAGAGCACATCACCCTCATTATCATGGGTGTCAAAAGAGTATTTGCCCGTAATCTGCTCATAGGTATGGTTGTCATCAAAAGCATCATAATCTACGACAATAGAAAGGGCCACCCCTGCAAGTTGACCATTGATCTTAATAACAACCTGACCCTCAGGAAACTTTTCGATCAACGATTTTATATGTTTCTCTTTCCAATATGAACCCGGCATATTGGTGTAGGCAGAAATCATAGCAGTTTTAAGTTCTTGATAATCATCAAGGTCCAAAAACTTTAATTCAATATTTTCAATTTCATCAATTTTCATATACCTGTTGTAAGCACAACGATATTTAGTTTATAGTTTTATTGGTAATCCATTTTGGGACAGTCCCAAAGGGCAATCGGAAATTGTAATCGTAACATCTCGCATTGCGAGAAAGACCTGGTTTTCCGGTCTACAGAAAATAGACCGGATGTATTATTCTCTAAAGTGCAGGAGCAACTTGGGCGATAGAAAAACTAATCTTCATCATCGCCATCAACCATATCCTCAGGATTTGGTTCTACAACAGCAGTTGGATCATCATCATCAAAATCTTCATAATCATCCTCGTCATAATTTTCCATTGTATACTCAAGCTTAGCACTGATTTTTACTAAATACTTAGTGTCTTCGGTCAACACCTCAACAGCTTCTATACGCTCTCCTTGAGCATTTCTAAAGGAGATAATATTACGGTCATCATACCCATCCGGGTATCTTTCTACCAACAGTTTCAACACTTCTGGTGTCAATTTTTTAAAGTCGACTATGACTCTTTTTAAATGTGCGTTCTTGTCCATAATTACATGTCTAATAGGTAAGCAAAAATTAAGGGCGCAACAATTGTCGCATCACTTTCAATTATATATTTGGGTGTATTGATATCTAATTTCCCCCAGGTAATTTTTTCATTTGGTACAGCACCCGAGTAGGAACCATAGCTTGTTGTACTGTCGCTAATTTGGCAGAAATAGCTCCAGAACGGCGTATCTGTACGTTCCATATCTTGATACAGCATTGGCACAACACAAATAGGAAAATCTCCGGCGATACCACCACCAATTTGGAAGAAACCAATACCGTTTTCAGAATTTGCAGTATACCAGTCTGCCAAGAAGGTCATGTATTCAATACCAGATTTCATGGTACTTGCCTTTAGTTCACCTTTCATTACATATGATGCAAAAATGTTACCCATGGTACTATCTTCCCAACCTGGGCAAATAATAGGCAGGTTCTTTTCTGCAGCAGCGTACATCCAAGAATCTTTAAGGTCTATTTCATAATATTCCTCTAACACTCCGGAAAGTAACATTTTATACATGAACTCATGTGGCAAATAGCGCTCGCCCTTATCATCTGCATCTTTCCATATTTTGAAAATATGCTCTTGCAATCTTCTAAAAGCTTCCTCTTCTGGAATACAGGTATCGGTAACCCTATTCAAGCCTTTTTCCAACAGGTCCCACTCGTCTTGCGGAGTCAGATCTCTATAATTAGGTACACGCTTGTAATGAGAATGCGCCACCAAATTCATAATATCCTCTTCTAAATTGGCACCGGTACAGGAAATGATCTGTACCTTATCTTGGCGTATAACCTCTGCAAAGATCTTACCTAATTCAGCAGTAGACATAGCACCGGCCAAAGAAACCAACATTTTGGCACCGTTGTCCAGCTGTTCTTCATACCCTTTGGCAGCATCTACCAAAGCAGCCGCATTAAAGTGTAAATAATATTTTTCTATGAAATTGGTGATTGCACCTTTAGTCTTCGTCATCTTCGAATCTTGAATTTGTATTTGCTTTATAATCAATATCAAAAGTATTGTCATACTCTTGATCTATGTCTTGCCCCGCAAATTTATAGCTGAGCATTTTGTAATATAATTTAGCCGCCAAAAAGTCTGACGATTTATCATTTTTGTTAGGGCAAAGTTCAACAATGTCAAAACCTACCACGTTCTTATCTTCAAAAACCTGCTTTAAAAACTCCAAGGTCTCGTACCAAAGTAACCCTCCTGGCTCTGGTGTACCGGTAGAAGGCATAATGGACGGATCAAAAGCATCAAGATCCAATGTTATAAAGACATTATCGGTCATTGCTTCTATAACCTTATCTGACCAATATTCATCAGCAACCATATCATGGGCAAAAAAAGTTTTTTCCTCATCCATTACGGTCTTTTCAATCACATCCATAGAACGAATACCTACCTGAACCAAATTGGTAGTCTGGCTAGCTTCGTATACGGCACAGGCATGGTTATACTTTGTGCCTTCATAAGATTCCCTAAGATCAGCATGAGCATCTATCTGCAATACCGTTAAATTATCAAAACACTCGTTAAAGGCTCTAATAGAACCAATAGATATTGAATGTTCACCGCCAAAAAGGGTTACAAACTTGTTACGTTTAATAAAATCTTTGGTAATGTTATGTACCTCATTTACCATTGCCTCTGGAGAACTATTCTCTGTAATTGGCTCGGTTAAATGAATACCCTGCTTGTAAACTTCAGAATCGGTTTCAATATCATACAATTCCATGTTTTCCGAAGCTTCCAAGAAAGCTTCAGGACCTTTGTCCGCTCCTTTACCCCAAGTACTTGTTCCGTCATAAGGAACAGGTATCAAGATAATTTTGGATTTTTCTAGTTGTGCGAATTCATCGGAAATACCGGCATAATTCTTAGATGTACTCATGATATATTAGCTATTGTTAAGTGGTTTTTTAGTAATATTTTCAATTTTATATACGTATTTCTATTTCTATCGGTCTTTGTTACCGGATTATTTTTATTCATTTTCTGACTCTACCTCATACCCCAGAATATTTAGCAGGTCTTCTGCTTTTTGCTGGGACCTAAAGAGTTTGTAAGTGAAGTTACCGTTTTCATCCTTATCAATCAATATATGCTTTGGCTGTGGAATTAAACAGTGCTGTAAACCACCATAACCGCCAATGGTCTCTTGATAGGCTCCAGTATTGAAAAAACCTATATACAACGGTTTTTCCCTTTTATACTTAGGCAAATAAATAGCGTTCATGTTCTGCTCACTGTTATAATAATCATCACTATCACATGTTAGTCCGCCCAACAATACACGCTCATACTCATCATTCCACCTATTGATCGGTAACATGATAAATCTTTTATTGATAGCCCAAGTATCTGGCAATGTGGTTATGAAAGAAGAATCTATCATATTCCACTTTTCGCGATCATTCTGTTGTTTTTGATATAAGATCTCATAAATGGCACCACCACTTTCACCTACAGTAAAGCTACCGAATTCGGTAAAAATATGAGGAACGGGCACATCTGCTTCTGAGCAAGTGATATTGATCTGATTTAAAATTTCATTGATCATGTATTGGTAATCATACTCAAAAGCCAGGGTGTTCTTTATAGGGAAGCCGCCACCAATATTTAAACTGTCCAATGATGGGCAAATTTTCTTTAGACGAACATAAACCTTAAGACATTTTACAAGCTCGTTCCAGTAATAAGCATTGTCACGAATACCGGTATTAATGAAGAAGTGAAGCATTTTAAGCTCTACCTTATCATTATCCTTGATCTGGTTCTCATAGAAAGGAACAATATTCTTATAGCCAATACCCAAACGAGAAGTATAAAATTCGAATTTAGGCTCTTCTTCAGATGCTATACGAATACCCACTTTAAAGGTGTCATTGATAGCATCTGAAAGTAAATCTATTTCTTCATAATTGTCTATAATTGGAATACAATTTTGATGACCATTATTTATTAAGCGAGCAATATTATCAATGTATTTTTCACGCTTAAATCCGTTACAGACAACAAAAGTGTCATTGCTTAATTTACCATCTGCTTTAAGTTTTTCAATGATATTGATATCAAAGGCAGAAGAGGTTTCCATATGAATATTGTTCTTTAAAGCTTCATGCATTATATGCTGAAAATGCGAGCTTTTAGTACAATAACAATAGTGATATTTACCCTTGTAATTATTTTTTTCTATAGCATTTGCAAACCAGTTTTTTGCCCTAAGAATATTCTCTGAAATTTTAGGCAAGTAAGTAAATTTCAAAGGGCTGCCATATTGCTTTACCAGCTCATTTAGAGGTATGCCGTGAAATTGTAGGTGTTCACCATCTAGATTGAACTCCTCTTGGGGGAAATAGTAAGTTTGATCAATTAGATCAATGTATTTGGTATTCATGAAATTGAATTATAATGAAATTTGATATTTGTTAAATATAGTAACTAGCCCAAAGACTTAAAGTTAAGAAAACGTAACCATGTTGAATAGTGTATCACACCAAAATTTGCCTCTGCGTAGTAGGAATAAAGAAGTAATCATGCTGACTTTGCATGATAGTAGAAAATGAATTGGAAGTTTGCTTTACTAATCGGCAACCTATCTTATAAGCCATTTGTGGGAAATACTTCCAATTTCCCTCAAACCCGAACATAGAATAACGATACATAATGTTCAGCTAAAAGCTTGAAATCTCCAACACACAAAGTTGTATATTAGGACATGACAAATGAAATCAAAAAAAATGAAAAAACAAGCGTTTTCATTTTTTTTACGACAATTAACATTTTTTTCAAATTTCATACTAAAAATAATTACCAACTTTACGATAACTACTTAATTTTCAAATTTTTACAAACACCCAACACCAATGGAAAAAATTAATTTAAAACTGATTTCTGCAAGTATTTTACTGCTTTTGGCTTCAAGTTTGGTTGTAAACGGTCAAATTCCGACCGGAATTTACACTGACACCGTACAAAACAACGAATCAAAAACAGTGCATCAAGTAAAAATAAACGGTGACTATTTCATCTATAACCAGTATGAAGTTGACCCTGCAAAATTCATTAAGACTGTAGGGGGATTTTTTAAAATAGAGAACACCTCATCTCAAAATACCTTAGTAGTCCAATTGGAGTTTAACTCCGATTACGAAAAAGATGCCTTGAAACAACTTACCATACCTTTTAAAATGGATGGTGAAAATTTACAACTGCATTGGAGCCAAAAGTTAGTATTAGAGTCCACTTCCCCAGCTGCCCAAGATTTAGATGGCGCTTGGCTCTTTGCCACTAGAGGACCAGATAATGGTCAAGAAAGACGTGGCGAAGAAAATTCTAGAAAAACATTGAAGTTATTAATGGACAATACATTTCAATGGGTAGCGTATGACACTGAATCTTTTAGGTTTTCTGGTACAGGTGGTGGTAGCTACACCTCATTAGATGGTATATACACAGAACATATTGAATTCTTCTCAAAAGATGATACCAGAGTTGGGGCACAATTGAATTTTAATTATAACATAAAAGGAAAAGATTGGCACCACACGGGTAAGAACAGTAAAGGTGAACCTATGTATGAAATATGGAGCAAAAGATAACCAACCAGGATTTTAATCCAAACAAAGCACATTAATTTATTGATAATTAGCACGTTCAATACTTAAAACTTAAAAAAACACTACCGTTTATCGAAAATAACATTAGATGACCATTACCCTTTCTTAGTTTTTATAATTTAGCAGAAAATTCCTACTCATGTCTAACTACATTAACCTTTTCGGATTTTTTGCTATTTGTTTGGTAATTGCCTTTTTATGGGTATTCTTTTTTACCGAAAACAAAAATTGAACCCGAAAGGTTTAATGGTTATGACCAATATTTATGGCATAAAAAAGCCGATTTCAACAATCGGCTTTTTCAAACTAACTCAAACTAAGAACGTATCCCTTTATTAGGGCGCTGCAAAATTAGGGATCATTGTTTTCTACAAGGTCATTTGTACGTAAACATACTGTTATGAAATTGATATGTTCATTTCATAAAACCCTAAACACTTTCGCCTATTCATATTTCCATTATAATCCCGGTCTTTTCTATTATTCTTTGCTATTTTAGTTATAACCAAGAGAATAATAACGGGTATGGGTTTGTCTCCTAAATCAAAGAGAAGATTACAACGTATTTTACCATTTGGTGTAATATGGTGTGTAATTGGTCTTTTTGTTTTATTTATTCAAGAAGCAGCTACCGGCAATAAAAACATAAACCCAAATGCAGCAATTACACTAACCCCTAAGGTATTTGTATTTGCTATGACCTCGGTTACGCTAATTGGTTTGTTGATGGGAACTATAGAAGTACTTTGGTTAGGTAATTTGTTCAACAATAAAAGCTTTTACAAGAAAATACTTTACAAACTAGGTCTGTATTCCTTTCTACTGCTGATTACCATTATAATTGTATATCCAATTGCCGCTTCTATAGAATTGGGCTTACCAGTATTTCATCAATTGGTATTACAAAAGTTATCTAATTTTTTAATAAGCCTAGACTTTTTAAGTACCATGGTTTCCATTGCAGTAAGCCTATTTGCCGGACTCTTCTATTCGGAAATTAGCCAGAATGTGGGTGATGCCGTACTCAAGAACTTTTTTACCGGAAAATACCACAAGCCCATTCAAGAAAAGCGCATATTTCTTTTTTGCGATATGAAGTCGTCTACCACCATTGCAGAACATTTGGGGCATATTGAATATTTTAAAATACTTAAAGCGTACTATGCAGATTTTACCAATGCCATAATCAATCATTCAGGTTCGGTTTATCAATACGTAGGCGATGAAATCATCATCTCCTGGAAGTATGAGGAAGGAATAAAAAACAACAACTGGATCAATTGCTTTTTAGCCATGAAACAAGACCTCCATAATAAAGCGGAATGGTACAAAAACAATTTTGGTTTAGCGCCCACTTTTAAATCTGGCTTTCACGTTGGCGAAGTAACAACCGGCGAAATAGGTACGCTAAAAAAAGAAATTATATTTACCGGTGATGTTTTAAATACAACCGCAAGAATTCAAGGGCTCTGTAACACTTATAACGTTGACATTTTAATCTCTGAAAAGCTCATTAAAGAACTAAAACCAGAGGAAAGCTTGAAAATTATGTCACAAGGTATAGCCGAATTAAAGGGTAAGGAGGAAAAAATGGAACTTTTTACTTTAGTCTAAATTACCTATCTCAATTAAAGAAACATTTTATGAATATCCCTGATAAAAACACCCTATTTCCATTAGAAAACTATAAGAGATTGTGTTTTCTAAAAAACATTATTAAAAACCCGAATATTGTTGTAGGTGATTATACCTATTATGATGATTTTGAAGACGTAGCCAATTTTGAGAAAAATGTAAAATATCTTTTTGATTTTGTGGGCGATAAACTAATCATTGGAAAGTTCTGCATGATTGCTTCAAATGTCACCTTTATTATGAACGGAGCCAATCATTTAAGCAACTCCATTTCAGCTTACCCATTTGCTATTTTCGGAAAAGATTGGCAACATGCCATGGATGGAAAAAACTACCCTACCAAAGGTAATACCGTAATAGGCAATGATGTGTGGATCGGCTACAACGCCACCATTATGCCCGGAGTAACTATTGGTGATGGGGCCATAATTGCAAGTAATGCAACCGTAACAAAAGATGTACTGCCATACTCCATTGTTGGCGGAAATCCCGCCCAGCTTATTAGAAAGCGATTCTCGGACAAAGAAATTGCTAAACTTTTAGAATTGAAATGGTGGAACTGGCCTATAGAGCAGATTACCGCAAATGTGCATCATCTTACAGGTGAAAATTTAGAAGAGCTAAATTAATTACTCGTAAACCTCAACAACCATTTCTATCTCTACAGCCATACCAACAGGTAAAGATACCATACCAACCGCGGCACGCGCATGTTTGCCATTTTCACCAAAAACTTCGACCATTAAATCTGAAAAACCATTGATCACTTTAGAATGATCTGTAAAATCTGGAGAAGCATTCACCATACCGTGTGCACTAACAATTCGTTTTACTTTGTTCAGGTTGCCCAGTTCGGCTTTTAAAACGGAAAGTTGATTAATACCCGCTTCTCTTGCCGCTTGGTAGCCCTGCTCTACGGTTAAACTATCGCCCAATTTACCTATCATGTACTCACCATTAGCTTGTTTTGGTCCTTTACCGGCTAAAAACAATAAATTTCCAGCTCTTACAACGTGTTGGTAGTTTGCAATGGGAACACCCTGATCTCTAAGTTCTATACCTAAACTATCTAACTTGGCTTCTGGGTTATAATTAGAATTTGCCGTTTCTTGAATTAATTCTTCCCGTTGTTGAGTTTCTTTGGTATTATCTGCACAACTGATCAACAAAAAAGTTAGAACGATATATATAAAATGTTTCATTACGGGTCAGTTTATTTGAAATTATTATGGTTACAAGTTACCTAATACTTCATTATCAACATAATACCTTAAAATTCACTTGCCATTGTATTGCATAAAAAACACTAAATATTAAACAAATACTATTTTTTGTGTATTCTGTCGTAGTTAAGGTATCATTTTACTAAAAAAGCATTGATATTATTTCATTTTTATTAGTTTAGCAAATTAACCAAAACAACAACTAAATCAATTTAAATATGGAAAGTTCTACAGCGACTTCTAAGGTAAATGCGAATAGGCTCTTTTATGCCAGTTGCTTTGCCCTAATTACAACGGCATTCTCATTTGCCATAGCAGCAGGTATTTTAGATCAATTAAAAACGGAACTGGCATTAAGTGCAAGTCAAGCCGGTTTGATTACCTCTATGTGGTTCTTAGGTTTCCCCATAGCTATGGTAATCGGTGGTTTGATCTACCATAAAGTAGGGGGTAAAGTAATTATGCAATTTGCCTTTTTTGCGCATTCAATCGGTATTTTACTTTTAATATTCTCTGGCAACTATATAGGTCTTTTGATAGCCAACTTGCTTATAGGTCTTGGTAACGGTTGTACCGAAGCGGCATGTAACCCAATGATTGCAGATGCGTACAAGGGAAACAGAATGAGCACAATGCTCAATCGTTTTCACATGTGGTTTCCTGGTGGAATAGCCGTTGGTAGTTTACTTTCTGGTTTTATGACAGATTTTGGTATTACAGGACAAAGTCAAGTATGGTTATTATTAATACCTGCGATAATTTATGCCTTTTTATTTTACGGACAAACTTGGCCTAAGGCTAAGATAGAGGAAGCGGCAACTATTAGCGGAAACCTGAAAGGCATGTTCACTCCCTTATTTTTATTCATAGGAGTTTGTATGGCATTAACTGCCATATCAGAATTTGGTCCTAACCAATGGGTAGGTCTAATTCTTTCTAAAAGTGGAGCAGAACCAACGCTAATATTAGCATTGACTGCCGGATTGATGGCCGTTGCAAGATTCTTTGGCGGTAGTATGGTTGCTCAGTTCAACCAAACGGGTGTGCTTTTGGGTTCTGCCGTACTTGCTACTTTAGGCATTTATCTTTTTAGTACACAAACTGGAACTATGGCTTACGTAGCCGCTATAATCTTTGCTCTGGGTGTTGCCTATTTCTGGCCTAATATGATTGGCTTAACCGCTACCAAAACTCCAAAAACCGGAGCTTTGGGCATGTCTATTATTGGTGCGATAGGAATGTTCTCTACATCAATTTTTCAACCAATCATTGGTGGTTGGATCGATGCAGATAGAGCTGCTGCCGAAGCCCAAGGGTTTACAGGTGATGAATTAGAATTGGTTTCCGGTCAAGAAACGTTAAGTACCATGGTACTGTTTCCTGCAATTCTAATTGTTTTGTTCACTATTCTCTATTTCTGGTTAAGAAGTAAAGAAAGTAAAGGAGAAATTGCTACGGCATAATTATGCCGATTAAAATAAAGAAAGCCGAGCAAATTTATTGCTCGGCTTTTTTTATTCGATTTTTTAAACTTACTCCAAAAGTAGCTCTAACAATTGAATGGCTGCATCACTAATCTTTGTTCCAGGACCAAATACAGCAGTAGCCCCAGCTTTCGTTAAAAAGTCATAATCTTGTTTTGGCACCACTCCCCCAACAATGACCATAATGTCTTCACGGCCGAAACTTTTTAGTTCCTTAATAACTTCGGGTACTAGTGTTTTATGTCCGCCAGCAAGTGATGAAACTCCTAAAATATGTACATCGTTTTCTACTGCCTGTTTTGCGGTTTCTTTTGGTGTTTGAAAAAGCGGACCTATATCCACATCGAATCCTAGATCGGCATAACCGGTTGCCACTACTTTAGCCCCACGATCATGACCGTCCTGTCCCATTTTAGCAACCATTATACGTGGTCTACGACCATCTTGCTGGGCAAACCGATCGGCTAACTCCTGTGCTTTTTTAAAGCTTTTATCTTCTTTGATTTCTCTTGAATACACCCCTGTAAATGAATTTATAATAGCTTTATGTCTGCCAAAAGCCTCTTCTAAAGCACTACTGATTTCACCTAAAGTTGCTCTTTCCCTTGCAGCAGATACCGCTAAAGCTAGCAAATTTTCTTCCGAATCACTATCATCCAATTTATTCTTTGCAGCAATAGTTAATTCTTTCAGCTTTTTGGCAACCACTGCGGTATTTCTATTTGCCTTAACTTCTTCTAATCGTTGTAACTGCTGTCTTCGTACTTCTTTATTATCGACCTCCAAAATCTGAAGCTCATCTTCTTCTGTCAATTGATACTTATTTACCCCAACGATTACATCTTGTTCGCTATCTATACGCGCTTGTTTTCTTGCTGCGGCTTCTTCAATTCTGGTTTTAGGTATTCCAGTTTCTATAGCTTTGGTCATGCCGCCAAGGTTCTCTACTTCTTGCATCAACTCCCACGCCTTGTGCACCATATCATGTGTTAGTTTCTCCACATAATAACTACCTGCCCAAGGGTCAACGGTTTTGGTCACGTTTGTTTCATGCTGCAAGTATAATTGTGTTTCCCTAGCTATACGTGCAGAGAAATCCGTAGGTAAGGCAATTGCCTCATCCAATGCATTGGTATGTAAACTTTGTGTACCGCCAAAAACGGCAGCCGCTGCCTCTATAGTAGTCCTTGCCACATTATTGAAAGGATCTTGCTCCGTTAAGCTCCAACCACTGGTTTGGCAATGTGTTCTCAACATCAATGATTTTTCGTTCTTTGGATCAAATTCTTTCACCACCTTGGCCCACAACATTCTGGCAGCACGCATTTTGGCTATTTCCATAAAATGGTTCATACCAATTCCCCAGAAAAAAGAAAGTCTAGGCGCAAAATCATCAATCTTCAAACCTGCTTTTAAGCCAGTTCTAATGTACTCCAAACCGTCAGATAGCGTATATGCCAATTCTAAATGGGCAGGTGCACCAGCCTCGTGCATATGGTAACCAGATATACTTATACTATTGAACTTGGGCATATGTTTACTGGTATACTCAAAAATATCAGCAACCAATTGCATAGATGGTTTTGGTGGATAGATATACGTATTACGCACCATAAACTCCTTGAGAATATCATTCTGTATAGTTCCAGATAACTTTTCTAAAGAAACCCCTTGTTCTTCTGCCGCTACAATATAAAACGCCATTATAGGCAGTACGGCACCGTTCATGGTCATGGATACTGACATTTCATTCAAAGGAATACCTTTAAAAAGCACCTTCATGTCCTCAACCGTATCTATGGCAACACCTGCCTTACCTACATCGCCAACAACACGTTCATGATCACTATCATATCCTCTGTGTGTAGGAAGATCAAAGGCGACCGACAAACCTTTTTGACCTGCTTTTAAATTTTTTCTATAGAATTCATTACTCTCCTCTGCAGTGGAAAAACCGGCATATTGCCTTATGGTCCAAGGTCTTTGTACATACATGGTTGCATAAGGCCCTCTAAGAAACGGGGGTAAGCCCGCTGCAAAGTTTAAATGCTCTACCTCCTCTAAATCTTGTTTGGCATATCTTTTTTTCAACGGAATACTTTCGGCCGTAGTAAACAAGGTATCCTTCAAATCTTTACTAATGGCATTTTGTTGCTTACCATTATCAAGAAAAGTGTCTAGTTGTATATGTTGCAAGTCTTTTCTACTCATGTGATAAACGGTTTTGCTCTAATTCCTCTGCCAATCTTTTTTCTATGATAGGTGTAATCAAGGTTTTTCTTGGGTTCTTTTTCACGAACGGATATAATTCTAATGCTTCGCCCATTTTATCCGCTTCGTTTTGAAATACATTGCTACCCACTAATACCACCTTTTTGGCATCAAATTTCTCTTGTTGTTTACGGGCGCTATCGGCAATTTTATTTTGTATGGTATGATTTTTTAATTGCTTTAAGAAACCCCCATCTTTTTCTACCGCCTTAAATAAAAGTAAAGCCTTCTCTGCCAATTGATGCGTAATAGTTTCTATGTAATAGCTACCTTCAGTTGCATTTTCCACCTTATCAAAATAGCTTTCTTCTTTTAATAAAATAAGTTGATTCAAGGCGATACGATTGGCAAAATCATTATCTTTTTTATAAACAGCGTTATAATTCAAATTAAAAACAACATCAGAACCGCCCAATACGGCAGACATACATTCTGTACTAGTTCTTAGCATATTTACATTAAAATCATAAATGGTCTTATTACGTTTTGATGGCTGTGACACTATGGAGCAGGGAATGGTAATACCATAAGCTTTGGACAAAACATTCCATAGGTTTCTTAAGGCTTTTAACTTTGCGATTTCAAAAAAATAATTACCAGCTACCGAAACCTTGAAATCTATACTTTTTAATTGTCCTAAATTTTCACCTTGCTTCAGTACATTCAAATACTCGTTCGCATGAGACATTGCATAAGCCAATTGTTGTACAATGTCTGCACCGGCATTTTCATAAAGCGAAACATCTACACTTAATATAGTTTCGGTATCCAATGTAAATAGTTCCTCGACGAGTGACATATCCGAAGACATATTTTCATACCAATTTCCAGACCTTGCCAAATGACCTATGGGGTCAATCTGCCAATGGATTTTATTTGCATTTGATACTTTATCAAGGATCTGTTTTATATAAGTTTTAGACAAAAATTGCAGTTCGAAGCATACTTTGACCCTACTTAAATCAATATTGTTCAAAATAATAACTGCATCTACGTTCTCCGATGGAACAATAAACTGCAGAGCCTCTGCACCTTTTTCTAGATATCTGAGCGCTTTTTCATTGGCCATTATGGCATTCCCGGCATAAATATTTTGCCCTATTTTCCATGAAGAATTTTGTGTCTGTTGTATAGTAATATGCTCTAAATCTTCTGCATGATAAAATGGTTTTACTTTAATACCTTCAGGTGAATTCCACACTACCTCTTCATTGTAGTCTTTACCTTTTAAATTGTACTGTATCTTTTGTTTCCATTCTTTTTCAGAAATATCCCTGAAACTATCAAATAAGGTTTCACCCTTCATAGCAAGACGTAGTTTAATTAAACAACATATTCCATTAATGCGCCTGTGAATATAAATTCAGCGCATTCTCTCAAAGATACAATAAGTAAATCGTGTTTATATAGAGCTAGGTTAATCTGGCAATTCTGTAGCATTTAGGTTACGCACATCGACAGTCTCTATTCTTGACAACTCTTTTAGTTTGTCTTTCTCAAACAACGCCGGTAAGTCTTTTAATGGCGTGCCAACAGGTGCCTCCCAATTAATATAATCTTGGAATCTAATACCGTCAATGGTCCTAGGGTTATAAGCACTTCTAAAACGCACACCGCCATCATTGACACTGTAGCTGTAAGCCAAGTAATTTATATAATGAGATTTTTTATTTACCCAATACATGAATATATCATCATAATCGGTACCGCCACCATCTTTACCAAAAGTAACGCGTACTACATCATAATCTTCCCCTTTGATTACGGTTTCACCAACGCTTTCCTTATGTACCGCTTTATCATTAAGCTTATGGGGCAAAGTAGCAAAATAGATTACTGAATTCAATGCATTACTATATACGGTACTATCCCTTTCAGATAGATGTACCGGCTCATCATTGACCTTTCTACCAAATGATCCATTTACAATGTTGTCTTCAATTCTATTCCCTAAGCTATCCTTGAAATTTACACGATAAGTATAGCCATTCTTATTATTGAACATGTACATTTTATCCCTAAAAACAAACTCATAATTGGCCGTATCATAAAGTTCTCCACCATGCGCTTTAATAGCATGCTTTATAATGTCTTCAGCACTTTCAACCGTGGTCCTCGAGGTTGCATCTTCTAAAGATCCATTGTTTTTACCTGAGTCATTACCATTTTTGCAACTTAATATGATCAAAAAAATAAGAGTAAATGCTGCTTTAACTGTTTTATTCATATCTATATATTTCATGGAAATCACATTTGTAATATTATTTCTAATGGACCATTAAAACAAAATAGTCGAAAGAGAATGGAACTAATAACGTACCAAAGTTATCATATTAATAAATGGAGATTCTCTTTAGGAATCATAATAAATGTTAACAACACTTTATAAACCTGAATTTCACAAAAAAAACCGAACAACTATCAAGGATTTGATAATTATTCGGCTTTAAATGTCACTGCCAGAACAAAAGTAGGCAAGACATAAAATTCAACTAATTATTGATTTACGATAAAGGCATGTATTACTCCTGGTAACCATGCAAGTAAAGTCAATAAAATACTTATTAATAACGTTGTACCAATGCCGTGTTTCATAAAAACAGCCAATGGTGGTAAAAGTATATTCAATATTATTGTTAGTAAAGACATCTTTTTAGTTTTTAGGTTCCATCAAAACTAAGATTATCATACAGTCTTTATTAACTACATTAGTTTGAATGATGACCTAAAAAACAAAAACTTATTCTTTTCTGTCTGCCAACAAACCTTCAATTATCTTTTTTAACCTACCAAGACCTATTGGTTTTACAATGTAGTCAGATATAGCACTTATTCTTTTAGCCCTTTCTATATCTACGGGATCAAGAGAAGATGACACCATGTAAATTGTGATTTTCTTACCCACCCTTGGTTTAATTTTCACGTATTCTTCCATGAATTGAAAACCATCCATGACAGGCATATCAATATCCAAGAAAATGACATCAGGAAATACAGAATCTTGATCTAAGTTATCCAACATAAAATCAATAGCTTCTTCACCATCGGAAAAGACCATAATTTCTAAAGGCAATTTAGTAGACTCCAAGGTTTTGACCATGGTAAATTGATAAATAGAATCATCATCTACAATACAGGTCTTTAAAATATTATTCATATCAAGCTTAATTAAATTTTATAGTAAATGTAGTTCCTACATTTACTTCGCTAGTAGCGGAAATAGTACCGCCCATTGCTTCTATTTGAGTTTTGGTAAGGTACAAACCTACCCCCTTGGCATCTGGGTGTCTATGAAAAACCTTATTCAACCCAAAAAGTTTAGATCCATGCTTTTTAAGATCAATACCCAAGCCATTATCTTTAAAAGTAATGATATTAATTTCATTTTTCACCTCGGTCTTAATTTCAATATGTGGAGCTCTATCTTCGGCGCTATATTTAATGGCATTACCGATCAAGTTCAAAAATATACTTTCCATATATATTTTATTATAGGATATATGGGTAAGTTGTGAAAAATCGGTATCTATCACTGCATTGGATTTTAAAATAGCTCCGCTTAAAATTTGGGAAGTATCTTTAAACACATCTTTAAAGTAAACTTTTTCTATATTCTCATTAGCATCACCCACCTTAGCTTTAAGCGCCTCTATCAACGTATTGAGCGTAGAGGAAAGGTGGTCTATTACGCTACTGAATTTATTGAATATATCTGTACGCTCCTCATCATTTTCAGCGTAAGAATAAATTTCCAATAAAGAATTAAGATTGGCAACCGGAGCTCTAAGATTATGCGAAGTTATATGGGTAAAATCTGCTAGTTGTTGGTTCTGTAATTTTAATTTTTGAGTAAAGCCCTCTAATTCTTGTTTAGCATTGATCAAACTTTGCTCCGTCATTTTGCTCTCGGTCACATCTTGACAAGTACCAAAGAGTTCTATTGCTTCATCTTTTTCATTGACCAATACATTGGCCAGTAGCTGTATAAATTTTAATTTACCTGAATATGTAATTATACGATGAGTCAATTTTGTAAACACCTTTCTTGCAACAGCTTCTTCAAAATGATGGTTTACAATATCTTTATCCTCTGGGTGAACAATATTTAAATAAGTAGCAAAGTCTATAGTAAAAGGGTCTCCTTTGTATTCTACTATATTAAAAATATTCTCTGACCATTCTCCTTTATCTTCAAGAGGAAACCACTGCCAATGACCTGTTGAACTTATTTCCTCTGCAATGTTCAATAGTTCATTCTTTCTACGTAATTGATCTTTTACCTCCTTAATTTTAGTGATATCGGTAACAACTGCAATAAAACCGTCATTTACACCTGTGCTGCTATTGATCGCTGTAATTGATGTAAGTGTAGAAAACAAAGAACCATCTTTACGTCTAAACGTCCATTGTCTTGTATCATTAATGTTTTCATTACGATAATTATAATTAGGATCATCTATAAAAGATTCGCCTTTAAACGATCTAGTAATATCATTTCTAAATTCTTCAAGCTCCTCTTCCAAAAGGTATACGCTGGGGTGTTTTAAACCCACCAACTCCTCTGCCGAATAACCCAATAATTTCTCTGCCCCCTTGTTAAAACGATTAATTATGCCTTCTGCATTAGTTGAAATAACGGCTACCGCATTTGAATTAAAAATTGCTTCTAATTCTGCATGGGCTACATTTAAAAGCTTTTCCGAGTTTTTTGAAGATGTAATATCTTGAGTTATACCTAATATTTTTGAAGCAATACCATTACTTCTCTCTATTTTTCCAACAACCTTCACCCATCTTTTATTACCTTTTAATGTTGTAAGAAACAAGGTGAGATTAACTGGTGTTCCCATTTCTTGAGCATTTTTTAATGCCAATAAAATACTATTACGGCTATCTTCGTCTTCAAAAAAAGTTAATCCAGAAGCTATAGTTGGCTCATAATCCAATGGGGCTTCATGAATTTCATATACCATATTACTCCAGGTCACTTTATCTTTTATAAGATCAATTTCCCAAGTACCAATTCTAGCGATATCACTAGTATCCCTTAATATGGTGTTATATTTTTTTTCCTTTAATTCTTTCTCTTTCTGCTCAGTTATATCCCCAGTATGCATTAAGAGTCCGCCTATTCTACCATCAGCAAGATACCAAGGTCTAACATCCCAATAAATCCATTGAATAGTACCATCTGACCGATAGAAGGGCGCTTCATCACATATATCTATGGCACCTTGCAAACATTTTTGATGTTTCGCTTTCCAATCATCACCTATTTCTGGGAAAATATCATAATGAGATCTACCTATAATAATTTCTTTTTCTAGTTTAAAATCTCGAATCCATTGTTTGGACGCTGCTAAATAGACCATGTTAGTATCTAACATAGCTATTGCCGTTGGTGTCTGTTCAATAAATATTTGGTGATGCTTTTCCAGGTATTCGATGTTATTTGGATACTGATTCAATTTAATGATTTTAACAAGTATTTATGTTAAAAATAGTAATAATTTACTGATATAAAATAGAATACAATTTTTAGAAGTCAAAAATCAAGAACTTTTGCAGAAAACAACAGGTTGTATATCTGATATCTTTGGTTAGATATTATTGAAATCATCCTTATAACATAATCCCCTTTAAATAAAATAGTTACAACAAATTAAATGTATTCTCAAAAAATGCTTGTTAAATTATTTAAATCTCAAAAACCTATTGCGATTATTTTAATAATCACATTTTGTGATATTTATGTTTTTCTTACCTTGTAGGAATCCAACTAACTAACATGACCAAACAACCAAACAATAACTGTTTGTTATTGACAATTATTAAATCGAAAAAAAAATTTAGTAAGAATCTTTATGACCATATATTCTTTATAATTTTTATTTTTCTATTCCCTCTTACATCAATTTATGCACAAAATAATACGAATATCAGTGGCGAATACTCTTCAATACCCTTAGAAGAAGTCATTAACCATATTGAGAGCCAAACCAATTATAAGTTCTATTTTTTAGAGGAATGGACACAGGGCATTAAAGTGAACAAAACCTTTAGTAATGAGGAATTATCTTCTGTATTGGAAACTATATTAGAAGACACCTCTTTAAATTTTCATATTTTAAATACTACCAATCGTATAATTCTATTAGAAAACGGTTTGGTTTATGATGAATTGCCCAAAGGATTTTTTGGACCCGAAGAAGCATCCGAAGAAAAAAATAATACTCGAATAAAAAACAACAGTCCTCCACCTGTATTTTACAATACCGATAATCAAAGTAAAAAAACCTACCAGGTTACCAAAATAGGAAAAAGTGACCCTGACAACTTGAGAGAAACTTATCTGTTAACGGGAAGAGCAATAAATTCTAGTACCGGAAATCCCATTCAAGATCTAGCAATACGTACTAAAGGGTCAAATCTAATAACCGTAACCGATGCTAATGGTAATTATTCTTTAGAATTACCAGCAGGACATAATGTTTTAAGTATCCGCGCAATGGGCATTGCATCTACTGAACGTGAAATTATAATGTTCAATAACGGCAATTTAGATTTACTCATGGAAGAGGGTCTTCAGCAATTAGATGAAGTAGTTGTAGAAGCAGATGCCTTCAAAAATGTAGAAGAAGCAATTACTGGTAGTGAGCAAATAGATTCAGAAGAATCTAAAAACATACCGTTGGTATTGGGAGAACGCGACATATTATCTGTTGCCAAGGCTTTGCCAGGTATATCCTCTGCAGGTGAAGGTGCCATGGGGCTAAATGTTCGTGGGGGCAAAACGGATCAAAATCTTGTACTGTTAGATGATGCCGTTATATATAACCCACAGCACTTTTTTGGCATTTTCCAGGCACTGAATCCATTTACAACTAAGGGGGTTGACATTTATAAAGGTGCAATACCCGTAGAATTTGGCGGCAGACTCTCTTCGGTTTTTGACATTAGAACAAAAAACGGAAATGAAGAAAAACTGTCAGGTGAAGGATCCGTGGGACCTGTTACCGCAAATTTAGCTCTAGAAATTCCGTTGGAAAAAGAAAAATCATCATTGATCGTTGGTGGAAGAGCAGCTTATGCAGATTGGATTTTAAGATCTTTAGATGAAGAATCTCTGAATAATAGCAATGCGTCCTTTTTTGACGGTATCATTAAATACCATAATAAAGTAAACGAAAAAAATGATGTTAAAGCTACTGCTTATTATAGTAGAGATGCTTTTAGTATTACGTCTGACTCTTTATATAAATATAATAACAGACTATTTTCGCTTCGTTGGAATCATAATATAAATGACAAAACCAATACGGCCCTTATTCTTAACAATAGCAATTACGGATTTGGAATTGATTTTGACGGGGAAACCAATACCGATTTCAACTTAGATTATGGTATAAACGAAACTGAAATAAAATATAAGTTACGCACCTCTTTAAATACTAAAAACACACTAGATTATGGTGCATCTGCCAAATACTATTCTGTAAACCCTGGCAGTATAGAGCCGGATGGTAACGAGTCTGATATTGCACCACGATCCATTGATAATGAGCAAGCTATAGAAGGTGCCCTCTTTATTGGCGATGAACTTACTTTAAATGAAAAACTATCCGTAAATCTAGGTGTACGTTATGCATTTTTTGCCGCTCTAGGTAAAGCCACCCAAAGAACCTATGAAGACGGAATGCCAAAAAATGAATCTACCGTTCAAGATACCATATCATATTCAAGTGGTGAGAATATTAAAACCTATGGTGGACCAGAAGTTAGATTATCCGCCAGATATTTATTTACACCTGATTTTTCTGTAAAAGCCAGTTTAAACAACTCCTATCAATTTCTACACACGTTATCTAATAATACCACGGTATCTCCTATTGATACTTGGAAAATTTCCGATTTAAATATAGCTCCACAAAAAGGCTACCAAGCCTCTCTAGGGTTTTATAAAAACTTTAAAGAAAATGAGTACGAGTTAAGTATTGAAGGATATTACAAAAAAATGGAAGATGTGCTCGATTTTAAAACTGGCGCCAACCTCTTCTTGAACGAAAACGTTGAAACACAAATACTACAGGGAGATGGGAAAGCGTACGGAGTAGAATTTCTTTTGAAAAAGAAGAGCGGTGATTTAAACGGCTGGTTAAGTTACACCTACTCTAGATCTCTGTATCGTTTTGATAGTGAGTTCAGCGAAGAGCGTATAAATAACGGTGATTTCTTTCCTTCTAATTTTGATAAGCCGCACGATGTAAGTGTCATTACCAACTATCGTTTTACCAGACGTTATAGCATTTCTGCAAACTTTGTTTACCAAACCGGCAGACCTATTACGTACCCTATTGGAACATTTAGGTTTAATAACGCAGACTTTGTTGCTTTTAGTGATAGAAATAAATTTAGAATTCCAGATTTCTATCGTCTAGACCTAGGTTTAAATATTGAAGGCAACCATAAGAAAAATAAATTGGCACATAGCTTTGTAACCATTTCAGTTTATAATGTTTTAGGTAGAAACAACCCATATTCGGTATTTTTTGTAACCGATGACGGTGAGGTAAAGGCGCTACAAAGTTCTATTTTCTCTATTCCTATTCCATCGATCACTTATAATTTCAAATTTTAAAAGTGCTCAAAATGAAAAAAGAACTAAAATGGGCAGTTATCTTTTATACATCACTACAAATTAGTGGTTGTATTGAAGAATTTGAACCAGAAAACATCACTGAAATTTTAGATGGAGCATTAGTAGTCGATGCCAGAATAACAGATGAAAACAAACAGCAAACTATTCTTTTGACAAGAACTTTCTCATTTGACGAAACTGACCCAACTCCTGAAATAGGGGCGCAAGTTAGTATTGTAGATGAATTGGGGGGCACCATAGATTTCATAGAAAACAAGCCTGGAAATTACAGCACAATAGAAGCAATTAGTTTGGAACAAGATAGAGCATACACATTACAGATTACAACCACAGATAATGTTATTTATCAGTCGAACAAAACGACTTTACCCTCTAAAATTGAATTAGCGGAACTTAAGACACAACGTAAATTCAATAATTCTGAAAATGACGGAGTTTCAATTATGGTGAGTAATTCAAATAATTCTTCTTCAGCCAATTATTTTAGATATGAATATGAAGAGACCTATAAAGTAATTCCACCAGATTACAATCCGTTCGATTGGGATCAAGTTGATTATGATTTCTTTTGTGAAGATGATGATGGTTGGGAAGTTACGGTAGCCGTACGGGATGAACCAGCCAATATTTGCTTTGCCAGCAATAAATCTAACCATCTTATTCTAGCTTCAACAAGTAATTTAACTACAAATGATTTAGGTGATTATGAAATTAGGTTTGTAAGTAACAAAAATTACGCAATATCACATCGCTATAGTATTTTAGTCAAACAGTATCATCATGATATTAATGCCGCAGCTTTCTTTAATTCGTTAGAAGATTTTTCAAGTTCAGAAAGTATTTTCAGCAATGTGCAGACCGGTATGCTAAAATCAAATGTAAGCGCCAAGAATTCTAAGGATGCAATTGTATTTGGCTACTTTGAACTAAGCTCATATAGTGAAAAAAGAATATTTTTCAACTATGAAGACTTCTATCCTAATGAGCCATCGCCCCCTTATATAATTTCTTGCGATGTTATTCGTGAACCAGCACTCTACCCTGACGGTTTTCACTCAACAGTAATTGATGGAAAAGTTATAGTTGACCGCGGATCAAATTCACCTCTAATAGAGGGAATCATAGCAGGTCAAATAGGATATATTGGCGAGAATGAAAACTTTTTTGAACCTGATGCCAATGGAGAACTATCCCGTGCTCCTTTTATAGTAAAACCATTAGGCTGTGTAGATTGTAGAACATTTGGCAGTAATAAAACACCTAATTTTTGGATAGAATAAGATGAGAAAAATTACTTTAATAATATTACCGCTTCTGTTATTCATCAATTGTATTGAAGAATTTGATTTAGGAATAGAAGCAGATGACGAAGTGCTTAAAATATTGATCGTAGAGGCCACTCTTACCAATGAACTAAAAAACCACACCGTAGCATTGAGCAGAATGGATACGTTGGTAGACCTAGGTATTGATTCCGTATACAACCCTTACACACCAATTAGAGATATTAATAGAGACTTGGTACGTTATGAAACCAATGCTACAGTTTCCATTGAAAACAGTAATGGCATTACATATTCCTTTAATGAATCTAGCCCGGGAATTTATGAATCGGATATTCAATTTGCCGCAGAAATGGGTAGCTCTTATCTGCTGAACATTGTTACGTCAGATGGCAAAAAGTATACTTCTACCGATATGGAAATAGAGGGCTTGGCAAGTATTTCAAATATATATGCCGAAAAAACAACTAGTGAGTCCGGTACCGAGGGCATTGGAATTTTTGTAGATAATACAATTGAAACAGGTAGCGTACAAAACTTACGCTATACTTATGATGAAACATATAAGATCATAGCCCCAAATTGGTCTCCCAACGAATTTAAATTAACCAATTATGATCCTTGTGCATTGCCCGAAGTAACCTATGACCTAGAAATTGTTGAACGGGAAGAGGAGCAACAAGTATGCTATGGCAACAATCTTTCCAATACTATAATTCAAACACAACAGAGCAGTATCAATACCGACGTTCAAAAATTCATGGTCAGGTTTTTAGATGAAGAGAATTTCATAATTAGCCATAGATACAGTATTGAAGTATCTCAGTTAGTTTCTGGTTCTGCATCGTACAGTTTTTATGACCAACTGAACAATTTTAGCCAAACCGGTAATATATTTTCACAAATACAACCTGGTTTTTTAGAAGGTAATTTATCATCGGAAGATGGTAGACAAGGTACTGTCATTGGTTTCTTTGATGTGGTTTCGGTTTCAAAAAGTAGGCTGTTTTTCAATTACACAGATTTTTATCCTAATGAAGAATTACCACCATACCCTTTTAACTGTAATGAACTGACCGCCCCAGAGTCTCACGTATCTTTTTGTTTTAGTGGAATGAGAGGGCCTAACCCGTGCCCACAATCTATAATTCAACAAATAGACCTAGATTTAATAAGTTATGTGAAGCCTAATTTCAATGACGGTCAATGTGACGGTCCCCACATCTTTGTTCCCAAAGTTTGTGGAGATTGTACCGTTTTAGGCAGTAATATACAACCAGATTTTTGGGTAGAATAAACACCGATTATGAAAACAAATCAAATATTTGCCATTATTGCACTCTTGACAACATACATAGGTCACGCCCAATATGTCATCAAGGATGGTTCCGATCTATTGAATCTTAAAAAGGTGCCACAAGAAAAAGCATATGTAGATCATAATGGATCATTATCGTTTTCCGGGGAATACCTGTATTATGCTATACACTGCTTTAATGCACAAACCAATAAACCCACCAATGTGAGTACCATAGGTTATGTAGCATTGGTAAATGAAGCTAAGGAATTCATTTTTGAACATAAGATAAAGTTGGATAAAGGTCATGGTTATGGCGACTTTTTCATTACGACTGATATACCTTCTGGCAGATATAAACTTTTAGGCTATACCCAATGGATGAAAAACTCTGGTCTATCACAAGTTTTTAAAGACGATATCATCATTATCAACCCATATTTAGCTGACCAATCTGCGCTATTGAATTCAACCACGCCGGAAACTTCACCTAATTCCGTGGATAATGTATCGGTTTCAGACTCGTCTATCATTATTATGAAAACCCAAAAAGCTTCTTTTTTACCACGGGAAAAAGTACACCTATCCATTAAAAACTATAAAGGAGTTCTAGGGCATGGTTCATATACCGTAAAAGTGAAAAGGAAAGAAGAAATAGATATGCCATCTACACTAAATTCAGTTATGTATGGAAATGCCTATTTCAATGCCGATAAAGAGATAAAACAATCCATTGGCGATAGTATATTTTTACCTGAACAACGTGGAGAACTTATATACGGAACGGTGAAAAATGCTGAAACGGGAACACCCACAGAAAACCTTCCTGTTGTAATTTCAATACCTGGAAAAGAATCATTATTAAAATTCTCAAAAACCGACCAAAGCGGAAATTTCTATTCTTATATACGCAAGGACCGTAAAGATCCAATGGCAGTAATACAGGTTGAAGACCAAAATGAAATTTATGCCATAGAAAAAGGAACCCCAAGTCATATTGACCTTAGCAACCTGACATTCTCAAATTTCAGTTTATCAAAAGCACAAGCAGAATATATTAAGAATAGAAGTGTTTTGAACCAGATAGAGAATCAATTTTTTAGTTCAAAACCTGATTCCATTATACAGAGCAACCCTATAGATATTTTTAATGGCGGCATACCAGAGGTTATTGTTTTAGATGATTATACACGTTTTAAAACGCTTGAGGAAACTTTGGTAGAAGTTGTAAAGTTTGCAGGATTTAGAAAAGCGAATACTAGTGATGCATATATAAGGATTGGGCAAGATTTTAAGTCTTATGACGAAGAATATAACGACTTCCCAGCTATAGTTTTAATAGATGGTGTATTTATACCTCATCATGAACAAATAAGATCATACGATGCTCGAAATATTGAAAAAATTAGTTTAACAAGGGATCAATTTCGTTTAGGTCAAAAAGAATATCAAGGGATACTTTCCGTAGAAACTTTTGAAGGTGATTTTTTGGAAAATTATAATCCTAAAAATAGTTTAGTTGTACCGTTTGAACAGCCCGTACCAAAAAAGAACTACTTTGTACAATCTTATACTCCTGAAAATAATTCTTTTGAAAGGATTCCAGATTATAGAAGAATGTTATTTTGGAAACCAAATGTAAACATTACCGAATCAGATTATAATTATGAGTTCTATACATCTGATCTTGAAGGCACTTTTGAAATTATCTTAAACGGTTTTACTTCATATGGCAAACCATTACATGTGGTAAAGGAAATAGAAGTTACTACCAAGAATTTAAACTAAGGAACTATTCGATCAATATAAACTCTGAGCGTCTATTTAACTGATGGTCTCTGTCTGAACAAATGATTCCGTTTGCGCATTTGTTTATTAATTGGGTTTCTCCATAACCTTTACCGGATATTCGTTCAGGCTCTATACCTGCGGCTATTATGTACTCCACTGTTCTTTTTGCCCTACGATCAGAAAGCCAAAGATTATAGTTATCCTCTTCCCTACTATCTGTATGTGAACCCACTTCTACCTTGACTTCCGGTCTTTTTTTCATGTATGCAACTACCTTGTCCAAATTAGAAAAAGCATCATCACGTAAATAAGAACTGTTTAAATCAAAATAAATTGGTGCTAGCTTTAACACCTTTACCAAATCTGCCCCAATTACCGCCACTTTGCTACTTTCTTCCAATACCACACGGGCATTTGTTATACTCTTTTCATCTGGTGTAGTAAACATGAACAACGAACCTTCTTCATAGCCTTCTAGATTCGCAATAATGGTATATTGACTTTCTTGGCAAGGTATCTCTAAAGTATATTTACCCTGAGCATTGGTAGTGGCTTCCCCTATATTTCCTCCAAAATTATTTTTTCCGTGTACGGTTGCAAACGGTAATGGTTTGTCTGAGTCTTTATCGACCGCGACACCTGTAATGGTCACCATACAATCAATTGTCTTAAGAGCGTAAATATCATCGGCACCTAATCCACCGTTTCGATCCGATGCAAAAAAACCTGAATTGGTCATTTCATCAAATATCATTGAAAAATCATCATTAGCACTATTAATTGGATTTCCTAAATTCTTGACCGCACCTTGATTTGGTAAATCGATAGAAAAAATATCCAGTCCTCCCAAACCAGGATGGCCGTCAGAAGCAAAATACAAAACGTCCGATGCTGTAATAAACGGAAAAGTCTCTTTGCTCTCGGTATTGATTTTGGAACCTAAATTTACCGGTGTTCCAAAAGTTCCATCAGTATGAATATCCACTACAAAAATGTCCGATGCCCCTAGAGTTCCGGGCATATCAGAGGAAAAATACAATTTATCACCTTTCTTATTCAATGCCGGATGCGCAACAGAATACAAATCACTGTTAAAGGGCAGATCTTCTATATTCCCCCATTTGCCATCCTTGAACGTACTTCTATAAATTTTTAATCTGCTGATCCCTTTTTTGTCTCTATTAAAGGATCCTTTTTTATAATTATTCCTTGTAAAATACATGGTGTTACCATCTTGGGAAAAGCTGGTAGAAGATTCATTAGCTACCGATTTCAACTCATCTGAAAAATGAGTTGCCGTACTATATTCGCCTTGTTCCGGACGTATTGTTTTATATAAATTCAAATAAGGTGTGGCACTACGCGAAGTGGTTTCTAAATCCCTAGCAGTAGAAAACACGATAAAATCTTTATAGAACGAAGGAGCAAAATCTGATTCTTTTGAATTGACCGAGGTCAAATTCTCAATGGTATACTCATTTGAAGCGGTCATTAATTCATCAAAATAGCCTACACCCTTATCATACTTTAAAGCTCTTACATCATTCTTTTTTGCTTTTTTGAACTTTCTCATCCAAACCTCGGAATCTTTGTAATTATTGATCGATTTTAAAGATTGTGCATATCTGTACATGTAATCCGGATCAATTGTTGAGCTATTGATCTCTAACAATTTTGCATACCAATAACTAGCTTCATCATACTTTGCCCTTAAATAAGCTTCATTACCCAAGTTTTTACATATATCTTCATTTGACATGCCTTTTTTACTCAACTCTTCATAGGTAGATTCTTTGCCCATATACCCATAATGCTCAAAATTATCAGTACCTGAACTTTTATTGTCTCGCTGTGCGTAACACAGGCTAGCAATAAAAAGCAACGAAAAGAGAACTATATATGTTTTAACTTTCATTATCGGTTATTTAAAAGAATCTAGGGGTCAAATCAATTTTATCTTTTTTAATGAACTCATATCTAAGAAACACCTCAAAAGAACCATTGTTAAACTTGGTGCCTCCCAGTTCAGATATATCACTATCATAAGCCAGCCCCAGCATAAATTCCGGTGTCATTTGAAATCCGAACAACGCACTCAACGCGGCATCCCATCTATAGGCGGCACCCATTGAAAATTTATCGTTCAACAAAAAATTAGCCGAAATATCCGCTTGTAACGGTGCACCCGATGTTGCCTTCAATAGAAAAGCAGGTTTAAATTTTAAAGCCGATGACATTTCAAAAACATACCCTGATATTAAATACCAGGTCATTCTATCTACAGATACAAGGTTATCATTACCATCAGCGCTATCAAAATGCTCTGTCTGCAAAAAATTAGGTATGGACAAACCTGCATAAAATTGATCGTTATGGTAGTACAGACCTGCTCCAAAATTGGGAGTAAATTTTTTATAAAGATCACTATCGGTAATGGCAGTACCACCGGCACTAAAATTTCTAAGATTGTTAAAATCTAAATTTAATAAGTGCCCGCCAGCCTTTAACCCAAATGACAATTTGTTATTATCAGAGGTCTTCAATGTATACGAAAAAGCAGCGTCAATATATGTATTTTGATTGGTGTTGTTCCCTATTTCATCATGAACAATAGATAGACCAAGCCCCACTTTGTCAGAAGAAGGTCCATGTACACTTAATGTTTGTGTATTAGGAGCACCATCTCTACCTACCCATTGTGACCTGTGCAATGCAGATATACTTAATACCTCTCTAGATCCTGCATACGCCGGGTTAACCGAGAATGTATTGTACATATACTGTGTATACTGGGCATCTTGCTGACCGAACATAAGATATTGACCACCTAAAACCATGGTAAATATCAAAAAGATTATTTGATAGATTTTCTTCATCTTTTATCTAATTACGTACAGATAACCGGTTAATATTTTTTGTTCCCCCCTTGCTGTATAGTATATATCATAATAATAGGTACCAGAAGGTAATTTCTCATTTCTGTTAATAGTGATTCTACCGTCAGACAGACCACTAAAAGCATTGGGACCATTTTCATAACCTTCTACTTCCCATACCAAAACACCGTATCTATTATAGATTTTAACCGAATTTTCTGGAAACCTCTCAATATTAATAATCTCAAAGCTACCATTCATAGTATCTCCCGGTTTTACAAGATCCAGTTCTATATAGATATCACAATTACTTCCAGATGGTGGTGTACCACCTAAAGAATCACAAGGTTCTAAAGGATCGGTACCATCCATAGTTTCTTGCCCATCCATAATACCGTCTCCATCAGTATCCGGATTATTAGGGTCAGTACCTAAAGTCAGTTCTTCATCATTTGATAAACCATCGTTATCAGTATCATTATTAAGTGGTTCATTATCAAAAATGATCAAGACCTCACCTTTACCTATATTTCCTGCTATATCTTCTGCAGTAATCAACAAAGTCAATTCGGGATTGACTATAGGGAAAGTTCCATTTTCTGCTTGATACGTTTCTGTATGAATTTCCCAAATACCATTGATATCAGTATTGATTACATACTGTAACAACAAGCCTGTATCACCAACCTCAACCGTAATATTCAATATCTCATTCGGACTCCCTAAACCAAGTAAAATGGGGTATGTGTCCATTGTTTCAAAACTATCGACCAAAGGTGGATCTATATCAATGGTATACGGATGTTGTACTGACGATGAACCTGTATTGCCATCTAAAGTTATCGTGGTGACCGTACCTAGAATACTTAAATCATTGTCCTCCACTAAATCTGAACCAGCAACCGAGATATTAAAAAACCCGTTTGCATCTACAGGACCAGTATAATTGGTATTATGAATGGTCAAGGTTACTAGATCACCTTCAGAAAAATCACCTGTAACCCTTCCCGTTACATTAATCTGACCTTGAGATTCATTTTCGTTGACAATGTTATCTGAGGTTATGTCATCTATTGTAATTACCGGAAGCACTATAATTGTTTCTTGACAATCTACTACACCATTACCATTGCTATCGGTTTGATCAAATACCACAGTAACCATACTTGTATCGTTAATAGAGCAAGGCAGTATGGAGGCTACGGTATATGTAAATGTGTTGTTACCATTATCGGTCCACGAACCACCAGTATCAGGAGATCCGCTTAATTGAGCAAATAGGGCTGTATTGGTAATCGTATCACCTTCGCAAATATTCAATGTTCCGTCAATGCCTGCATTTGGTTGTGCTTGTTCAGTTACGGTTACAATACTTTCGTCATCGGTTGTACAAGGTGATGTTGCTGCTACGGTATACGTATGGGTACCATCGAGATTGTCGACCCAAGTTCCACCGGCATCAGGTGATCCAGTCAACTGTGCGAACAGATCAGCATTCGTGAATGTTTCGCCTTCACAGATATTCAATGTTCCATCACCTCCGGCATTTGGTTGCGCTTGTTCTACAACGGTTACGATACTTTCATCATCTATTGTACAGGGTGATGTCGCTGCTACGGTATACGTATGCGTGCCATTGCCATTGTCGGTCCACGTTCCTCCGATATCGGGTGAACCGGTCAGTTGTGCGAACAAGTCCGCATTGGTGAATGATGATCCCTGACAAATATTCAATGTTCCATCGATTCCTGCATTTGGTTGCGCTTGTTCTACAATGGTTACAATACTTTCATCATCTATTGTACAGGGTGATGTCGCTGCTACGGTATACGTATGCGTGCCATCACCATTGTCCGTCCACGTTCCGCCCGTATCTGGACTACCTGTAAGCTGACCAAATAGATCATCATTGTCAAAAGTTGCTCCTTGACAGATATTCAATGTTCCATCGATTCCTGCATTTGGCTGTGCCTGCTCGGTTACGGTTACGATACTTTCATCATCTACTGCACATGGAGCAGTCGCTGCCACTGTGTACGTGTGGGTGCCATCGCCATTGTCCGTCCACGTTCCGCCGGTATCGGGTGAACCGGTCAACTGTGCGAACAGATCAGCATTCGTGAATGTTGCGCCTTCACAAATGTTCAATGTTCCATCGATTCCTGCATTTGGTTGTACCTGCTCGGTAACGGTTACGATACTTTCATCATCTACTACACATGGAGCAGTCGCTGCCACTGTGTACGTGTGGGTGCCATCGCCATTGTCCGTCCACGTTCCGCCGGTATCCGGGGAACCGGTCAGTTGCGCGAACAAGTCTGCATTGGTGAATGTACCGCCTTGGCAAATATTCAATGTTCCATCACCCCCGGCATTTGGTTGTACCTGCTCGGTAACGGTTACAATACTTTCATCATCTACTGCACATGGAGCAGTCGCTGCTACGGTATACGTATGTGTTCCATTGCCATTGTCGGTCCACGTTCCACCGGTATCCGGGGAACCGGTCAACTGTGCGAACAAGTCCGCATTCGTGAATGTTGCGCCTTCGCAAATATTCAATGTTCCGTCAATGCCTGCATTTGGTTGTGCCTGCTCGGTTACCGTTACGATGCTTTCATCATCGGTTGTACATGGAGCTGTCGCTGCAACTGTGTACGTATGCGTGCCATCGTTATTGTCGACCCACGTTCCACCGGCATCAGGTGATCCAGTCAATTGTGCGAACAGATCTGCATTCGTGAATGTTTCGCCTTCGCAAATATTCAATGTTCCGTCGATTCCTGCATTTGGTTGCGCTTGCTCTACAACGGTTACGATACTTTCATCGTCTACCGTACATGGAGTAGTCGCTGCCACTGTATACGTATGGGTACCATCGAGATTGTCGACCCAAGTTCCACCGGCATCAGGTGATCCAGTCAACTGTGCGAACAGATCAGCATTCGTGAATGTTTCGCCTTCACAGATATTCAATGTTCCATCACCTCCGGCATTTGGCTGTGCCTGCTCGGTTACGGTTACGATGCTTTCATCGTCTACAGTACATGGAGCAGTCGCTGACACTGTATACGTATGTGTACCATCCCCATTGTCCGTCCACGTTCCACCGGTATCCGGGGAACCGGTCAGTTGCGCGAACAAGTCTGCATTGGTGAATGTATCACCTTGGCAAATATTCAATGTTCCATCACCCCCGGCATTTGGCTGTGCCTGCTCGGTTACAGTTACGATACTTTCGTCATCCGTTGTACATGGTGCTATTGCAGCAACTGTGTACGTGTGAGTTCCATCACCATTATCAACCCAAGTTCCACCTGTATCTGGAGAACCGGTCAATTGTACGAATAGGTCATCGTTATCAAAGGTAGCTCCGGCACAGATATTTAAAGTTCCGTCAATACCTGCATTTGGTTGTGCTTGTTCGGTTACCGTTACGATGCTTTCGTCATTTACTGTACAAGGTGATGTTGCTGCCACAGTATACGTATGCGTGCCATCACCATTGTCCGTCCACGTTCCACCGGTATCGGGTGAACCGGTCAATTGTGCGAACAAGTCCGCATTGGTGAATGTACCGCCTTGGCAAATATTCAACGTTCCATCACCCCCGGCATTTGGTTGTACCTGCTCGGTAACGGTTACAATACTTTCATCATCTATTGTACAGGGTGATGTCGCCACTACGGTATACGTATGCGTGCCATCACCATTGTCCGTCCACGTTCCACCGGTATCGGGTGAACCGGTCAATTGTGCGAACAAGTCTGCATTCGTAAATGTTTCGCCTTCACAAATATTCAATGTACCATCGATTCCTGCATTTGGCTGTGCTTGTTCGGTTACGGTCACAATACTTTCGTCATAGGTTGTACAAGGTGATGTTGCTGCCACAGTATACGTATGAGTACCATCGCCATTGTCAATCCATGTTCCGCCGGTGTCAGGTGAACCGGTCAACTGTGCAAACAGATCTGCATTGGTGAATGTTGCGCCTTCGCAAATATTCAATGTTCCGTCGATTCCTGCATTTGGCTGTGCTTGCTCGGTTACGGTTACGATACTTTCATCATCTACTGCACATGGAGCAGTCGCTGCTACGGTATACGTATGCGTGCCATTACCATTGTCCGTCCACGTTCCGCCGGTATCCGGGGAACCGGTCAACTGTGCGAACAAGTCCGCATTCGTGAATGTTGCGCCTTCGCAAATATTCAATGTTCCGTCAATGCCTGCATTTGGTTGTGCTTGCTCTACAACGGTTACGATACTTTCATCATCTACTGTACATGGAGCTGTCGCTGCTACCGTGTACGTATGCGTGCCATTACCATTGTCCGTCCACGTTCCGCCGGTATCCGGGGAACCTGTCAATTGGGCGAACAGATCTGCATTCGTGAATGTACCGCCTTGGCAAATGTTCAATGTACCATCGATTCCTGCATTTGGTTGTGCTTGCTCGGTTACCGTTACGATGCTTTCGTCATCTATTGTACAGGGAGCAGTTGCTGCCACTGTGTACGTGTGGGTGCCATTGCCATTGTCCGTCCAAGTTCCGCCGGTATCCGGGGAACCGGTCAATTGTGCGAACAGATCTGCATTTGTGAATGTTGCGCCTTCGCAAATATTCAATGTTCCGTCGATTCCTGCATTTGGTTGCGCTTGCTCTACAACGGTTACGATACTTTCATCGTCAATTGTACAGGGTGATGTCGCTGCTACGGTATACGTATGAGTTCCGTCGCCATTGTCCGTCCAAGTTCCGCCGGTATCCGGGGAACCCGTTAATTGGGCGAACAGATCTGCATTCGTGAATGTTTCGCCTTCACAAATGTTCAATGTTCCGTCGCCTCCGGCATTTGGTTGTTCTTGTTCTGTTACGGTTACGATACTTTCATCATCTACTGCACATGGAGCAGTCGCTGGCACTGTATACGTCTGGGTACCATCGCCATTGTCGGTCCACGTTCCGCCGGTATCCGGGGAACCGGTCAATTGTGCGAACAGATCAGCATTCGTGAATGTTTCGCCTTGACAAATGTTTAATGTGCCATCACCTCCGGCATTTGGTGGGTCATGCTCAATTACTGTTACAATACTAGTAGCATTAACCGTACAAGGTGCAACAGCAGTTAAAGTATAGGTAAATGTATCATCAAAATTATTAGTCCAGGTTCCACCTGTATCCGGAGCACCTGTTAAAGACGCAAAAAGATCTGCATTCTCAAAAGAATCCCCTAAACATATATTCAGGATCCCGTCGATACCAGCATTTGGACAAGTATACACTGTAATATTAACTGTCGCGTATTGTGTATAACCCCTTGCATCTGTTATTCCGTAAATAAATGAGTCGGCACCTATAAAGTCCGTACTTGGTGTATAAGAGAAGTAATCATCTTGAGGGTCGGTAGCTGAACCGTTTTCGTTTAAGGAAACACTACCATTGGTGGGGGTACTGACAATAAATATAGCTCCTGAATTAGGACCATTACCTCCAAAATCATCATTATTGGTTACTAAAATATCAACTGAATTATTCTTTTCTACCGTAGCGGCATCATTTAAAGGAACAGGAAAAAAACTATCTGTAGTATCATTAAGTAAATTACCATCTGTATCATCACCATCATCTGAAATGTCATCTGTATCATCTGGACCGTATGGACTATCGGCAAAAACACTTACCTGATTGATTACTCCACCTTCATTAATTTCATTTGTAGTCAAAACATGGCCAGCAGTATAAGTCGCCACTTCATTTGGCAAAAGAGTTCCTTCTAAAGAACCCATTGTAGAAGATAAGAAATTTGGCGGGGTACTTAATGCTATACTATTTCCGCTAGCATCTTTAAAAGTATCGGTTACATCAACATTCGTAACTTTTACGTTACCGGTATTTTCAATTTTTATAGTGTAATCCACTGAATCTCCAGCTTCTACAGGAGAACTAAAGTTATTTATTACAGTTTTGGTAACTTCAATCTCAGGTTCTGCAATAATTAAGTTAGATATCACAAATTCTACATCTTCTTGAAAAAGTGAAAGTAACCCTGATACAGAAACATCCATATTTATAGATTTTACCGCTTCATCCATTCTCATGGTTCCTCCGCCTGTACCATAAAATGAATTATCACCACACTCGCCCCCATTAAAGCTCAAAAGAGCATCGGCATCTATTGTAAATTCTGTATTTGTGAATTGAAAAATATCGCCATTATTACCAATATTGGTCCATGTTCCGTTGGTAGATTCAAATACACCTGTATTTGTGCCTGTTATAAATCCCAGAGGCAGAAGACCATATGTACCCACTTTATCAACATTTAAAAACGGGTTGGTAATAAACACCTCATCACCGGTTATCGCATCAAAAAAATGAAATGCTATTGTTCCTGTAAATAATGGATTGATGGAAACACCTAAGGAAGTTTCCCCAAAAACCGCAGGATCTGGATTACCATACGTGTTGTTAGAAATACAACCCATAGTCTCATTCCCTGTAATTGAGACTCCCCCCGTAATTCTACATTCAACTCTTACAAGTCCATCTGAACTAATAGATTCCCATGTACTTGAGGAAGGTTTTTGGGTCCAATTGGTAGTTTTCTGAGCATAAGAAATACCATTTACCAACATTAATAAGAAAAAGACGAAGAGCCCTTTCGCTAAATATTTAGGAATAAAAAAAGCTGTAATAAGTTTGGTCATTGGCTAAAATAATCCATCCATATTTTTCAAGTTTGAATGGATATTAGTTCGTACGTAAACTAAAGGTAATAGTAGCTTAGTGCCCTATAAATAAATTGTTGTCAATACACCGAAAGTAAAGGTATACCAAGAGATAGCTGTGGAAAGTATTAATTATAGTACTGATAAATAATGAAAATCAATCATTTTAATCAGTCCTATTATGCTCGATATATGTGGAAAACAGACCAAAATTATAGAATAAAGTGATGAAAACAGTTCTCTAATAACGTTTAAAACAATCCTATACCTTTCTGCAAAAGTGCATTGTATTTTTCTTCATCGAACATATATAAATATGGTGCCTTATTTGAAGCTCCGGTCATTTTTTTTTCAAGGCGAATTAAAATATCAAGTTTCAAAAACTTTCTTTGAAAATTGCTTCGTACGAGTTTAATACCAAGAATAGCTTCGTATAATTTTTGCACATCTTGCATAGTAAAAGCCTCTGGTAGCAAAGATTTACTTATAGGTAAATAATTAAGTTGAATTCTTATTTGTTCTAGACATTTTTGAACAATAAAAGAGTGGTCTAATAAGAGCTCTGGAAGGTGATCAACATTCACCCAATGACATGAATCACTAGTCATATCAGGTGTTAATTCGGCTTTTTCAATATCAACAAAAGCAAAATAACCGGTGGTTATAAATCTATTTTCCAGCCATTTTGCAAACTTGGAATTAACTTCGGAAACTTGTTGAAACAAAGGTTCCCCTTTTTCATTTTTTATATCCCATAATGTAGGTCTTTCTTTTGCACCAAACGTATAAAACTGCTCCAAAAATAAATCTTTAAGACCTGTTCTATCATATAAAACACGCTGAGCAGCCGCATCTATATGCTCGTCAATTTTTATAAAACCTCCTGGCAAAGTATAGAACTCCCCAAAATTCATTTTCATAAGTAGAATCTTTAATTCTTGGTCTTGATATCCAAAAATTGCACAATCTACAGAATGACCAGGTTGATACTCATTAATGTCAAATGAATTTATTCTTAAATAATTCTGTACTATATAACTAGTAACATCATCTATTACAGGTTTCATGTATTTATTTTTTTATAAAACGTCATCAACTCTATTGGTAAAGATAAACTTCACATAAAATTTAACACCCTTATTTGTCGAAATTCATTTCTCCAATCTTTCAAAAGGCAAACATTTCTGAATCTCAAGTATAGCTAAATAATAATAGAAAATTACCTAAAAATCCTCAAACTAATTATTTCATAATAACAAAAGAACAAAAAAGAGATAACTATAATTTTTTATATCATTTTTTGGCAATATAGAAATATTTATATACTATTGTATTAAATTGATACAATAGATTTTGTATTTTAACACTACGCTATTATGAAAACCAACAATCAACCTAACTCAACAAAAAAGTCGATTCTTCAGTTTAGAATTGGCATTTTAACGATGTCCTTATTGCTATCGTTATTGTCTGTTCCCAACTCTTGGGCTTCTACAAAACATAGTTTTGATAACGTACTACAAGAATCTACAATTACTGGAACTATTACAGATGAAAGAGGCGAACCATTGCCAGGTGCAACAGTACAAGTTGTAAATACAACAGTTGGCTCCGTTTCCGATTTTGACGGTAAATACACGATAACAGTACCTAATAGTGCTACTAAATTATTATTCTCCTATTCCGGTTTTGCCCAACAAGAAGTTTCAATTGAAGGCAAAACAACCATCAACATCACCTTAGTTGAAAGTGCATTATCTCTTGAAGAAGTCGTACTAACAGGTACTACAAACCCTCGTAAAAAGATTGAATCAAGTGTGGCTATTTCTACATTAAGCGTTAAGGAAATGGAAAGTCGTGTAATTCGTAACAGTGCAGATTTATTAAAATCAGTACCAGGTTTATGGGTTGAAAGTACTGGTGGTGACGGACCAGGTAATGTTAGGGTAAGAGGATTTCCTGATGGTGGCTATGCGTTTATGGGTATCATGGAAGATGGCCTACCTGTTTTTCAAGCAGGCACAAATTCAATTCCTTCTCCCGATCAATTTTTTAAGGTAGATGCTACAATAAAACAGTCAGAAGCAATTAGAGGTGGTACAGCCCCAATAATTATGCAAGGTGCCGCAGGTGCCTTAGTAAACAATATTACTAAAACAGGTGGTAATGAATTTGAAGGATTAGCTAAATTATCTACAAGTCCTAATCAAGACATGTACCGATTAGATCTTAATTTAGGCGGACCAATATCAGAAGGGTTGCATTACAACATCGGTGGTTTTTTAAGAACCGATGACGGTGTTTATGACTATGGCTATGCTGCAAACAGAGGTGGGCAGATCAAGGCTAATGTTGTAAAATATTTAGATAAAGGTTCTATTAGAGTTTATACAAAATTCATTCATGAAAAGGTAAATTGGAACCTGACCTCACCGTACATTTTCAATAAAAATGGTGATTTAGGTGACGTACCAGGTTTTGATAATAAAAAGGACGGCGCTGGTTTAAACGGGGCAGATACTCAATACAGTTACACCCTACCTAGCGGTGAGGTGGTTAATAGAGATGTTCAAGATGGTTTTTATACCAATTTAATTTCTGGCGGATTTGAATTTAAACATGAATTGGGAAATAACTGGTTCTTTAAAAACAACTTTAGAATAGATGATATTACACATAATAACGATACCGATGTATTAACAGGCATTGCCGTATTAGACACCAACAATTCATATTTCTATACTGATGGAACCCAAATTGAAGATGTAGCCAATTTAAATGGTAACGGATTAGGAATGGGGGCTGTTATTATAGCGTCGGACAATAAGTATAAAAACTTGATCAATAGACTAGAAATATCTAAAAGAGGTGATAAGAACGGATTAACCATTGGTCTTGAATATTTTAAGTATCAATTAGAGAGTTCTAGTTCGCAAGCATTGGTTACCAAAGAACTTACACATGCCCCAAGGTTATTGATTGCAAATGACCCTAGTGCATCGGCATTTTTACCCGTAGCCCTTTTAGCTCCAGGAGGTATTACCCAAGCAGATGGTACAGAGAATACGATTTCCATTTACATTACCGATGAATTGGAATTATCGGACAAATTAAGATTGGATACCGGTTTTCGTTATGACCATAAATCGTTAAAAGGAAACAACTTTGGTAAAGATGGCTCTTCCATATTTGCTGGTGGTGCCGGCTATACCATTGGTGCCCCTGTAGCTTTTGATGAAAGCCAAGGAAACTGGGTAGCATCTATAGGTCTTAATTATAAAATTAATGATGGCTTTGCATTGTTTGCAAGAGGAAGCAGAGGTTATAATGGTCTTAAATTAGGAGATTTTACAGCCGATGGAGCAGATGCTACCGCATTGACAGAATTAGATACAAGAGTAATAAGACAAGGTGAAGTTGGCTTCAAATATAGCTCTCCAAGTTTCGGTCTATTCTCTTCATTGATTTATGCCGATGTAAATAACCTGGCGAAAGGTATTGCCATACCAGGTCCTAGCGGTTTAGTAAACCAACAAATATTTATTTCTTCAAGAACCATATCGGCAGAAATAGAAGCATCGTACAAAATAAACAAGAACTTCAATTTAAAATTGATAACCACTGTACAAGATCCTGAATATACGGATCTAACATTTACTGCCAACGAGGGTACATTCGTTGAAGGACAAACATTCGATTGGGCAGGAAACACAGCAGAGAGGGTTCCTAAACTAACCGCTGATATGACCATAAATTACTCGGGAAAAAAACTAAATGCTTTTACCGGACTAAGGTATTATTCCAAAAGATGGTCTACACCTGCCAACAACGTAGAACTTAAAGGCTTTTCTGAAGTATATCTAGGTGCCGGATATAACTTTTCAAAATCCTTAAATCTCAATTTCAACGTAGCCAATTTGTTCAACACCATACAACTAACAGAAGGTAATACTAGAGGAGATCAATCAGTTTGTTGACATTGATACAATTGACGGTACACCAAGATTGGGAAGAAGAAATTTACCAAGAACATTCTTTATAAATATGACCTATAAGTTTTAATTCATTGTGTTTAGTTTAATAATTGTATGGGCAAAAGTCATTCTTTAATTAGAATGACTTAGTTCATATAAATAGCTACTAAAACTTTAAATCCAACCACTATAAAATTCATAAACCAAGAACATGAAAAAGTTTTTAAAAATATTCTATCGCATATGGAAATCCTTGGTTTCCGTTTTAGGTTATATTCTTGCCATATCAATTATAGCAGTACTTTGCATTGTATTTATTTGGTATCCAATTAAAGTAAGTATTTATAAGCCAGAAAATCCAACTCACTTAAATCAGAAAATTTCATATTTAAAAGAGGTTTCTTCTCAACATATTCCAGATTCTTTAAAACCCAATGTTGTCATCATTATGTTTGACGATTTAGGGCATGGCGATTTAAGTTCATATGGCAATAAACTTATACAAACTCCGAATATTGATAGTGTTGCCAGTAAGGGTGTTAAATTCACCAACTTTTATTCAAGTTCACCAGTATGTACACCATCTCGTGCCGGAATGTTAACTGGCAGACTTCCAATACGAACCTTGGCAGGCAATGTCTATTTTCAGACAGGGTCAACTTTCGCAAATGTACAGAAAGTGATGGGCAATAAAAACGAATTACCACAAGATGAAATTCTTTTACCTGAGGTCTTCAAAGCTGCTGGTTATACCACAGGAATGATGGGTAAATGGCACTTAGGGGACATCAATGGTCATTTACCCAACGATTTTGGTTTTGACCATTTCTTTGGTGTTCATTATAGCAATGACATGTTGCCCCTACATGTATATAGAAACGAAAACATTGAAATTGAGGACAAAACAGAAATGTCAGATGGCAGTAAATTACATACAGACCATCAAGATGATATAAAAACCCCAGGGCTAGACCAATCTAACTTGACCCACTTATATACTGAAGATGCCACAAACTTTATTACTGAAAACAAGGACAATCCATTCTTATTATATTTTGCCCATTCTTTTCCGCATGTACCACATTATGCTTCAAAAGAACATGCAGGTGAATCAGATGGTGGTCTGTACGGTGATATTGTAGAAGACCTTGACAGAAGTGTAAAAGTTGTGATGGATGCCTTACAAAAAAACGGATTAGAAGAAAATACAATCGTCATTATTACCAGTGATAATGGTGCCGACTTAAATGGAAGCGCCGGTAATTTAAAAGGTAAAAAACAAACCACTTTTGAAGGTGGTCAACGCGTACCACTTATCGTTCAATGGAAAAACCATTTACCAGCAGGCTTAGAGACCGATCAAATGGCAATGAATACAGACTTTTTTCCTACGCTATTGAATGTTCTCGATTTACCAATGCCCAAAGACCGAATGATAGATGGCAAAAATATTTGGCCAATATTACAAGGCGAAAAATCGCCACATGATTATTTATACTACACCAAAAACGCAAACGGAGAAATAAAAGGAATTCGTAATGATCGATATAAATATCATGTAGCTGCCTACCAAGCGGTTCCATTATTCGGTTCTTTTGGTTTTGTAAAAAATCAAAAACCTCAACTCAATGATTTATTGCTAGATGGAGAAACTCATAATCTTATAGAGAAATACCCAGAGATCTCTAAAGATTTGGAACATCGGATGAATAAAAAAATTGAAGAATTAGACACAAAGAACAACAAGCGTGGATGGTTAGACTAACCAACAAACCTCTATAATTAAAATTGGTATTAAAATGACAGAAGTAAAAAAAGGAAGAACAAAAAGAAGAATCATTAGGGTTCTTGTTGGTTTGGGCATACTAGCCGCCATTATTGCAATTGTTGGGTATTTTGCACTAAAACCTGCGGAGGTTAAAGTTTTGGTATTCTCTAAAACCGAAGGTTTTAGACACGAATCCATTGAGCCGGGTATTGCAGCAATAGAAAAAATAGGAGAAGCAAATAACTTTACTGTTGTTGCAACAGAAGATGCCGAAAATTTTAACCAAGATTACCTAAAAGATTTTATGGCGGTAGTCTTTCTAAACACCACAGGCAATGTATTAGATCCCGTACAACAAAGCCAGATGGAGCGCTTTATACAAGCAGGTGGCGGTTTTGTAGGTATACATGCCGCAACGGACACTGAGTATGGTTGGCCATGGTATGGTAAATTAGTTGGCGCATATTTTGATAGTCACCCGCTTAACCCAAATGTTCAGGAAGGAGAAGTAACTATAGTACAACCCAACCATGCAGCTACAGATTCATTACCACCATCATGGACCGTTGCCGATGAGTGGTACAATTTTAAATCTATTGAACCCACCAATACGATTCTCATTACCTTGGATGAATCTACTTATGAAGGTGGTACCAACGGTGCAAACCACCCTATTTCCTGGTATAAGGAATATGATGGCGGTAGGTCTTTCTATACCGGTTTTGGGCATACCAACGAACAGTTTTCTGATGCCAAATTTTTAAGTCATTTAAAAGGAGGTATCAAATATGCCATTGGGTTAGGACAACCTGTAGATTATAGTAAGGCATATGCTGAATTAGTGCCAGAAGAAAATAGGTTCAACAAAGTGATGTTCACTCAAAACCTAAATGAACCTATGGAACTTGATTTTCTGTCGGAAAAAGAAATTGTTTATGTAGAACGTAAAGGCGGAATACATATTTATGACCTAGAAAAAGGAAAGGATTCCTTGATTGCTACCCTTGACGTATTTTCTGGCTTAGAAGATGGATTATTAGGTATTGCCGTTGACCCTAATTATAAAGAAAACAATTGGGTTTATCTGTATTACTCAGAGAACAAGAATGACAATAACCAAAATCTATCTCGCTTTAAATTAGCAGATTATTCACTTGACCTATCATCAGAGAAAATACTACTACAAGTGGAAACTCAGCGCGATGAATGTTGTCACTCCGGGGGCTCGGTAGAATTTGGACCAGATGGTAATCTGTACCTTTCTACAGGTGATAATACTAGTCCCCGTGTAGATGGTTTTGCGCCTTTGGACAATAGTGAAGGTAGATCAGCTTGGGATGCACAAAAATCTGCAGGGAATACCAATGATTTAAGAGGAAAAATTCTACGTATTAAACCAGAAGCCGATGGCACATACAGCATACCAAAAGGAAACTTATTTGCTGAAGGTACACCTAAAACACGCCCAGAAATTTATGTTATGGGCAATCGTAATCCCTATAGAATATCTATAGATTCAAAAACAGGCTTTTTATATTGGGGTGAAATTGGTCCAGATGCCAATGGAGATTCTTTAAACCTAGGTCCAAAAGGATATGATGAAATTAATCAGGCGCAAAGTGCCGGTAATTTTGGTTGGCCTTATTTAATAGCTGACAATCAACCGTACCATACTCGAGATTATGTCAATAATTCTACCGGTGTTGCATACGACTCATTAAAACCAATTAACGACTCGCCCAATAATACCGGGTTACGTGAATTACCACCTTCACAACCGGCCATGATATACTATCCATATGCAGCATCAGATAAATTTCCTGCTTTGGGAAGTGGATCAAGAAATGCTATGGCAGGCCCTATATACTATAGCGAAGATTATGGTGAAAGTGAATTGAGCTGGCCCGATTATTTTGATGGTAAATTATTGGCATACGATTGGATGCGCGGATGGATTTTTGCCGTAACCATGAAAGAAGACGGTTCTTTTGAAAAAATGACTCAGATTCTACCAAATATGAAATTCAACAACACCATAGACATGGTTTTTGGACCTGACGGAGCCTTATATATTTTAGAATATGGTTCTGGTTGGTTTTCACAAAATGCCAATGCTACCCTATCTAGAATAGAATACATAAAAGGAAATAGAGCCCCTAAAGCGGAAATTGCCGCAGACAAAACTATTGGCGCTAATCCTTTGACCGTGAATTTTGCGGGTAGAAATTCCATTGATTATGATGGTGATGAACTTACGTACAAATGGACTTTTGGTGATGGCGATGAAACTTCATCAGAAGTAAATCCTGTTCATGTTTTCAATGAATCTGGAAAGTACAAGGTAAAGTTAGAAGTTACCGATGCTGAAGGAAAAGTATCTAATTCTGAGACAGAAATAATGGTAGGCAATGAACTACCAGAACTTTCATGGAAAATAACAGGTGGCAATAGTAGTTTTTATTGGCCAGATGCCCCTGTAAATATCGATTACAAAGTAGACGTAACAGATGCAGAAGATGGTAAACTATCAGACGGTTCTTTAGATGCATCACGGGTAATTGTCTCATTCGATTATTTAGCGGAAGGAAATGACAAGGTTCTAGCCATGAAAAATCACTCTGACATGAGTGATGCGGCACAATCATCCGTAGGGCTAAACCTAATAAATGCATCAGATTGTATGGCATGTCATAAAGAGTCTGATAAATCTATAGGACCATCATATATGGATATTGCCAACAAGTATGCAACCATAGCTGGTTCCACTGAAATGCTAGGCAATAAAATCATAAATGGAGGAAGCGGTAATTGGGGTCAAGTACCAATGGCAGCTCACCCAGGTTTAAGTACTACCGAAGCCAACCAAATGGTCGAATACATTTTAAGTTTATCAGAGAGCGCAGCACCTAAAAAATCTAAATATCCGCCAACAGGAAGTTATACCAGCAAATCTCATATTGGCAGTAAAACCCAAGGTACATATGTACTTACGGCAAGCTATACAGACTTGGGTGGTGGTGAAATAGAAGGACTCAATGCACAACAAACATTTTTACTACGTTACCCAAAATTAGAAGCAGAAAATTTTGACGAAGGTTCTTCTCAAAAAATGAACGTACCGGCCGGCACCATACCTGATTTAGATGAGTCTTTAGGGATTGCAGTAGGTCAAAAAGACTCTTACTTCATGTTCAAAGACATGGACCTATCTGGTGTAAAAGGTGTTAAGGGTAGGTTTGCCGTCGCAGCAGGCATGATAAAAGGCGGTGATGTAGAATTTCGTGTTGGTGGCATCGATGGTGAGTTAATAGGTATAATAGTTATTGAAGTCGGACTCACAGATTTCGGGCTAAAAGAATTTCAAACCAATTTTACTTCATTAGTTGAAGGAAGAGAAGATTTATATGTGGTTTTTAAAACTGAAGAAAAAGATGAAGGTACAATAGTAGGTGTTGTAGATTGGTTAGAATTTTCAAACAAATAGTTAAATTAATTCTTTGTCTCTATGAGTATTAAACGTAAAATAAAAATAGCACTTTTAGCCATTGCAGGAGTGGTTTTATTGATTGTCATGGGAATGGGCATTTTCATATACAAGGCATTTTATGGCATCAATTTTTATGATAGTAACCCGCCAGAATTACCAGCTAACCTAACTGGTAATACCGTATTGGTGTTCTCCAAAACAAATGGTTTTAGACATGATGATGCTATAGAAGCCTCTTTACCTGCATTTGAAAAGATGGCGAATGTTAATGGATGGAACCTATTCACTACAGATAATGGTGCCGTATTCAACCCAGAGCAATTACAGAAATTCGATGTAGTCATTTGGAACAATACGAGCGGAAAAACTTTAGACGAAGAGCAACGTCAGCATTTTAAAAAGTATTTAGAAAATGGCGGTGGTTTTGTAGGTATTCATGCTGCGGGTGATAATTCACATCAATGGGATTGGTATACCAAAGAAGTCTTGGGCACCCTTTTCTCCCACCATCCCATTAACCCACAATTTCAAACAGCAACAATGCATTTAGAAGATAGTGATCCTAAATTGACCATTGGTCTAGATGAAACTTGGGAAAGGCACGAAGAATGGTACATGTTTTTTGACAATCCTAGAGATAAAGGTTTTGATGTTTTATATACCGTTGATGAATCTACCATTAACCCAAACGGAAATATTCCAATACTGGCAACGGATAAGGATTTGGGAATGGGAGAAGATCACCCTGTAGTATGGTACCACCCTTTAAAAAAAGGAAGGGTAATATATTCCTCATTAGGGCATAGCGGCGAATCGTTCAAAGAACCGGGGCATTTAATTTTATTAAAGAATGCGATTAATTGGGCAGGTAGATTTTAAAATATAAATAGATTATTTAAAAACATACATATGAATAAAAGGCGAAAATTTATAAAACAAATAGGTTTAGGAACTTTAGGCACAGGTTTCTTGACCACTTTACCAAATTCCCTTTACGCCAAGAACATTGCTAAGAGCTATCCCATTTCATTGGCACAATTTTCTTTGGCTTCAGAATTTTTTATGGGAAAACATAATACTTTGGAATTCCCCGCTAGAGCCCAAAAAGATTTTGGAGTAAATATAGTTGAATATGTTTCTATGTTTTTTGCTGATAAAATGAACGACTCTTCTTTCTTTAAAGAACTTAAATTGCGAACTGACGATTTAGGGGTAACAAATCATCTAATCATGGTTGATGATGAAAATATCGCCGACCTTGATAAAACAAAAAGAGAACATGCCGTAGAGAGTCATTATAAATTTGTAGACGTCGCAAAAGTGTTGGGTTGTAGCTCTATTAGAGTCAACTTAGGTAGTTTAGAGCAAACAGGCACAGCAGAAGCAGTTAGCGATGCCGCTTTAGAAGGCTACAGCAAGCTTTTAAAATATGGCGATGATCATGAAATGAACATTATAGTCGAAAATCATGTAGGCCATTCTTGTAATGGCAAGTGGTTGGCAAATATAATGAAACAGGTTAACCATAAAAGAGCTGGAGTACTACCCGATTTCGGTAATTTCTGTGTCAACCGCACTAAGCCAGAAACAATGGATATTGCCGGATACATGAACACCAAATGTTTGGAACAATATGATATGTACTTAGGTATAGAAGAGCTAATGCCCTATGCCAAAGGGGTAAGTGCCAAAACTCATAAATTCGATTCACATGGAAATGAAACCGAATTGGATTTCAAACGCATTTTTAATATTATAGAAAAATCTGGATTTGACGGTATTATCGGTATAGAATATGAAGGCGGATTAATGCATGCGCAGGGTATTGAAGGTTACGTTAGCAACGAAGAAGGAATTATGGCTACTAAAAAATTAATACAAAAGTCAATGTAACCACTTAATCAAACTTGCAAAATTAAAGGTGGCATTTACGAGGTTGTTCTTACTCTGCTCCATAGCCTGATTTAAAGTAGAAATGCCTCTTACAATCGATGCCACATAATTTAACCCGAATTTTTGTTGCTGTGCAACGCTAATACTTACCGAGCCACAAAGTGCGGCAACGGGTATATTCTTAGATTTGGCAGATTTTACTACCCCATCTATGGTCTTGCCAGAAAGCGTTTGCTCATCTAACTGACCTTCGCCGGTAATGATCCAATCTGCTCCTTCAATAGCATTATTAAAATCTGCCAATTCCTTGACCAAATTATTCCCAGAAATTAATTCTCCGTTTAGAAAAACAAGGGCGCCACCACCAACACCACCTGCTGCACCGGAGCCACTTACTTTCTGTAAATCGATTTCATAGCGATTCTTAATAATTTCTGCAAAGTTGCACAAACCCTGATTTAGAAATATAATCTCATTTTCAGAAGCACCTTTTTGTGCCCCATAAATATAAGCGGCACCTTGTAGCCCATAAAAAGGATTGGTGACATCACATGCGACTTTCACTTTTACCCCATCTAACCTATGATGCTTGTTGGAATCATCTATAGTTTTCACCTTTGAAAGATGTTTCCCTATTGGGGATAACTCCAGTCCTTTTTCATCCGAAAAGCGAAAACCCAACGCATTTGCCATGCCCATACCACCGTCATTGGTAGCACTGCCGCCAATACCTAAAATAATTTCTGTTGCTCCTTTTTCAAGCGCATCATAAATAAGTTCTCCCGTACCCAATGTTGTCGTTTCCATGCAGTCAAACTCATCTACATTCAACAATTTCAATCCTGATGCTTCAGCCATCTCTATGTAGGCAATCTTTGTTTCATCAGAATATAAATAAGAAGCATTTATAGGTCTAAAAAGAGGATCTTTTACAGTAATGGTTACCGTTTCTCCTTTTATATAATGTTTAGCGACTTCCATGGTACCATCACCACCATCTGCTAAAGGCTTTTTCAAAATTTCGGCATCATTGAACACCATTAGGAGTCCTTCCTCTACGGCATCACAAAATTCGAAACCGGTTAGTGAGCCTTTAAACTTATCTGGTGCTATTACAAATTTCATTGCTATAAGATTAATTCAAAATATTTGGTAATGCAACACTAAAAGCAACTATTGCTACAAAGTAGGCCAACAATATTACCACTTCTTTTTTACCGGAATAATATTCAACCTTTAACCCTTCATTTACCCTTCTTTTAACCGTGTAGCTAACACCAAGCGCAACCAATACAGTAACTATACACCCCAGTGCATTCCACCAGAACCAAAAGATCTGAGGCACATATAGCCATAGGTAAACATTGAACAATACCCCAACGACTATACCTATATTGGCACCAAGAGCATGAGTTTTCTTGGTAAGTATTGCCAAAATAAAAGCTGCCAAAATTGGACCATAGAAAACAGAACTTATTTTATTGATCACCTCTATGACCGTGCCTTCTATACTGCCTGCAAAAAATGCAAAAAACAAACAGACCAGACCCCAAAAAATAGACAGTAACTTTGAATAGGTCATGTATTTTTTATCTGGCATATTAGTGTTGAATCTTTTTACGAAGTCTTCCATAGTTACGGCAGATAAGGAGTTTACCGTAGAACTCAAGGTAGACATAGCTGCTGACATGATAGCTACGATCAAAATACCGATTACCCCATTTGGCAAATACTTAATTATAAAGACCGGCACCATTAAATCTGCCTTTTTTCCTTGTAATGAAGTTATATTGGCTTGGTACACGGTTTCCATCTGTTCTTGAAAACTAACATCTTGCAACAACAATGTACCCAACACAAGCCCCATAATGCAATAGGTCAATGTAAACGGAAAACGCAATAATCCGTTGGCCATCATTAATTTTTTAAGGTTAGACATGCTACTTGAAGATAACAACCGCTGCGATTGGGTTTGATCGGTACCGTAATAAGAAGCGTACAAAAAGAATCCGCCAATGACCATGGGCCAAAACCCAAATTCATCATTACCATCGGCATTGTTAAAACCCCATTTGTTAAAATTTACCGCTGTAATTCTATCAGTATCCACATGGGTAAGAAAATTATCTATTCCACCAAGCTCACTAAAACCAAAGTACAAGCATATAATAATGCCAATAAAAAGGATACTCATTTGAATGACATCGCCCCATATCACCGCTTTCATACCACCTTGAAAAGAGTAGACCATGGTAATGAGTCCGATAATTAAAATGGAAATCCAAAAATCCAATCCAATAGTGGCTTGTAAAATTAAGGCCATAGTATATACCATAACCCCTGTAGCTACAGACCTGCTTATTTGAAAAACGAAACTTATTAATAAACGCGATGAAGAATCAAATCTTTTCTCTAAATATTCATATACGCTAACAATACCTGATTTATACAGTGTTGGTAATACTGCAATAAGCAAAAATGCCATTGCCAATGGTACACCCAACTCATACGTTAGCCACTGCATACCCCCACCATCTTTTAAACCGACGAAAGCAGGTGCCGAGATAAAACTTATGGCAGACAATTGGGTTGCCATTGCCGATAAGCTTAATGGCAGCCATGATGTTTTACGACCACCCAAAAAGTAATCGCCACCAGAGTTGTTTTCCTTGAACATGAAGCCCAACCCTAAAAACCCAACTAAATAAACGACAATAATGATATAGTCAACGTAGTTCATACCTTAGTTTCTATTTTTTTTGATTAAAAAGCCAACCATAACAATACCGAATATGTAGAATACAATTAAAAAGTAATCAATATAATTCATAACACATCAGTTTTAATCGGTATTCACCATATCAATATATAAAGCGGCGCTCCAAGAGAAATTATTACCGCCGTATCCCGTCTGATTTTTATCTCCGGTATCTCGTCTACAGTCAAAATATTCGTAAAAACCGTACTGCTGGATCAGTTCTAAACTGTCTATTTTAATCCGCTCTGCTAGATCTGTGTAACCGTTACTTCTTAGCCCACGAAAGAGCATCCAGTTCATATTGATCCACACAGGACCTCTCCAATATTTTCTAGGATTAAAACAATCATCAGTAGGATCAAACGATGCGCATAGGTATTTATCTTCTCCACCGAACTTCTCCATCATTGTTTTCACTAAAACCTGAGCTCTTTCTTCAGATGGAATATGTGCGAACAAAGGTGAAAAAGACGATGAGGTAATGTGACGAATAGGTTCTTCGTTTCTTAAATCATAATGTACATATGCCCCTAATGCCGCATCGAACAACTTATCATTGAAACTTTTAATACTTTTTGATTGCCATTGAGATAGCGTTGCAATTTTATCTTTATGACCCCCGATCAATTCATATAATTCAATTAACGCCTGATTAGATTTTATAAGCATTGCATTGAACAATGGATCTTGAACCAAAAAGGGGGATAACTCGGCAATTTTAGCATCATCATAATTGTGCTCTTTAGCAATATCGATAAGGTGCAGATAATGATCATACTCCCTTTTGGTAGGGCGCTGGGAAGCATCTACATGCGTAGTATCTTTTCTAACAAATGTATATTCCGGCGGATCCATCGTTTTCCAGATATCATCCCATACGGGGGAGTTGTCCGTACCAGATTCCCAGTTGTGATAAATGTAGACCAACCCTTCATCTTTTGGGTCTCTATTTTCGTAGAAATACACGTGATTGTCAAAAACCTTATCGATCTCTTCTTTGATAAAGTGCAACATATCATCCTTATCTTCTGCAATACCATACATTTCTTGCAACACAAAACCAGAAACCGGTGGTTGTGTCATACCAGTAGACCTATATTTTTTTGATGATAAAGGATGCAATTCAGATTGATGAAAATCTGCCCCAGGGAAATAGGAATCATTCTCCGTATGAAAAACAATATGTGGTATAAATCCGTTTTCCCACTGTGCATCAAGCAAGGTTCGCATTTCGGTTTTGGCTTTTTCTACGTCATAATGAGCAAAACCGATAGCTATAAAACCTGAATCCCACTTCCATTGAAAAGGATACAGCCCTGCACTAGGTATTGTAAATCCACCTTCTTGAAAATTTGCATCCAAGATTGCTATAGCCTTCTTATATAATTCTTTCTTCATATTATCCGGTATACATTAGTATGATATTAATAGTTGAAAATTAAAAATATCTGAATTCCCTAAAAGGGCTATGCTAATAACATCAATTTCCAATGCAATCGATACCGCAAACGTTTGCATTTTTATTGTAATATTGTAAAGTATTCTTTTTCAGATATGAACAAAAAAAGAAACATTACTTTAAAAGAACTTTCTAAAGAACTGAGTCTATCTATTTCAACAGTTTCAAGGGCGCTGAACGATCACCCGGATATTAGTCTTGCGACCAAAGAGAAGGTCAAAAAATTAGCCAAACAAATGAATTATATACCTAATTTATTTGCTAGGGGCTTCCGCTCACAAGAAACTCATATACTTGGTGTCATAGTACCCAACATCTCGCATTTATTCACTTCTACTATCTTAAAAGGAATTATTAAGGAAGCTGAATTAAGGGGGTACAGAGTAATTATCTCAGAATCTAATAATGACGACGCCAAACAAGTAGAAATGTTAAACACCATGACCCAGTTTGGAGTTGACGGAGTGCTAATATCATTGGCCAGAAAGACAAAAGATGTAGAAGAATTATTAAAGGTTTTAAATAGAATACCTATTGTATTATTTGACAAGGTATCAAGTAAAATACCTTGCACCCAAGTTGTTATCAATGAAGAAGAAGCTGCTTTTAACGCTGTTGAACATTTAATTGAACTCGGTAAGAAACGAATAGCCATTATTAAAGAAACTGAAAACTCATACAACTCAGAAAAGAGATTTGGGGGCTATTTGCGTGCTTTAAACCAATATAAAATACCCGTACGGGACAAGTTGATTTTAAGCACAGAAGATATTTCATTGGGTAATGGAAGACGGTTGGCCAATATTCTCATTAGTATGAAAAAACGTCCAGATGCCATTTTTGCCATTACCGATAATGCTGCAATTGGTGCTATAAAGGCATTACATAAATTTAAGATCAAAATACCCGATGAAATTGCCGTAGTAGGTTTTAGCAACTCTATCAACTCAACCATCATCAGTCCGGCTTTGACCACTGTTGACCAACCTGGCGACAAGATCGGTAGAACAGCGGTTCGGTTTCTAATTCAAGAAATAGAAAGTAAACCCAACGAAGTACATACCAAAACTGTTGAGATAAAGACCAGTTTGATCGTTAGGGATTCTTCACTAAAAGCTTAAAGTAAGACCACTTGTTACAACGGAATATTGCCATGCTTTTTCTTTGGCAAGACCGCTACTTTATTTTCAAGCAAGGTATAGGCTTTTATGAGTTTCCTCCTGGTGTCTTTAGGAAGAATAACCTCATCTATAAATCCTCTTTGTGCAGCACTATAGGGGTTGGCAAATAATTTTGCATATTCCGCCTCCTTTTCCGCTAATTTTGCTTCTGGGTCATCAGCAGCACTTATTTCCTTCCTAAAAATGATCTCACTTGCACCTTTGGCTCCCATAACGGCAATTTCCGCTCCAGGCCACGCATAATTTAGATCGGCACCAATATGTTTGGAGTTCATAACATCATACGCACCGCCGTATGCTTTTCTAGTAATTACGGTTACTTTAGGTACCGTTGCTTCACTTAGGGCATACAGTAATTTTGCACCGTTTGTGATAATACCGTTCCATTCTTGATCAGTGCCCGGTAAAAACCCAGGAACGTCTACCAATACTAAAAGCGGAATATTGAAACAATCGCAAAAACGAGTGAAACGCGCAGCCTTTTTAGAGCTATCAACGTCTAACACCCCCGCCAAACTAATAGGTTGATTGGCAACAATACCAATACTTTTGCCTGCCAACCTAGCGAACCCTACAACAATATTATCCGCATAGGCCTTATGTATTTCAAAGAAGGTATCCTCATCAACTATACCATTGATGACATGGCGCATATCATAGGGTTGATTTGCATTTATGGGCACAATATCTTCCAACACATCACGTACCTCATTACCAAGTGTATAGTGAACATCTTCGGGTTTATCTTCACAGTTTTGAGGCATATACCCGATCATCTGCTTAATTTGTTCTATACATTGAATATCATTAGCAGCCGTTAAATGTGTAACACCAGATTTAGTGGCATGTGCCGATGCGCCACCAAGTTCTTCTGATGTCACTTCTTCATTGGTTACCGTTTTTACCACATTAGGACCAGTGACGAACATGTAGCTAGAATTTTCTACCATTAAAGTAAAATCGGTCATGGCTGGCGAATATACCGCACCACCGGCACAAGGTCCCATAATAGCCGAAATTTGGGGAATTACTCCCGATGCCATTACGTTCTTATGAAAAATATCCGCATAGCCACCTAAGGATCGTACACCTTCTTGAATACGGGCACCGCCACTATCATTAAGACCGATCATTGGAACACCTATTTTCATGGCCATATCCATAATCTTACAGATTTTTTCGGCATGTGTTTCAGACAAGGCACCACCAAAAACGGTAAAGTCTTGTGCAAAGACGCAAACTTGTCTTCCGTTGATCGTACCATAACCAGTGACTACTCCGTCACCATAAAAAACTTGTTTTTCCATTCCAAAGTCTTTGGTACGGTGGGTAACCAAGGCACCCATTTCTTCAAATGATCCTTCATCCAATAAAAAATGAATTCTTTCATGAGCAGTTAACTTTCCTTTGGCATGCTGTTTATCAATACGTGCTTGACCTCCACCCAATTTGGACAATGCCAGTTTTTCCGCTAAAATCTCTTTATTATCTTTCATGCTACTCGTTCAAATCTTATTTGCAATTCTACACTCTACTCTTCTGCCAATTAGAAGAATTTTTGGACGGAACCTTTAAAACCTTTTCATTTTCCCTATACAACTTCAATGCTACCAAGGCCGCTATTCTTCTTTCTTCGGCATATTGCATTTCTAAATGTTCTGGCGAATAGTAGTTTTTAACAAAATGGGTGTCAAAATTCCCTGAAGTAAAGGCTTCATGTTCACAGACAAACTTTCCAAAAGACAAGGTTGTGGCAACACCCTCTACTTTATAATTTTCAATAGCCTTTATCATTAATTGGATAGCTTCTTCCCTGGTTTTACCATAGGTTATCAACTTGGAAAGCATGGGATCATAATAAATAGGCACTTCCATACCTTCTTCAAAACCGTCATCAACACGAATACCCTCACCTACCGGTACTTTATAGGTTGATAATGTTCCTATACTGGGCATAAAATCTGCCAAAGGATCCTCTGCATACACCCGCACTTCAAGCGCATGACCGATTATTTTTAAATCTTCTTGGGTAAAAGTCAACGCTTCTCCACGAGCTACTTTTATTTGTTGCTCTACCAAGTCGACCCCAGATATCAACTCAGAAACAGGATGCTCTACTTGCAACCTGGTGTTCATTTCCAAGAAATAAAAATTCTTGTTTTCATCCAACAAAAACTCCACCGTGCCTGCACCTACATAATCGCAAGCTTTAGCTACTTTTATGGCGGCTTCACCCATGGCTTCTCTAATTTCTGGAGTCAATACTGCGGACGGAGCTTCTTCCACCACTTTTTGATGCCTTCTTTGAACACTACATTCCCGTTCAAATAAGTGAACCGTATTACCATGGGTATCGGCAAGAACCTGAATTTCTATATGTCTGGGCGAGCCCACATATTTTTCAATAAAAACAGATCCGTCACCAAATGCCGCTTGTGCCTCACTTATTGCCCTTTGCATCTGCTCTGGTAAATCCTTCAAGTTTTCAACTACCCGCATTCCCTTACCACCACCACCTGCAGATGCTTTTATTAGTATAGGAAATCCTATTTCTTTTGCCACCTTTTTGGCTAAGGTAACATCAGTTATAGCCTCTTCAATACCGGGAACCATAGGAATATCATAATCACGAACCGCCTCTTTTGCCGCTAGTTTATTCCCCATCACTTTAATGGCATGAGGTTTAGGTCCAATAAAAGTGATCCCGTTGTCCTCCACCATTTGTGCGAAAGTCGCATTTTCACTTAAAAATCCGTAACCAGGGTGAATACCATCTGCACCTGTACCCTTTGCTGCGTTAATTACTTTTTCCATCACAAGATACGATTCTGATGAAGGGGCAGGACCAAGTAAAACTGCCTCATCTGCAAACTTCACATGTGGAGAATGACGGTCAACTTCAGAATATACAGCTACGGTTTTAATGCCCATTTTTTGAGCGGTCTTCATTATCCGTAATGCTATTTCACCTCTGTTGGCTATTAGTATTTTTTTCATTAAAACTTAATTTTCCTTTTATACAATGGTGGCTATAAGATTGTTTCTATTCCATTTCAATAATTAACTGCCCTTTCTCAACAGCATCATCTTTTTTAACTTCAACTGATTTTATTACGCCTTCGCCCTGAGCCAGAATAACATTCTCCATCTTCATAGCAGATAGTACCAGTAAAGGAGTACCCTCTATGACCTCTTGCCCTACTTCTACCAAAACATCCACAATTAACCCGGGCATGGGTGCTTTTACCTCGTTTAATTTTTGAGTGGTTACCGCCAGCAATCCCATCTTTTTAATTTGCTGATCATACTCATCTTCAAGTTTAACATCATAAATATTTCTGTTGATGGAAAGGGTAACGGTCTTGTTCAAAAAATTGGAATGAATTATTTCTACGTCAAAAGCGCTATTCTTATCTAAAACATGAAGCGTATTCTCATTGACCAATATACTATCTAAAGAATCTACATCACTAGTGCTACATTGTAATTCTTCTTTGTTTACGGTAATTAAGTAATTTGACATATTTGGATCTTATAAATACAATAGTTAAGTAAACCAAAGATATCGAAAAAGATTGGGGATGGATTTTGCCGTATTGAAATGACCTGTTCCGTTGATTATTTGAATAACAGGGATACTTATAATTTAAAATGGTATGCCGAATAGAACACTGAATCTCATATAATCTCGCGAAGAATTGATTTTATTTAAAAAAGTAGAAGTCTCGGTCAGAACGAAGCAAAGCACCGTAAACATTGACCAAAAACAAAAAATCCAACCTAAATAAATAGATTGGATTTCGTTTTTTGCTCCCCCTCTTGGGCTCGAACCAAGGACCCTCTGATTAACAGTCAGATGCTCTAACCAACTGAGCTAAGGAGGAAAATAACCCGTTTTAGTTTCCTAAAGCGGGTGCAAATATAGTAGTTTTTTGAAAGTCGCCAAACAAATAAATTATTTTTTTTATTTAAATATCGCTTTATAAACATCATTACCGTTTGCGAACAGTAAAAGTGCTATTAAAATAAAGAATCCGGTGATCTGTGCGTACTCTAAAAACTTATCGCTTGGCTTTCTGCCTGTAATCATTTCATAAAGCAAAAACATCACATGACCGCCATCTAAAGCTGGTATTGGAAGTATGTTCATAAATGCTAGAATAATCGATATAAACGCAGTGGTACCCCAAAACGCTGGCCAGTTCCAAGTATCTGGGAACATACCACCAATAGCGGCAAAACCACCCACCTCTTTATAAGCACCGGTATCAGGATTAAAAATTTTCTTCATCCCTTTAATGTAATCCGTAAGTGTCTTAACACCTTTGTTCCATCCGGCTGGGATAGATTCTATGAATGTGTAATCTAATTGTTTTACTTGAAAATAGCCTTCTTTTTCATATTCCTCTAAACTATCAAATCCTAATGAAACACCTATCTTACCATCGTCAGATATTTTAGCTTCTAATGGCAACTCGGTACCATTTCGCTTTACAATAACATTTACCGTTTTTCCTTTATTGACCTCTAAAATAGGACTTACTTGATCTAAATATTCTACCCTAGTTCCTTCAATTTCAATTAAAGCATCTCCTTTCTCAAATCCAGTATTTGCATTTGGTGAGCCATCTGGTATTGCATTTATTATAAAAGGACTTCTTTGACTTATAAAACGTGCATTCTCTTTGTTATTAGAAATAGTTTCAATAAAATCAACTGGTATTTCCTTTTCAATTTTCTGACCATTACGTTCAATAGTAATGTTCTCTCCATACACCACTTCTGGCACTATGCTGTTTAAAGACTCTATTTTTTTTCCATCAACTGCTAAAATTTTATCACCCGTCTGAACACCAAGGGCATCACCCAAGGTAGTATCCGTAACCCAAATACCGTCTTTTAAACTATCATTGGCAACATATTGATCTCCATAAGCATATGCCAGACCAATGAATATAACAACGGCCAAAATGAAATTTACCGTTACCCCGCCCAACATAATAATTAAACGCTGCCAAGCCGGTTTACTTCTAAACTCCCACTCCTTAGGTTCTTCTGCCATGGCTTCTTTGTCCATGCTCTCATCTATCATACCAGATATTTTTACATATCCGCCAAGGGGCAACCAACCAATACCGTATTCGGTCTCACCTATCTTCTTTTTAAAAAGTGAAAACTTTACATCAAAGAACAAGTAGAATTTCTCAACTCTGGTCTTAAAATATTTTGCCGGTATAAAATGCCCTAACTCGTGTAGTACTATTAATATTGAAAGGCTTAAAAAAAATTGAATTGTCTTTATTACAATGGGGCTCATCCTTATTTCGTGAAAATTAAAATCGCACAAAAGTACATTTTTACAACCGCTAAAAAAAAGAAACCCACTGACCTTATGGTATTTTATGAATAATTTATCAGCAAGACAGCTATATTTACTTGAAATCTTGACACCCCTAGCGTACCTTTGTAAAAAAATAGTATGCGGTCTTTCTTCGCAAAATTCAAGATTTTTGGAATAGTACTTTTAATACTCTCCGTCATAATCATATATTTATTCTATAATGCCCTACAGCCTGTAAAACTGTTGCCCGTGTATTCTCCTGCCATGGTAAACTCTGAACTGGTAGCAGAAGAAATTCAACATGTTAGAAAATACCATACCATTGCAGATTTTTCATTGACCAACCAAAATGGCGAGATCATTACCCAAGAAGATTACAAAGGTAAAATCTATATAGCCGATTTCTTTTTCACCACCTGCCCAACTATTTGCCCTATCATGACCAAAAACATGGTAGACCTGCAAAAGGCACTTGGCAAAGATTCTGATGTTATGTTGTTATCACATTCCGTTACTCCAGAGATCGACTCGGTTACACAGCTTAAAAAATATGCTATTGAAAAAGGGGTGGATGACAGGAATTGGAATTTAGTTACGGGTGATAAAAAACAGATCTATGAATTGGCACGAAAATCTTATTTAGCCGTTAAAACCGATGGCGATGGCGGACCATTTGATATGATACATACCGAAAATTTTATTTTAGTGGATAAGGATAAACGCATAAGGGGCTTTTATGACGGCACTAAAAAAGAGGATATGGATAAAATTATGGCCGATATTGAAATTCTAAAAAATTCTTACGACGAACTAGATAATTAACCGGGCTATTACCTGCCCAAGGCGAAACTAGTTTTAAGATGTAATAATTCCTTAATTGAATTATTTCATTTACTTTTGCCTTACTTATAATGAATCTAAATAAAGATTGGAGACTACAGTAGCACATTTAAAGAAAGGTCAAAGAGGAATCATAAAAGAATTCACTCAAGACCTATTGCCGATCAAGCTACTTGAAATGGGTTGTTTACCTGGTAATGAAGTAGAATTGGTACAGGTAGCACCATTAAAAGACCCAATATATATTAATGTCAACGGATCTCATATTGCCATTAGACGAGAAATGGCCTTACATATAGCACTTGATATTATTGATGACAATGCGGTTATATGAGCAAACAGATCAATGTAGCCCTTATAGGCAACCCTAATACCGGTAAAACATCGGTTTTTAATCAGCTTACCGGACTAAACCAAAAAGTTGGTAATTACCCAGGTATTACCGTAGAAAAGAAAGAGGGTATTTGCAAATTGCCCCGTGGTATCAAAGCTCACATTTTAGATTTACCAGGTACCTATAGTTTAAACACTACATCATTAGATGAAAGTGTTGCCGTTGAACTTCTTTTAAATAAGAACGACAAAGACCACCCAGACGTTGCCATTGTCGTATCTGATGTAGAAAACCTAAAAAGAAACCTTCTTCTTTTTACACAGATCAAGGACCTAAAAATACCTACCATTTTAGTCATTAATATGGCCGATCGTATGGTTCGTAAAGGGATTACCATAGATATTGAGTTATTGGAGCAAAAGTTAAACTCTAAAATTGCTCTGGTAAGTACTAGAAAAGAAACAGGTATAGATAGATTAAGAAATCTCATTGCAGACTATAAACTTCTACCAAAAAGCCAAAATGTAAATATTTCCGTCATAGCCCCAGATTATTTTGAACGACTTACAGAAGCTTTTCCGAAAGAGGATATCTATAAGTTATGGTTGGTCATTACCCAAGACGTGAACTTTATGCCGTTGAAAAAAACGTTTACAAAAGACACATCTTCCTTTACCACAAAATCAAAATCTGAGCTTAAACGTTTACAGCAGAAAGAAACCATATTACGTTATCAATTCATTAACGGTATTTTAAAGGAAACGTATAAAGTAGATGCCAATGCCGCCAAAGGATTTAGAGCCACTTTAGACAAGGTCTTGACCCATAAAGTCTTTGGTTATGCAATTTTCTTTTTAATACTGCTCACTATTTTTCAAGCCATTTATGGTTGGAGCGAGTATCCCATGGATTTAATTGATGGTTTTTTTGCATCGGCTACAGAATGGGTGAAAGATACATTGCCACCGGGAGTATTTACAAATCTTATTGCAGAGGGTATTTTAGCCGGTATTGGTGGTATCGTCATATTCATACCACAAATAGCATTCTTATTCTTATTTATAGCCCTACTGGAAGAAACAGGCTATATGAGCAGAGTAGTCTTCTTGATGGACAGGATAATGAGGCCCTTTGGATTGAGCGGTAAAAGTGTGGTTCCATTAATTTCAGGTACTGCATGTGCTATTCCAGCGGTAATGGCTACTAGAACTATTGAAAACTGGAAAGAAAGGTTAATTACTATTCTAGTAACCCCGTTCACTACTTGTTCGGCAAGGTTACCGGTCTACCTAATTATCATTGCCTTGGTCATACCCGAAGGCAGTTTCCTTGGATTAAGCTATAAGGCCCTGACCTTAATGTCGTTATATTTAATGGGCTTTGGAGCTGCTATTCTGTCGGCGGTAATCCTGAATAAGATCTTAAAAATTAAAAGTAGGTCTTTCTTTGTGGTTGAAATGCCCAACTATAAACTACCATTGATAAAAAACGTTGCCTACACCGTTCTTGAAAAAACAAAAAGTTTTGTTTTTGGCGCAGGTAAAATAATATTGGCCATATCTATTGTGCTCTGGTTTTTGGGCTCTAACGGATTCTCGGATGAATTTAAAAATGCCGAAACCATAGTAGCGCAAAGAATTAAAGAAAAGGGGTATAGCGCCAATAGCGAGGTTTACTTTGAAAATCAACAAGAACCACAAGCAAACACTCTTTCCATAAAAGAGAAAGCAGTGCAACAGCAAGAATTGCAAGAAAGAGCATTAAACCAGGAAATTGCCAGCTATAAATTAGAGCATTCCTATATGGGTTATATGGGCAAAGCCATAGAACCTATAGTAAGACCTTTAGGATATGACTGGAAAATAGGAATAGCCGTTTTAACATCCTTTGCGGCAAGAGAGGTTTTTGTAGGTACGTTAGCTACTATTTACAGCGTAGGCAATGATGAAGAGGAAACCATTAAAAATAGAATGGCTGCAGAAGTAGATCCCAAAACGAAAAAACCATTGTTTAATTTAGCTTCGGGCATTTCATTACTATTGTTCTATGCATTCGCTATGCAATGTATGAGCACCTTGGCGGTAGTAAAAAGGGAGACGAATTCTTGGAAATGGCCAGCAGGACAGCTAGTATTCATGAGCCTTTTTGCTTATATTGTAGCTTTAATAGCATATCAATTATTAAAATAATATGGACATTATACAACACATATTGGTTTACATAACACTAGCTATTTCCGTAGGGTATTTGGTAAATAAATTTTTGGTTCCTAAATCTATTTGGTCTGGCAAAAAAAACAACGCTAAATCCTGTGGTCAAGATGATTGTGGCTGCCACTAATCTTTGTTGATAAGTTAAAATAGCTATAAAAGACTCATAACAGTTTCTAAAACTGTAACGTTTCCTGCTTTTGTTCGTTTAGATTGCGTAGGAATAATCTAACACTATGAACAATAAACCAACCCACTTATTACTTTTTACATTTTTTGTTTTCACCATTTTAAACACTAATGCACAGAATTTAAGCGCCAACGTTTTAGATAGCATTACCCAACAACCTATTCCTTACGCCACTGTTCAATTAAAAGAAAAAGGAGTCATTACCAATGAAGAGGGCAATTTCAATTTTATCTTGAACGAAACCATACAAGAATCCGACTCTCTCATTATTTCCTCAATGGGTTATGAAACCCTTGCCAAACCTATTTCAGAGTTTACAAGCGCTAGAATATTACTTGTACCCAAAGCAATTGAACTAAGAGAGGTTATAGTATCCAATAAAAATTATACTGCTGACGAAATAATAGATTTTGTAGTTGAAAATCTAGACAAAAACTATAAGACCGACCTCACTAAAAAACGATTGTTCCATAGGTCATCTAACTTTGATAGATGGACAAAAAGTGATTTTAAAGTCAAAAAATCATCCATAGATATACTAAACCAACAATTTCTAGATAGTGTTATAACCACTGTACCCAAGGACAACAGTTATTATTCTGAAATTGTTGGCGATCTATACGGCAACCCACATGAAGAGTTATTAAAGTTAAATCTTTTAAAAGCCTCCAAACTATTTGATAAAAGCAAGGAACTTGATGCTGAAAAATTAGAGGAAAAATTCAATGAAATACTTCGTGAAAATGTTAAAGAAGGATCTTATTTCAAGATAAAATCCGGTTTGTTCGGTACAAAAATAGATGCCGAGGAGGTTAGCGAATTTCTTGAAGAAGATATTGACTCTACAGATGTGGCCGCTGCCAACGAACAGCTAGAGAAAAAGAAGAAAGATAAAGAGCTGCAACAGAAAAACTACGCCAATTGGAAAAAAAGTCAATTGAACAATATCTTCAATAATTTACCCACGCAAGAAGACAATGATCTAAACTTTATAGTAAAATCCAGAAAGTATGATTATACATTGCAAGAATTCACATATTTAGGTAATGATGCCGTTTACGTCATCTCTTTTAAACCAAGTGGATCAGCAGATTTTGAAGGAACACTATTTATAAATGCAGATGATTTTGCCGTACTGCAAATAGACTATAGCAATGTAAAGCCTGTTAAAAAATTCAGTCTTTTAGGGATATCAACAAATACCTATTTGTCCAAAGGAAAAATTATATATCAAAAAGATGCATTTGACCATTACGGCCTACGCTATTATGAGTCTGAAGTAGGTGAACGTATTGGCGTTAGAAGACCATTAAAAATCATTGAAAAGAATAAAATCGTAAAAGGCAAAAACAAACAAAATGAGCTATCTGGCGATATGGATTTTGTCTTTATAAATGTTGTTAAGAATGAATTGATCATTTTTGAATCTGATCAAATAGACCAAGCTACCTTTGATGGTTTTACAGAAAACAATGCCGTATCACCGACATATATGCCTAAATACGATCCTAATTTTTGGGAAGGCTACGCCATTATGGAACCCAATACAGCAATAAAAGAGTTTAAGTCAACCACCATTGATTAAATATAGTTCTTAACTATATTATAGAACAAAAGCCCCCAACCCGTTACCAAAAGCAAACCTCCAATTGGAGTAATAGGACCCAGTATTTTTATTTTATTTCCTTTGGATGCAGATATACACAATCCGTAAATACTAAAGGAAAAAAGAATGATTCCAATGATTATGCAATAGATAATTGCCTTTTCTAGACCAGTTTCTAGATTAAGGTTGAAACTTAACATCAATAGTAAAAGTGCGTGGTACATTTGATATTTTACTCCTGTTTCAAAACTATTCAGTTGATCTTCAGTAAACGTTTTCTTTAACAAATGTGCACCAAATGCCCCAAATACTACTGCTAATAATCCTAATAAGGCTCCTACCAATTGCGCAACTAATACCATAAAATTTTTCTTTCAAAGATAATGGCATCCATTTAATTGTATACCTTACATAAAACTAATTATCAAAAAATGAAAAAGTTTATTACTGTCTATGGTTTTATGCTTTTGATAATGACCGGCTGCGGATCATCAAAAAACACAAGTAATGCCAATAACGGTACATCTTCTTTAGATGTGGAATTGAGAGAAAAAAATAGGGCGAACTTTTCTCTACTACAACGTATACGCCAAAAGAGTGGCGTAGTCTTGCAAAACAATGTACCTATAATCAATAAGACCAGTAATTCCTTTGCCTCTGGTGGCAGTCAAGAACCTTTGTACGTTTTAAACAATCAGATAATTGGAAATTCTTTTCATTCGATCAACGAGTTAATAGATAGCTACAATGTGAAGAAAATAGTTATACTATCGGGTGCAGATGCTGCTGGTTATGGTACTCAGGGAGCCAACGGAGTAATCAAAATTACAAGCTATTAGTATTTACTGCAAACTAATATTCATTTGCATATTTGAATCTAGAATAAAGGCACACTCGGTATATTTTGGCGGACCAAACATTTTCATTTTTCCTTTAGAGAATGCTATTTGCTCTTTTGGAATACCCAACATGTTCGTATCTAAATTATTATTTCCGTTAGCATCATGAAATATAGCAATGGCATACTCACCATCGGGCAAGTTTTCAATATCAAAAACCGTCTTACCCTTCACAGCCTTTTCAGAGCCGGATTTATATACTTTATCAAACTTTAAAAAGGAACTTTCATCAGTATAAACGGCAAAACAGATATTACCTTCTTCAGAAGTGACCCCATCAATATTTAAACTAATATTATGCTGAGCAAATAGACCTGTAGACATCAATCCTAAAACAAATAGTACCAATAGATTCCCTTTTATCATGCCATATTACTTTAAAATCTACAATCTAATTAGGCGCGCTCAATGCCCCTATTTTTCCGCCGAGTTTCTGAAACAATTGTAAAGTTTGGACCGAGTCTTTTAGATTAAAATATACGTAAGTAGAATCTTTATAGACCAACTTAACTTTATGTTGTTCAATATTATCTACAAATACATGAACTTTCTTGTCTGTCAAAGAATCTTTAAACTCCCTAAAGACACCTTTCTCTTTTTCCAGCGCAGAAAAACCGTGCAAACGCTCCATTGGCGGTATTCTTTCAACCAACACCACACTATCTAGTTCATTTAATGGAATTTCAACATTATAAAACCCGGAACGAATTCCTAGGCTATTGTCATTATTACTTACCCAATTTTTTAAATGAAGTATTAAAATGAACGCGCAACAGATTACTGTTAGAATCAACACCACTGTCCATACCCAATTTTTCTTGGTAAAATGCATAAAGGTTTAAAGTATCAAGTTAACCATACTATTGCCTTAAACGGTAAAATTCAAATTAAATTATTAACCTAAACCAACATCTAGGGTCATCATGATGATGAAGCCACCAATGAAGCCCATGGTAGCAATATCAGTGTACTTATCTTGCTGTGTTTCTGGTATAACTTCCTCTACGACCACAAAAATCATTGCGCCGGCCGCGAAAGAAAGCGCATAAGGCAGTATAGGTTGAAAAGTAAGCACGGCCCACGCCCCTAATACTGCTGCAACGGGCTCTACCAATGCGGAAGCCTGACCGAACATAAAACTTTTTGTCCTGCTCAGTCCATGTCTACGTAACGGCATGGCAACGGCAAAACCTTCTGGAAAGTTTTGTAGACCAATACCTAAGGCCAAAGCAACGGCACCACCAATAGAAGCGCCATCAAAACCTGCGGCCACTCCCCCAAAAAGTACACCAACAGCTAAACCTTCCGGTATGTTATGTAATGTGATGGCCAATGTAAGTAAGGTTGTTCTACGCCAAGGTGTTTTAACACCTTCTGCCTCATCTTCCTTAAAATTAATATGTAAATGGGGCAATACTTTATCCAACCCAAAAATGAACAAAGCACCTAGCAAAAAACCTACTCCTGCCGGTATAACTTTCACAAACCCTTCACCTGGGCTCATTTCTATACCTGGCGCCAGTAAGCTCCAAAAACTGGCCGCTACCATTACGCCTCCAGTAAACCCCAACATTCCGTCTAAAACAGCACGGTTCATTGTTTTAAAAAGAAAAACCAGTGCCGCACCCGCTGCTGTGAGTCCCCAAGTAAACAATGTAGCATAAAATGCTGCCAGTACGGGATCTATTGATTCAAAATACGCTATAATTTCATCCATAATTCATATAATTAATATGCTACTCTTCATCTACAATCTCCAAAAATAAATTTGTTGCAATCTGTTTTGATATCCTAATGGAGCCTGATCTAGTAGAGATGGTAACGGAACCATCAAACTCCTCAATTTCCAATATTTTAAAGGTATCGCCCAAGGCAATTTTATTCTTATCCAAAAATTTTAAAAATGCCGCGGAAGAATCGTTGACGCCTACACAAACCCCTTGACTACCCACAGGCAAATCACTGATCAACTTCTTTACGGATTTTGTAAACACACCATCTTTGTTAGGAATAGGATCGCCATGTGGATCTACTTTAGGGTATCCTAAATGGGCGTCTAACTTATCAATTAAAGCATCACTTTTTATGTGTTCCAATTGCTCTGCCACCACATGAACCTCATCCCAAGAAAAATTAAGTTTATCTACCAAAAAAACCTCCCATAAACGATGTTTTCTAATAATAGAAAGGGCAACCAACCTGCCTTTTTCCGATAGTGAGACGCCTTGGTATTTCTTATAGTTCACCAAAGATTTCTCAGACAACTTTTTTACCATATCGGTTACAGAAGAAGGTTTTGTCTTCATCTGTTCTGCAATGGCATTTGTTGCAACAGATTTACTGTTGAAATCACTTAGGTGATAAATGGCTTTTATGTAATCTTCTTCTGATAATGTCATTTGAAAAGCAATATTAACACAAAAATACATTTTTATACCTAAAAACAATTTTTTAGATTTGCCTAAATTTAATTTTAGATGTTTAAAATATTATTTTTCGCTTGCTCTATTTTAGCTTTTACAACTGTAAATGCTCAAAAAGCTACCATATCTGGAACCATATCTTCAAAGGGATTTCCTGAAGCCTATGTAAATATTTATTTGAAAGGCACTCAAATTGGCGCTGCGTCAGACGAAAACGGTCAATACTTACTTAAAAATATTCCTTCTGGCGATTACATTATCATTGCTTCCAATATAGGTTTTGAACAATTTCGTAAATCGATCTCCGTTTCCGAAGATGAAGACCAAATTGTAAATATTGACCTAAAACCATCAACCGAGTCTCTTGATGAAATGGTAGTTACAGGCACTCTAAAACCTGTTAGTAGGTTAGAAAGTCCAGTACCGGTAGAAGTATATACACCTACCTTTTTTAAAAAGAACCCAACACCAAGTATTTTTGAAGCATTACAGAATGTAAACGGAGTAAGACCACAAATAAACTGTAATGTTTGTAATACAGGTGATATTCATATTAATGGACTAGAAGGTCCGTACACCCTAGTCTTAATAGATGGCATGCCCATAGTTAGTGGTTTGGGAACTGTATACGGACTCTCAGGAATTCCCAATTCACTTATAGAACAAATTGAAGTGGTTAAAGGCCCAGCTTCTACATTATATGGAAGTGAAGCCGTTGGCGGACTCATTAATATTATTACAAAGAACAACTTATCTGCCCCGGATTTTTTTGCAGATAGTTTTGTAACCGGTTGGGGAGAATTTAATTTAGACATAGGCACTAAGTTTAATGTTGGCAAAAAAGCCAATGTTCTCTTAGGTGCCAATTATTTTAAGTACGATAACCCTATTGACAATAATGGAGATAATTTTACCGATCTTACATTACAAGATCGCATATCTGTTTTTCAAAAATGGAATTTTGAAAGAAAAGACTCCAGAATCCTTTCTTTGGCAGGAAGGTTTTTTTATGAAGATAGATGGGGAGGTGAACTGCAATGGACTCCAGAATTTAGAGGCGGTGATGAAATTTATGGGGAAAGTATTTACACCCGTAGATGGGAAGTTTTAGGCAAGTACCAGTTGCCGGTAGAAGAGCAAATGATGCTTTCCTTTTCCTATAATGACCACAAACAAAATTCCGTTTATGGCGATGTTCCTTATTTGGCAGATCAACGTATTGGTTTTACCCAGTTAACATGGGATAAAATCATAGGAAAACATAGCCTTTTAGCAGGTACTGCATTACGTTATAATTATTATGACGACAATACGCCTGCTACAGCAAACACAAATGGTAATGAGCCCGATGAAGTAATTATACCGAGTGTTTTTTTACAGGATGAGATAGCGTTCAATAAAAAACATTCCCTTCTCCTAGGGGGCAGATATGATTATGATAACCGCCACGGTAATATCTTTACGCCAAGAGCGGCCTATCGTTTTAAGTTTACCGAAAATGACATTATTCGCTTAAATGCGGGTACCGGTTTTAGAGTGGTAAATTTATTCACAGAAGATCATGCAGCACTTACCGGTTCTAGAGATGTCATTATTGCAGAAGAACTGGAACCGGAAGAATCATTTAATGTAAATCTTAACTTTCTGAAGAAAATTTACGGTGATAATGGCACGTTTGTAAGTTTAGATGCATCAGTATTTTACACCTATTTCCAAAATGTTATAATCCCTGATTACGACACCAACCCCAATCAAATTATATATGACAATTTAGAAGGTAAATCAATTTCAAAGGGAATAAGTGCAAACATAGATATAACCATGTACAATGGTTTACAATTTATGATCGGAGGAACATTACAGAACGTGAGCAATACTGAAAATGGGGTTACGCAACGTCAAATTTTAACAGAAAGCTATTCCGCCAATTGGAGTGTTGGGTACCAAATTAAGCCATGGAATTTAAAGATAGATTATACGGGTAATTTATATGGCCCTATGCGATTACCAACCTTAGGGGAAAGTGATCCCAGGCGAGATTTTTCACCCGCGTGGAGTATTCAAAATATACAACTATCTTATGATGGGATAAAGAATTTTGAAATTTACGGAGGAGTTAAAAATTTACTGGACTGGACACCCAACAGAGGGAACCCCTTTATCATTGCCCGTACCAACGATCCTTTTGATAAAGGAGTTACCTTTGATGCAAATGGCAATGCGGTTGCCACACCCAATAACCCGAATGCATTAACATTTGACCCATCTTACGTCTATGGACCAAATCAAGGAATCCGTTCTTTTATTGGACTACGTTATACATTGAATTAAGTATTAAAGACACATGCTATTTTGTACTTTTGAAGTGCTAGACCTTAAAGAAGCTGAGAACAATCTGAAAAATTCATGAACGAATTCGATTACATTATCATTGGCGCAGGCGCATCTGGTCTTTTGCTGGCAGATGCTATGGCCAACGATTCGTTTTTTAATCAAAAAAAGATTTTACTGCTTGACAAAGCACCAAAAAATAGCAACGACAGAACGTGGTGTTTTTGGGAAAAAGGTAACGGTAAATTTGAAGAGATTATCCATAAGAGGTGGAATTCCATTCATTTTCAAGGAGAAGATATTGCCAAAAGAACCAAGATCGACCCATATTCTTATAAAATGATAAGAGGTATCGACTTCTATGATCATTACCTAAAAAAGGTAAAGGCAACTAGCAATATAACGTTTGTACAAGACACCGTGGTGGGTATCTCCGAAACTGAAGACCTTGTTGCGGTTAAAGCAGTAAACAACACATATACAGGCAAATATATATTCAATAGCCTTTTTGATTATAAAATGGCTACCCAGCAAACAAAATATCCCGTATTACAGCAGCATTTTATAGGCTGGGTAATAAAGGTCAACAAACCTATTTTCAATACCAAGGAAGTCACATATATGGATTTTTCCATACCTCAAAAAGGCAATACAAGATTTATGTATGTACTGCCCTACTCCAATGATACCGCATTAATAGAATACACTTTGTTTTCAGAAAAGCTATTGCCAACAGCTGAGTATGAAGAAGCTATAGAAGACTATATTTTACAACGGTTTCAATGCCAGGAATATGAGATTATAGAAAGAGAATTTGGCAGTATACCTATGACAGCGTATGACTTTAGGGAACACCATACCAACAGAATACGCTATATAGGTACCGCAGGGGGTTGGGCCAAACCCAGCACAGGTTATACTTTTATGAGTACGGCAAACAAAGTACCAAAATTGATAGCGTTCATTAAAGAGGGGAAACCTTTGAAAAAATTAAAATTGAAAGGTAAATTTTGGTTTTATGACATGCTCTTTTTAGATGTACTTTACAATGACAATGCAAATGGCCATGTAATATTCGAATCTATCTTTAAAGCATTACCACCACAAAAGATTTTTAAGTTTTTAGATGAAAAAACAAGTCTCATAGAAGATTTGGAATATATCAACTCTTGTCCTAAACAACCGTTTATCAAAGCATTGATAAAACGAATTTTCTAAACCGTTCTATTCATTAAGTTTTCCCCAAACTGTCTTAGCAGTTCTTTATTTTCAGGATCAATATCCATATCATCAAGAACTTCAAAAGCTTTAGCCGTGTAATCTGCAATGGCAGTTTTAGTAGCTTGATCCGCTTTTGTCTTTTCAAATATAGAACGCACTGCGTTAATTTTAGCTTCGGCCTCTTTTGGGTGAATAGAATATAAATGCTCTAATTCTTTAGCGATTACTTCTGATCCAGAGTTTAAAGCTTTAAGATATAGGTAGGTCTTTTTGTTTTCAATAATATCACCACCAACCTGCTTACCAAAGGTGTTAGGATCACCAAAAACATCTAAATAATCATCTTGTAATTGAAAAGCTATACCAAGGTTTAGTCCAAAATTGTACATCTGTTGCTGTGCTTCATCTGGTGCACCTGCAACTATAGCGCCCATTTTTAAGGCAGCTGCAACTAAGACGGCAGTTTTGTATTCTATCATTTTAAGATACTCGGGCAACATCACATCATCCCTAGTTTCAAAATCTACATCGTATTGTTGACCTTCACAAACTTCCAGTGCCGTTTTACTGAACAGCTTAGCCAAATCTCTAAAAACATTAGGCTCATAATTTTCAAAAAGTTGATAGGCCATTATCAACATGGCATCACCAGACAGAATACCCGTATTAATATCCCATTTTTCATGTACCGTAGTTTTACCCCTACGTACCGGTGCATCGTCCATAATATCATCATGAACCAAAGAAAAATTATGAAAGACCTCAACAGCAACGGCAGCATCTAAAGCTTTTCTAAAATCGGTATTAAAAATTTCAGCAGTCATTAAAACCAATACCGGTCTTAACCTTTTGCCGCCTAAACCCAGAATATATGTGATAGGCTCATACAGGTTTCTAGGCTCTTTTGTAATCTTCATAGAGTCTAAATACGCAATAAACTCATCTCGATAATCACTAATAGTATGCATTCTTTGCAATTTTGCACAAAAATAGAACAAAAATGGCTGAATAAGCCCCCTTTTTAAGTGAGAAGAAATAAAACTTTACAGATGAATCCCTAATTTAAAAAAGCTGTCAAATATGAACTTTTACGCTACTTACTAATTATAAAGAAGACCTCTTGATCAGTCTAGAGGGCATAATTAATTTTGTAACTGTATCACCTTTTAAATGCAATGCCGCTCTTTTTGCCATTTCGTTAAAATCGGTGGAAATAGTAGTAATTCCACCAAACACAATTTCTTTTGAAACATTATCGTTTTGGGACAGAATACCGATATCCTCCCCAATTTTATATTTATTTCTAACCGAATCTCTTAGAATTTGCCAAAGTATGGTATCTCCTAACGCAAAATATAAATTGCCTTTTTTAGCAGACCCAATAGTATAATTATTCTTGACACAACCATTGACCTCAAACTCATCTATGAATTTTTGAAACGCGTTTTTTATAGATATAGGAGAAAAATCGCTCTCTTCGTTGAAATACAAAATAATCTTATTATACTTTTTTATTTCTGGCAGTAACCTAACCAAAGATGTATAAATGACCTCTTCAAATTCTTGGGAGATATAAGAATACCCTGGTCCCAAATTTAAATACCTATCTACCAACAATAATTTTTTGGGTTCAATATTCTTTAATAATGTTGCAACTTTTTCATTTTGTATTGGAGCAATAACATACATGCCATATTTACCATTGATATTAGAAATTATGGTCTTAAAAACAGTGAGATTATTATGATGGAAAAAAACATCTATTTGAAACCTTCTTCCCATTTCTTTACGAAAGGTTTTATAAAATTCCTCTTGATAACTCTGAAAAGCAAATAGTAGCAAAGCCATTCTTTTGGTAATATTGGTAGCTTGGCTAATCACAAAATAACCCTTTAATTGCCTAGACTCTATTAAGCCCCTATTCTTAAGCTCCTCATATGCCTTAAAAATAGTTTTTCTTGCATAGCCTATTTCCTCAACCATAGTGTTTATAGAGGGTAACTGATCACCAATAGTCAATTGCCCATCTTCAATAGATTCAATTACGCCTTGAACCAATTGTTCATGTTTTGTAAGGTTATTATTGTGGGTGAGGTTTAGAATTTTACTAATAACCAGCATAAATTATAAATGAAATTTGCAGGCGTCAATATACAATTTAAAAAAAGATATCAAAAAATAGCGCCTGAATTATAGTGTACCTATCACAACAAATTAGCATGTAAAAAAAAGGTTTATATGCTGAAAAAGGCTACAAACACGCAAATACAGATTTTTTAGATAAAATGACAAATAATATGTATTTGATAATATTTTAAGATCTAAATGAAAATTCTAAAAAATAACATGTTAATATTTATTAAATTAACATTTTATTTTATATTTGTTCACAGTAGCATAGTGTATCATAGTCTCTTCATCTCAAAAACGCTCCCTAAAGAGACTATAACGCCTACGTCAACATAATTAACTAACAACTGTAAGAACTAACTTTATGAATTATCAAACAGACTTTTCTAAGTTTTCCATGATTCGGAATCATGTAAGCTTAACGATGATTTTATTTTTTAGTGGATTTCTCTTTATGGGTCTCCACGCACAGACAACCGTTTCTGGAACTGTTACTTCAGCTTCAGACAACATGCCGTTGCCAGGTGTTTCGGTCATTGATGCCAACAACCCTACAACAGGAGTACAAGCGGATTTTGACGGTAACTTTACAATTACCTTAGATGATGGAAGTACCAGTTTACGATTCAGCTACATTGGATTCAAGGCTGTAGTGGTACCGGTAAACAATCAAAGTACCATCAATGTATCTTTAGAAGAGGACGTTGCCAACCTAGACGAAGTTGTTGTCGTTGGTTACGGTACTCAGAAAAAAGCGACCGTAACAGGTGCGGTAACCGCAGTACAGGGTCCGGTACTAGAAAGTTCACCGGCCATAAGTGTATCGAATTCCTTGGCAGGTAGATTGCCCGGGGTAGTAATCGTACAGACCAGTGGGGAGCCTGGTAATGACGAATCGAACATAAGTATTCGTGGAACCAATACCTTAGGAAACAACCAACCTTTGATCGTTATTGATGGTATTCCAGATAGAGATGGTGGTATAGGTCGTATTAACCCAGATGATATTGCCAATATCTCTGTACTTAAAGATGCATCAGCTGCAATTTATGGAGCTAGAGCGGCCAACGGAGCAATAATCGTTACTACCAAAACCGGTAAAGCCGGCAAAATGCAAATAAATTATAAGGCTGATTTTGGTATAACCAGACCTACAAGAGTACCAGAAATGGCAAGTGCGGTAGAGTATCAAACTATAATGAATGAATTGGCAATTTATAACAGTAATATTCCTTCATCACAATGGGGAGCTGCAAATACCGCTTTTCAAACCTCAGGTAGTTATACTATACCAGGCAGCGATCCTGCAGAAACCGTAAACGCTGCATTTAGTCCAGAAACAATCAATAATCATAGAACCAATGCTGATCCATGGTTATATCCTGATACGGATTGGTTTGGTGCCACTTTTCAAGATTGGGCGGAACAACAAAGACATAACCTATCCATAAGCGGTGGTAGTGAAGACCTAAAATATTACGCATCTGTAGGTTATGCAGATCAAGGCGCTATATATAAAAACTCGGCCAACAGATACCAACAGTATAATTTTAGAATCAATACCGATGCTAGAATTAATGAATACCTGTCTACCAAACTAAGTATGGGATATAGAAAGGAAGATAGAACCTTCCCTACTGAAGGTGCAGGTGCTATCTTTAGAATGTTGATGAGAGGTAGACCAAATGAACCTGCAATATGGCCAAATGGATTACCAGGACCTGATATTGAAAATGGTCAACAACCGGTGGTAGTTACAACGAATGCTACAGGGTATGACAAACAACCAACAGATTACCTACAATTTACAGGTTCTTTGGATATTACCAACCCATGGGTAGAAGGTCTTAAACTGACATTATTGGCAGGTGTTGACCAAAGCCAGTTACGTAGAAAACTATGGCAAACACCATGGACTCTTTATTCTCTTGACCGTGCAAACTATATTGCTACCGGTGTACCGGAACTAAGCGGATCTATACGTTCCAACTTTACAGATGCAAGATTATTACAATCATCTAATAATGTACTAAACACTAACCTAACCGGTTTATTAAGTTATGACAAAACAATTGGTGATGACCACACCATTAACTTATTGGCCGGTGTTACCCGTGAGAATTTTCAAGGGGAGTTTTTCTCTGCATTTAGAAGAAACTACCTTTCTACCGCTGTTGACCAGTTAGGAGTAGGTGGTGAAATTGCACAAGAAACGGATGGTTTCGGTTACAACAGAACACGTTTAGGTTACTATGGCCGTGCCCAGTATAACTTTAAAGAAAAATACTTAGCCGAGTTCATCTGGAGATATGATGGTTCATATATTTTCCCAGGTAATGATCGTTTTGGGTTCTTCCCAGGATTGTTAGTTGGTTGGAACATTAATAATGAAGATTGGTTCAACGTTGACTCTATTAGCTACTTAAAGTTAAGGGGTTCTTACGGTGAAATGGGTAATGATCAAGTTTCATTTGACACCAACGGTGACGGTGAAATAACCGATGATGAATTACAAGAATATGCTTACCAATCTATTTACGAATTTGGTCAATACCCAATAAATGGTCAAGTACAAACGACTTTATTTGAAAACCTCTTGGCTAATCCTAGCTTTACATGGGAACGAGCTAAGAACTATAATATTGGTTTAGACGGTATTGTATTGGACGGAAAAATGAGTTTCACCCTTGAATATTTCTTGAACAAACGTGATCAAATTCTAATTCAAAAAACAGGTTCTACCCCAGGTTCTTCTGGTATTTCAGACCTTTTACCTCCTGTAAATGCAGGTAAAGTAAATAACGAAGGTTTTGAATTTGCGTTGAACTATTTTGGTGGTAGCTTTGATGGTTTTAAATGGGATGTTGGTGTAAATGGAGGTTACGCACAAAATACAGTTGAGTTCCTAGATGAAATTCCTGGTGCTCCAAGTTACCAATTACAAGAAGGAAAGCCTATTGGCTCATATTTAGTATACGAGTCTGATGGTGTATTTATTGACCAAGCTGCCATTGATTCCAATCCACTAGATTATAGTGCTGTTAAGCCAACATTAGAGCCAGGTGATATGAAATTTAAAGATATCAACGGAGATGGTGCCATTAACGACTTAGATCAAGTAAGGTTAAAAAATAGCATCAACCCTAACTTTAACTTTGGTGTTACGTTTAACGCTTCATACAAAAACTTTGATCTTTCTGTATTATTACAAGGAGCTACAGGGGCTAAATTATTTATCCAAACAGAATCTGGTGACATAGGTAACTTTTTAAAGTACAGCTTTGACAACAGATGGAGTCCAGACAACCCAAGTAGCGTTCATCCAAGACTTGCCAGTCGTGGAGACACCTACTATACAGGTGGTGATTATGGCAATAATACCTACAACTTATTTAGTAAAGATTACCTAAGACTTAAAAATGTTCAATTGGCATACAACTTTCCTTCAGAATTGATTGAGCAATTTGGTCTATCTAAATTTAAGATATATATGAGTGGTCTAAACTTGGCTACATGGGCGGCTCAAGATATATATGATCCTGAATCGACAAGTAATGACGGTCAGTTTTATCCACAACAGACTATTATTAACACAGGTTTTAGTTTAACATTTTAAAAAAAAATCATGAAAAAAGGAAAATTAGTACTCTTAGGCCTACTGACGTTAGCGTTAGTACCTATTTCGTGTAATGAAGATTTTTTAGAAACGCAGCCATTAGATTCAATCTCGGCAGATGCCACTTGGGCAGACGGTGCGTTGGCACAAGCATTCGTATTCAACGTCTATGCATCCCTTGGCTATGGAGGTTTTGAAGAAGAAGGCTTGGCTTCATTAACGGACGAAGCAATGTTTACACACTCTGGTAGAGGAGTAAACGTTATTACAGAAGGTTCACTTTCCCCGTCGGGTACGGGTAACGTGAATATCATTCCACAATGGAACGAATTATATTTAGCAATACGAAAAGCGAATATAGCTTTACAAGAATTACCAAATTCAACTTTTGATGATCAAACATTGAAAGACAGGTTAACGGGTGAAGCACATTTTCTAAGAGCGTATTATTACCATCAATTAATGCGCTATTACGGTGGCGCACCATTAATTGATGCCCCTTATGGCTTAGATGATGACTACTCCATAGCTAGAGGTACTTATGCTGAAAATGTAGATTTTGTAACCAGTGACCTTGACAAAGCCATTTCATTACTGGAAGGCAAAGAGGTTACACCAGGTAGAGCATCCATGTTAAGTGCTATGGGGTTAAAATCTCGTGTATTGACATATGCCGCCAGTGATTTGCGCGACGGACCTACAGCGAGCGCTAAGTCGGCAACATTGGGTGGATATTCAAATTTAGAACTGGTTGCATATACTTCTGGGGACAGAGATGCAAGATGGAACGCTGCAAAGACCGCTGCCAAGGCCGTTTTAGATGCGACCACTGGTTACAAGTTAGATTTAACCGAACCTGCAAGTGCAGAAGAAGCGACTGAAACATACATCTCTATTGCTATGGGAGGTGGAAGTGCCGTTGGTGATGCTGCTGCAAGATCAGAACTATTATTTGAAAGAACACATTCGCCTCTATTTACACAAGAAAGTAATTGGCCTTTAGGTGGAATTCACCAAGGGATCAACAATGGACCAAACGGATATCATAACTGGGCAGGTAACACACCTATTCAACAATTGGTAGACGACTATCAAATGATGGACGGTTCTGATTTCGACTGGAGCAATGAAGAACACGCGGCTGCACCATATGAAAATAGAGACCCAAGAATGGCCGCAACTATTCTTTATGATGGAGCAGCATGGAAACCAAGGCCAGATGACGTTGCCTCAATAGATCCTTATGATGAAATACAGACAGGTACATATGCAGATGGTAGCGGTGGAATAATACCTGGTGTTGATATGAGAGATTCACCCATTGAAAACTGGAACGGAAGTAGAACCGGTTATTATGTACGAAAGTTCATTGATCCAGACCCATCTTTAGTGGACAATCAATCTAGTGCCCAAGTAGTACCATGGCCATTTATTAGATATACCGAAATAATATTGAACTATGTAGAAGCTTCTATTGCACTTGGTGATGAAGGCGAAGCGAGAAACTGGCTGAACAAGATTCGCTTTAGAGCAGGTATGCCGGCACTTACCTCATCTGGTACTGAGCTTTTAGAGGATTACATCAATGAAAGAAGAGTTGAATTGGCATATGAAGAACACAGATACCATGATGCACGAAGATGGATGATCGCTGATCAAACTTTGGGCAGGGGCATTAAGGTTATGAAAGTAACAGCTACCCTTAAAGCCGGTGCAACACCAAGAACTCCTTATCAATATGACACATCTGTATATGATTACACCTATACCGTTGTAGACAATAATGATAATGAAACCAGAACTTGGGACGATAAAATGTATTTCATGCCTATAAGTAGAGATGAAATCAATAGAAATAACCTTTTGATTCAGAATCCAGGTTATTAGTTTAGTTTAAATTGAGTTAAATTAAAGATCTATTCCAAAAAGGAATAGATCTTTTACTTTTAAACAAATGACAAAAAATCTAATCTTCTATATTCTTATAATTTTCTTTTTACATCAAAGTTGTACAGAGAAAGTTAAAAAAGATGAAACCTCTTCAACAATTAACAAGATTGAAGAACCCACCCTATTCACTCTTTTATCCGAACATGAAACGAAAGTAACTTTTCAAAACACCTTAAAGGAAGGGTTAAATGCCAACGTATTGGTTTACGAATACCTCTATAACGGTGGTGGTGTAGCTACAGGGGATTTTAATAACGATGGTCTTCAAGACTTATATTTCACTTCTAACATGGGTGAAAATAAATTCTATTTAAATGAAGGCAATTTCACATTTAAAGATGTTACCTCAATTTCTAAAGTCGCCGGTAGACCTGGACCTTGGAAAACAGGCATAACCTCTGCAGATGTAAACGGAGATGGTAAATTGGATCTGTATCTATGTTATTCTGGGGCCTTACCAGATGCAAAGCGTAAAAACCAACTTTTCATCAATCAAGGGAATGATGCCAACAACGTACCAATTTTCAAAGAACAAGCGGAAGAATATGGTTTGGCCAGCGCTGCTTTTAGCAATCAAGGATATTTCTTTGACTATGATAAAGACGGTGATCTAGATATGCTTTTACTAAACCACAATCCAAAATCTTTACCTGTTTTAAATGAAGTAAGCACTAAACAGTTTTTAAAAAAAGATGACCCTTATCAAGGTATTAGGTTGTTTGAGCAAAAAAATGAGAAATTTTATGATATAACCCAAAAAGCAGGTATTAGTGGTTCTGCATTAACCTATGGATTAGGTATAGGTATTAGTGACATTAACAATGACGGTTGGCAAGACTTCTATGTTTCTAATGATTATACTGTACCAGATTATCTCTATATCAATAATAAAAATGGCACATTTACAGACCAACTAGGTGATCAAATGGGACATACAAGTCATTTTTCTATGGGCAATAATGTAGCCGATATCAATAATGATGGCCTGCAGGATATTTTCACTTTAGACATGTTGCCTAAAGATAATAAGCGCCAAAAATTACTTTTATCGCCAGATAATTATGAAAAATTTGATTTAAATATTAGAAGTGGATTTCATCATCAATATATGCGCAATATGCTTCAGTTGAACAATGGCGACAATTCATTTAGTGAAGTAGGTCAACTAGCCGGTATCTCAAATACAGATTGGAGCTGGGCTCCACTTTTTGCTGATTTTGACAATGACGGATTTAAAGATCTATTCATTACCAACGGATATTTTAGGGATTACACCAATTTGGATTTCATCAATTATATGGACAGTTTCGTACAATCTAAAGGCAGACTACAACGGCAAGATGTTTTAGAACTTATAAAAGAAATGCCAGCTTCTAACCTGACCAATTTCTATTATACCAATAAAGATGGCGTCCACTTCAATGATCAATCTCAAGAAGCAGGTATAGCCCAACCTGCCAACAGCAATGGTGCCATATATACTGATTTAGATAATGATGGTGATCTAGACCTCGTTATTAATAACATTAACAAACCGGCATTTATTTATAGGAATGACACCCAAAAAGGTAATGGCAATTTCTTAAACATTCAGTTAAAAGGAAACCAAAAAAACACACATGGTATTGGATCAAAAATCAGTATCTACGCCAAAGGAAAAACCCAAGTACTTGAGCAAATGCCAACCAGGGGATATCTTTCGACCGTATCATCGATTTTACATTTCGGATTAGGCGACATAACTACCGTAGATTCTTTAAAAGTAACTTGGAACTCTGGAAAAACGGAGACTATTGAAGCACTTTCAGCGAATAGAACAATTGAGCTGAATGAATCCAATGCCCAAACCTTGGAATTGGCTCAAAAGAAAAGTAAAACGTTGTTTTCAACTGTACGCAATTCCGTTAATTTTGAGCACAAACCATCTTCTGTAAATGATTTTAAACGACAGTCGCTCTTAATAAAACAATTATCTCATAGTAGTCCTCCTATTGCTAAAGCAGATTTAAACAATGATGGGTTAGAAGATATTGTCATTGGTGGCGGCGTTAATCAACCTACCGCCATATATCTTCAAACTAACAATAAAAATTTCAATCAAAAACCAAACGCAGATTTTGACCTAGACAAGGCTCATTTTGATACTGATATTGCAGTACTTGATGTTAATAATGATGGTCATCTAGATATTTATATGGCGAGTGGCGGATATCATAACCTAACCGCTAATGATCCTCTATTACAGGACAGGCTCTATTTGGGCAATGGGAAAGGGAATTTTAAAAAGGCTCATAATTCATTACCACAAATGACCATAAGCACCGGATCGGTTTCATTTTCAGATATAAACAATGATTCGCACTTAGATATATTTATCGGTGGTTATAATGTTCCTGGTCGCTTTCCTGAAATACCAAGAAGTTATATTCTTATCAATGACGGTAAAGGAAGTTATGTAGACAAGACCAATGAAATTCAACCCAACTTACAATATCCTGGTATGGTTACCGATGCCACTTGGGCAGACATGGATGGTGACACTATAGAAGATTTAATTATAGTTGGTGAATGGATGCCCATAACTATTTTCTTGAATAAAAATGGCAAATTGATCAATGGAACAGACCAGTTTTTTGAAAGTGATTTAAATGGGTTCTGGAGCAGCGTTCTTGTTGAAGATTTAAATAAAGACGGCAAACAAGATATTATTGCAGGAAATATTGGTACCAATACACAATTCACAATAGACAAAGACACTCCGGCTGAATTGTATTATTCAGATTTTGATAATAACGGTTCTATTGATCCCATTCTAAATTTTTACATTGACGGTAATAGTTATCCATATGTTACCAGAGATGAACTGTTAGGACAACTATCGAGTAAAAGACAGAAATTTAACAGTTATGAAAAATACGCTGATGCGCAGATAACAGACATTTTTAATGATACTGAATTGAAAAAGGCGAAAAAATTAACTGCAACACACCAAGAAACATCCTTGTTTTTAAGTTCAACAGATGAAAAGTTTACAAAAGTTCACTTGCCATTACAAGCTCAATTTTCCCCGGTTTCAGAAATTATTGCGGAAGATTTTAACCAAGATGGTGATTTAGACCTGCTACTTCTTGGCAACAATGATTATTATAAGTTACGTATAGGTAAATTCGATGCCAACTATGGTACATTACTTTTAGGTGATGAAAATGCCAATTATAAGTACATTTCCCAATCTAAATCTGGTCTATCCATAAAAGGAAGTAATACCAGAGGTATTATCATTGACGATAAACTAATACTTACCAACTACGGCAAGTCAATACAAACATATCAACTAACAAAATAGCTTTATAAATAACAATGACCATTTATAATAAAAACATACTTGGCAGTACGCTCTTACTATCACTACTTTTAATGATTACAGCTTGTTCTACAGAAGAACAACCAAATATGAGTGAAAAAGATGTTGCTACGGAATGGGCCAACATGACTTTGTACATTACCCAATATACCCCATCTAACTCCCCTACATTTGCCTCAAGAGCATTTGGTTACACCGGTTTAACCATGTATGAATCTATAGTACCAGGTAATAAAGAATATAGTACAATGAACAATCAGGTTACTGGTCTAACCATGTTACCAACAATAGATACGGACAAAGAATATAATTGGATACTATCTCTTAATGCAGGTCAGTCAGAAATATTGAAGAATATTTATGTTCAAACATCAGATGAAAATATCCAAAAAATAGATTCCCTTGAACAGGTTGTTTACGATCAATTTAAAACAAGTGTTGCTCCAGAAACGGTGAAGCGCTCTATAGAATATGGTAAATCTGTTGCAAAAGTAATTTTTGAATGGAGTAAAACAGATGGAGGTCATAGAGGATACTTATACAATTTTGACAAATCTATGGTTCATCCAGACAGACCGGGAGCATGGAAACCACCATTGTTCGCACAGTCTTTTAGCCATCATCCATTACACCCACATTGGGGCGAAAATAGAACCTTTGCTCCTATCAATAAAACAATTGAGGATCCACAAATGATACCTTATGACACACTTCCAGGGTCTGCCTACTACCAACAATTTGAAAATGTTTATCTAAAAGATTTAGAATTGACCCAATTAGAAAAGGAAGCTGCCATTTGGTGGGGAGATGACCCTGATGTTAGCTTTACACCGCCTGGTCACTCGTATTATTTTGCTACGTTGGCAGTAGATGGGCATGATCTTTCACTTATAGAAAGCACCCAAGTGTATGCCCAAGTAGGCATGGCCGTGGCAGACGCTTTTGTTAATTGTTGGAAATGGAAATATCTTTTCTTTACGGAAAGACCTAATACCTTTATCCCAAAGTACATTGATGAAGAATGGGAATCTTTTTGGCCAGACCCGCCATTTCCTTCATTTCCATCTGGACATGCAATACAAGCCGCCGCTGCCGCAACCATATTAGAACATAATTTTGGCAAGGAATTCACTTTTACCGATAGGGCACACGAAGGAAGAGAACGAGATGAGTTAAAAGAAACCGATTTTGTCGTTCGTTCTTTTGACACCTTTTGGGAAGCTGCACAAGAAACTGCAGATTCTAGATTTTACGGTGGTATACATACTCAACTTGACAACGAGGTAGGATTAGAAAAAGGAGTGGAAATCGCAAAAAATGTTTACACCCTACAATGGAAGAATACAAATGAAAAATAACACCACTATAACGCACACATATTTTTTGGCAGTACTTTTTTTCTGCGGATGCCTAATTAACGCACAAGAAACTTTTGTTGATGTTACAGAGCATGCAGGTATTGAACACCAATACGAAGTATATGAAGGAACATTTGGTGGCGGTGTAACCGTTTTCGACTTTAATAACGATGGCTTTGAAGATCTTTATATCACTAGCGGTATACAAGCGGACAGATTATATCTAAATAAAGGAAATGGTACGTTTGAAGACGTTTTTAAAGGCTCTGGTCTAGAGGTTACCAATGAGTATGTTACCCAAGGTGTGGTCAGTGCAGACATCAATAAAGATGGGTTTAGAGATTTGTTCATTACAACAATCACAACTACAGATGGTAAAAATGTAATACCTAGGGCAAAAAATCTATTGTTTCTAAATAATGGAAATGCCACGTTTACCAATGTTACAAAAGCATATGGTTTAGAAGAATTCAACTCTTTTAGTACAGGTCCAAGTTTTGGAGACATAGATGCCGACGGATACCCAGATCTTTTTGTTGGCAATTACTTCCAAGAATTTACCGGAAAACTAGGTATTATAAAAGACGCAACTATAGTTAGTGCAAACCAAACCGCAAGAAGTTATTTACTAAAAAACAATGAAGGTAAAAGCTTTAAAAATGTGTATGATGACTATGGCTTAGGTCATAAAGGTTTTGGGTTTGGTGGTGTTTTCACCGACTTCGACAATGATCAAGACCAAGACTTATTGGTGAACCAAGATTTTGGTTACAAAGCAGTGCCCAACTTCCTGTACCAAAATGAATATCCTAATGATCGCTTTGAGGACGTAAGCCAGCAAACCGAAATGGATTTAAAGATCAACGCTATGGGAGCGGCTGTTGGTGATTACAATGGGGATGGATGGATGGACTATTATGTTACCAACATTAAATTCAATATGCTTATGGAAAACCAAGGCAATGGTAATCCGTTTGTAGATAAGGCTAAAGAATTGGGTACCTACAATTTAGCCATAAGCTGGGGCGCCAATTTTGCCGATTTTGATCATGATGAAGATTTAGACCTTTTTGTTTCCAATGGTGATTTAAACCCCAACTGCACCCCAATGGGCAATTTCTATTTTGAGAACAATGCCAATACGTATACCGAAAAGGGACGTGAACTGGCTATTAACGATTATGGTATTGGTAGAGGTTCGGTAATTTTTGATATGGACAATGATGGAGACATGGATTTACTGGTCGTAAATCAAAAACCTATTCTAAACTATCCTATTGCGTCAACCACCCGCTTATTTAGAAACGACATTGCAACAGGAAATTGGTTAAAAATAGCTTTAAAGGGCGTACAAGCAGAAAGCAATGGTATTGGTTCTAGGGTAACGGTAATTGCGAACGGTAAAAAATTCATTAGGGAAATAGATGGCGGTGGGTCTAGTCATATTTCTCAAAACTCGGTCATTGCACATGTTGGCCTGGGTACAACCACCAAAATAGATTCCGTCATAGTAAACTGGTCTGGTGGCAACACTCAAATTATTACCAATATTAAAGCCAATCAATTATTAGAAATTGTAGAAACAGCCCAACCCAAAAAGCCCTTATTCAATTTTTGGTACTTCATTGGTGCTCTATTTTTAATAATTACAGTCCTATATATATACCGCAACAAGAGAAGTTAAACAGCTGATTATATTATCTTTACACATTTTACAAAATTAATTTTTAAAAAAATTCCTTAAAAATGCAATAGGTTTCAAATTCTGCGTCTTTATAAGTGAAGACCAATTGAAAAAGCTCTTGGATGGCATCTGACCAAAAAGATAACACAAACCTGAATAGTTTTTTTGAAGAAGAATACAGCTCGATCAAGCGCTACATTCAATCTAAAATTAAACAAACATCAGAAAGTGATGCCGAAGATATTATACAAGATGTTGCTTTACGTATTTTCTCTAGACCTATAGATGCTTTACCAATACATAACATTGGTGGTTATGTGTATAATGCCGTCAAAAATAAGATTACAGATATATTACGCACCAAAAGAACACGGTTTGATGACCAAGAGCAACTAGAACAACTCTGGACAGATTTTACCTATTTGTTCTATGATCAATCTTCAAATGAATACCCTGCACTAATACAAGAAAAACTAAAGATTGCCATAGAGGAATTAAAGCCTGTTTATAGAGATATCATAATTGCAGTTGATTTTGAAAATTATAGCTACAAAGAAATTTCAATGGAAACCGGTATACCTCAAGGCACACTAATGTCTAGAAGACATAGGGCACTTTCAATACTTCTTAAAAAAATAGAACATTAAAAAATAGCATTATGAAATCTAATTTGGAAAAAACCATGGAAAAATCAGCTCAATATTATGTTTATAAAGCGTTCAAAATTCTCATGTATATTTTACTAGGGATCATTATAGTCTTTTTAGTAGGCTACATTGTTATGCGTTTATGGAATTGGCTTATGCCAGATATTTTTGGATTACCTCAAATAGACTACTGGAAAGCTCTTGGCATACTACTATTATCTAAAATAATCTTTGGTTTTGGTGGTGGTGATGGTCCTAACAACAAAAAAAAGAAAAAGGATAAACACAAGAGATTTTCAAAATTTGATCCATGCAAACCTATGAGAACAGATTTTTCCAAGTGGAAACACTATGATGAATTCTGGAAGAATGAAGGCGAACAAGCTTATAAAGAATACGTGGCACGTAATGAATCTATAAACAACGGATGAAGTTTCTAAACGACATTAACAAATTGTAAAACTTTGGAAACTTTTACAGTTTCTAAAGTTTCCTGGTGTATATTTGCACTCGTTATGAAAGAAAAAATACGGAATACGGCATCACAGCTATTCTTGGAACGCGGTTTTAAAAGTATAACAATGGATGATATTGCCAATGAAATAGGCATGTCCAAAAAAACGATCTACAGCGAATATGAAAATAAGACTTCGCTTATTGAAGATTGCGTTATGGCTAAGTTTTGTGTTTTAAATGAAGGTATAGATCTAATAATAGCTATGGAAAAGAATGCTATTGAAGAATTATACGAAATCAAAAGGTTTGTAATGTCCCATTTGAACAACGAAAAAAGCTCTTCTCAATTCCAATTAATGAAATACTACCCTAAAATCCATAAATCGCTAAAACTTATGCAATTTGAAAAAATGCATAAGTGTGTGCTTTCAAATGTAGAAAGAGGGCTAGCTCAAGGGCTTTTTAGAGATAATGTAAATCCTGAATTTGTAGCCCGAATATATTTTAGCGGAATGAATACCATTAAAGATCAGAACATTTTCCCTTTAGACCTTTTTCCTATATCTGAACTTATGGATTCATTTTTGGAATATCATTTACGAGGTATAGTTACTCCTAAAGGGAAAACCATATTAAATAACATCATCAATTCAAATCAAGAATAAATGCGAAATCAATTAGTAATCTTAATCACTGTTCTAAGTCTAAACTTAGGTCTATCACAAGAACAGACCTATTCTTTTACCTTAGATGAGGCAATTCAATTTGCTTTAGAAAACAACTACGCCGCTATAAACGCCAATAGGGACATCATAGATGCCCAAAAGCAAAAATGGGAAACTATTGCGGGTGGCTTACCTCAAATAAACGGATCAGTTGGGTATCAAAACCAGTTAAAACAACCCGTTACCCTTTTGCCTGCAGAGCTTGTTGGGGGTGCGGCAGGTGAGTTTATTCCGGTAGTATTTTCCCAACCCCAATCTATGACTGCCACGGCAACCTTAACCCAGCAAATTTTTGATGGGTCATACATTGTTGGTGTTCAGGCAACAAAAGCCTTTTTGAGCTATAGTGCCAATAATAAAGAAAAAACAGAGCTAGATGTTAGAAAACAAGTAGTTGAAGCCTACGGCAACGTTTTATTGGCAGAAGAATCGGTAAAGATTTTAGAAAAGAATAAGGCAAACCTTAAAAAAAACCTTTACGAAACAACCAAATTGTACGAAAACGGGTTAGGAGATGAAGAAAGTGTAGACCAACTTCAAATAACACTTTCTTCTGTAGAAAACCAATTACAAAATGCACTTAGACTAAAAGAGATTACCTTACAAATGCTCAATGTTAGTTTAGGTTTAGACTTAAATGCACCTACGCAATTACAAGAAAATCTAGAAGACCTTACCGTTTCTAAAATGGATCTTAGCATACTAAGTACAGCTTTTAATATCAGCGACAATGTAGATTATAAACTTGCCGAAAACTTAAACGAGCAACGTTATTACGAATGGAAATTGTCTAGAAGTAGAGCCCTACCCACTTTAAACGCTTTTATAAACTACGGTAGTTCTTCCTATTCAGAAAGTTTTGATTTCTTTAGTGGAGACCCAGAGTGGTTTGATTCTTCCATATTGGGCCTTGACCTCAACATACCAATATTCAGTTCTTTAAAGCGTAGTGCCAGTACACAACGTGCAAAAATTGCGTTAGAAAAGGCAAAAACACAATTAACGGAAGCAGAACAACAAATTAGATTACAGTTAGAGAACGCCAAGAACGACTATACGTTAGCCATTAACAATTATGAAACGGCAAAACAAAACCTATTACTTTCTGAACGTATAGAAAACAAAAATCAAATTAAATACAAAGAAGGATTGGCTACCAGTTTTGAGTTGCGCCAAGCACAAACCCAACTATATACCACTCAACAAGAGTTTTTACAGTCAATGGTTGAGGTTATCAATAAAAAAACGGATCTAGAAATTATACTAAATACAAAATCCTAAATAATCAATCATAAAAAAAACGATCATGAAGAAATTACCTATTTTATTAATAGCCGTCATAAGCCTTTACTCATGTGGTGGTGAAGATCAATCGGTAGCTGAAATTATTTCGGGAAAAAACCTTGAGGCCATAAGAGCCAAAAAAAATGAAATAACTACCCAGCAAAAACTGATAGATGCCCAACTAAAATCTTTGGACTCTGCAATTGCCATTTTGGGCAATGAAGAGAAGTTACCTTTAGTAAATACATTAACAGCCAAAAAGGAAATATTTAATCACTATCTGGAATTGCAAGGAGATGTAAGTACCAAACAGAATGTACTGATCTACCCAGAAATGGCAGGTACCTTACAAAGGGTATACGTTAAAGAAGGGGACCGTGTAAGCAAGGGACAAGTTCTTGCAACCATAGATGATGGCGGAATGTCAAGTCAATTAAACCAATTGAAGACACAGGCATCTTTAGCCAAAACAACTTTTGAACGTCAAGAACGTCTTTGGAATCAGAATATTGGATCGGAAATTCAGTACCTACAGGCAAAAACGAATTATGAAGCGGCCGAAAACATGGTATCACAAGCGCAAAGCCAGTTAGGCAAGTCTACGATCAGAGCTCCATTTTCAGGAATCATAGACAATGTAATTAAAGACCAAGGTACTGTGGTTGCACCAGGACAGGGATCTGAGGTATTTCGCATAGTTAACTTGTCTGATATGTATATTGAAGTAGAAGTACCAGAAGCTTATTTAGGCAATGTTACAAAAGGAAAGGAAGCTTTGGTCTATTTTCCTATACTAGGTGATAGCGTTGTTACTAAGATCAGGGAAACGGGTAATTTCATCAATCCGTCTAACCGTTCTTTTGAAGCTGAAATACCGGTACCGAACAAAGAAGGTAAAATTAAACCTAATCTTTCGGCAAAGGTGAACATTAATGATTACACCAGCGAAGATGCAATTTTGATACCAACAAGTATAATCTCTGAAAATGCAGAAGGGGAACAGTATGTATTTGTTGCAGATGAACCAAATGCAGATGGAGAATCAATCGTAAAAAGAACCATAATCACCACAGGTAAAACCCAAGGTGCAGCTATAGAGGTCTTAACAGGATTAAACGACGGAGACCATATTATCAAAGAAGGCGCAAGAAGCGTCAAGGATGGTCAAAAAGTTAAAATTAAAAAATAAAGATCGATGAGTAAAGTAAAAAAGAACGCCGATAAGGAATTCGGTCTTTCATCATGGTCCATAGATAACCCCTCGGTTATTTATGTCATGATCGCCATTTTTCTTTGGTTAGGTTTCAGTGCTTATATGGCTATGCCCAGAGAAGATTTTCCTGAAATCATAGAAACCAAAATTTATATCAGTACACCCTACCCTGGCAACACTGCCGAGGATATTGAAAAACTGATTACAGACCCTTTAGAAGATAGATTAAAGAACATAAGTAACGTAGTAGAGATTACGTCAACCTCTCAAGAAGATTACGCAATTTTAACCGTAGAATTCGATGAGGATATAACCGTAGAACAAGCCAAACAAAAGGTTAAGGACGAAGTTGATAGTGAAAAGGCTAGTGAAGACTGGCCAACGTTCAACGGAGCTAAGGTAGAACCAAATGTTTTCGATTTAAATTTCTCTGAAGAAGTTCCCATCATGAACATCAATTTTACGGGAGATTATCCTGTAGAAAAACTGAAGGAATTTGCAGAATACCTACAAGATGAAGTTGAAGACCTTCCAGAAATTAAACAGGCCGATATACGTGGTGCCCAAGATCTAGAAGTAGAAATTGGCGTGGACATATATAAGATGATGGCCGCTAAAATTAGTTTTCAAGATGTTATCAATGCCATTAGCAATGGTAATATGACAATGTCGGCTGGTAACCTGAAAACAGTTGGTCAAAGACGTACCATTCGTATTTTAGGCGAAGTAGAAGATCCAAAAGAATTGAACAATTTTGTGGTCAAGTCTGAGAATGGCGCCGTGTACCTTAAGGATATTGCATCCGTTAATTTTCATGCTAAGGATAAAACCACCTACGCCCGTGAGTTTGGTAAGAATGTAGTCATGCTCGATGTAAAGAAGAGAGCTGGTAGAAATGCGATATCTGCCGCAGACAAAATCAAAGAATTGGTCAAGAAGGAAGAAGCTGATTATTTTCCGCCAGATCTTAATATTTCTATTGCCAATGATTCTTCTACTAGAACTTTGAACCAGGTAGACGATTTAGTGAACAACATCATATTCGGGATCATTTTAGTTGTAACCGTTTTAATGTTCTTCTTAGGATTTAGAAATGCCCTATTCGTTGGTTTTGCCATACCTATGTCAATGTTCATGTCTTTCGTAATATTGTCATGGCTTGGTTATACGCTAAATACCATGATCTTATTTGGTATGATCATGGGGCTTGGTATGTTGGTAGATAACGGTATTGTAGTGGTAGAAAACGTTTACCGATTAATGGACGAAGGTCTTTCCAGAACCGAAGCTGCCAAAAAGGGAATTGGTGAAATAGCCTACCCTATTATCATTTCTACCGCAACAACAGTAGCAGCATTTGTACCGTTAGGATTATGGCCAGGTATTTTTGGGCAGTTTATGATTTATTTCCCTATCACACTTTCTGTTGTATTGGGATCCTCATTGTTCGTTGCTATTTTCATGAACTCTATGTTGGTTTCTAAATTTATGAGTACCGATGAAAAAGAACTGACCCTAAAGCAGCTTATTCGTATGAGTATTATTTTGGGGGTATTGGGAGCTTTAATCTTAATATTTGGTGGTGCTATGAGAGGCTTAGGATCTGTATTGATCTTAACCGGTATCATGTTCTGGGTATACAAATATGTAATTAAAGGTGCTGCTATACAATTTCAGCGTAAAACCATGGTTCGTTTTGAAAATTGGTATGAAAAACGTCTAAAGCACGCCCTTAGAGGTAGTAATGTATACTGGTATTTTGGTATTACCTTTTTCATGTTGATCGGTGTATTTATGTTATTTGGCATGTCGGTTGGTAGTGGACGTACTAAAATTGAGTTTTTTCCGGACAACAAACCGAATGAAATCTATGTGTATGTAGAGTATCCTGAAGGAACCTCTATTGAAAAAACCAATGAAATCACCAAAGAGGTAGAAGATCAAGTATACGCCATAATGGATGACCCTAAGTACAAAAAGAACGGGGAAAACTTTATGATGGCCTCAGCGGTATCGGTAGTTGGTGAAGGTGCCGGTAACCCATTAACAGATGGTGGTTCTTCGGCAGAAATGCCACATAAAGGTAAAGTAACCGTAAACTTTAGTGAGTACAAATACAGAGAAGGTCTGAACACAGAAGACATCAGGGCTCGTGTACAAGCTGCATTACAAGGTATTTACCCTGGTGTTGCCATTTCCGTTGAAAAAGATGCCAATGGTCCGCCAGCTGGTTTCCCTATTAACATTGAGCTTGAGGGTAGCGATTATGATGAGCTCATTAGTACTGCCGAAGACATTAAAAACTTCATCAACACCAAAAATATTGCAGGTATAGAGGAGTTAAAAATTGATGTGAACAAGGGCAAACCTGCCATGCAAGTAATAGTTGATCGTGAAAAAGCCGGTGAACTTGGTGTGGCCGTTGGTCAGGTAGGTAATCAATTAAGACGTTCCATTTTTGGCGAAAAAGCAGGCGTATATAAAGAAGATGGCGAAGATTATGACATCAACGTTAGATTCAACGAAGATCTTAGATATAATAAAAGTGCCTTATTCAATCAGAATATTATTTTTAGGGACCCATCTAACGGTCAAATCAAAGAAATACCAATTTCTGCCGTAGCCAAAGAGAAAAACACCTCGGGTTTTAGCGCCATTAAACATCGTGATGGTAAACGTGTAGTAACCATTTACTCCGGATTAAAACCTGGCTTTACAGATGCTAATGCTATTGTAGGTGAAATTAAACAAGAAATGGAAGGTGGTTTCGAAGGAAAACCAGAAACGGTTAAAATTGATTATACAGGTCAATTAGAGGAACAAAAGAAACAACAAGAATTCTTAATTGGTGCTTTTTTCTCAGGATTAGGATTGATCATGCTTATTTTAATATTCCAGTTTGGTGGTATATCCAAGCCATTGATCATTATGATCGCCATTTTCTTGAGTTTTATTGGTGTATTTGGAGGGTTAATGATCACTGGATGGTCTTTTGTTATTATGATGACCATGATGGGTATTATTTCGCTGGCAGGTATTGTTGTGAACAATGGAGTGGTACTCCTAGATTACACACAGATACTGATAGACCGTAAAAAGATAAGATTAGATATGGACGACAGCGACCTATTGACTATTGAAGATGCTACAGATTCTATGATTGTTGGTGGTAAGGCAAGATTAAGACCTGTAATTCTTACGGCAATTACAACAGTGCTTGGTCTGATCCCTTTGGCAATAGGACTAAATATAGATTTCTTTTCACTGTTCTCAGAATTTAACCCTAAGATCTATATGGGTGGAGACAACGTAATATTTTGGGGGCCATTAGCGTGGACGGTTATCTTTGGTTTATTAGTTGCCACTTTCTTAACTTTAATTATAGTACCGGTATTATTCAATATTGTGTACCGTATAAAAATAAAATTTAGAAACTGGGGAAGTAACAGTACAGATAACAATGAGCAATTGGAAAGTGCTGCTTAAGCATCTCTAAAAATTGATATAAAAAAAGCCCGTATTCAAATGAATACGGGCTTTTATATTTGAATTAGTTGATTTACTTATTGCTTACAACAGGATCTTTTTTGCTTGCTTTAGAAACACTTGCAATTCTATTGTTGTCAAAATTAACTTCACTTCTTACATCACCTTCCCAAAACAACCACTTACCGGTTCTAACACCGCTATCATAGTTACCCATGGCTATTTTCTCTCCCTTTTCATTGAACATTTTCCATTGGCCATCTAGCTTTTCATTTACAAAATAACCTTCTTGGGATTTCTCTCCATTAGCATGAAAGTATGTTGCTTTTACTTTATCTCCTTCTTTTTCAAAAACTGGATCAATTTGAGCGTATGATCCAAACGACAATGCCATTACGGCAATAATTAGTATCTTTTTCATAATTATATATTTTTTTTGATTACTGATTTCTTGTATGATAACGGTATAAAGATACAATTATTTTGCAATTAATCAATGTTTAGGTAACTTTTACATAACATTAAATTAACATTGAAGTCATAAAAGACTATTTACCAGTACATTAACCTTGTTTACAAAGGTTGTTTCGTAAAACCAGTCATCGAGTAAAACCTGCATTTAATATAGACCTACTATGAAATAGACTTCTTAAATTTGCCCTTTCATTAAAGCAAGTATTATGTATAGAAGCCATTCCTGCGGGGAATTAAGAGAATCACATATTGGTACAACAGTTACCCTTTCTGGGTGGGTTTCCAAAACAAGAGATAAAGGTTTTGTTGTTTGGGTAGATATTCGTGATCGCTATGGTATAACACAATTAGTGCTTGATGAAGATCGTACTTCTAAAGAATTATTGGAGCAAGCAAGAAACTTAGGTAGAGAGTTTGTTATTCAAATAAAAGGTGAGGTTATTGAAAGAGCATCAAAAAATGCAAACATTCCAACGGGTAATATAGAAGTTTTAGTTTCTGAATTAACCATTTTAAACATATCTAAGACGCCGCCATTCACCATTGAGAACGATACCGATGGTGGCGAAGACCTGCGAATGAAGTACAGGTATTTGGACATCCGTAGAAAACCGGTACAAAACAACCTTATTTTTAGAAGTAAGGTAACTATGGAAGTTCGTAAGTTTTTATCTGGCGAAGGCTTTATAGAAGTGGAAACTCCGTATTTAATAAAATCCACTCCAGAAGGAGCAAGAGATTTCGTAGTACCTAGCCGTATGAACGAAGGGCAGTTCTATGCATTACCACAGTCGCCACAAACCTTTAAACAATTATTGATGGTTGGTGGTTTAGATAAATACTTTCAAATTGTAAAGTGTTTTAGAGATGAAGATTTACGTGCAGACAGGCAACCAGAGTTTACACAGATAGATTGCGAAATGGCTTTTGTAGAGCAAGAAGATATTCTTAATGTATTTGAGAACTTAACCAAATACCTTTTAAAAGAAGTTAATGGTGTTGAAATAGACTCTTTCCCAAGAATGACCTATGATGAAGCCATGTCTAAATATGGGAACGACAAGCCAGATATTCGTTTTGGAATGGAGTTTGGGGAATTAAATGCTGTAACACAACATAAAGAATTTGGTGTATTCAATTCTGCTGAATTAGTTGTGGGTATTGCGGTACCTGGTGCAGCATCTTACACTAGAAAAGAATTAGATGCCTTGGTAAATTGGGTAAAACGCCCACAAGTGGGTGCTAATGGAATGGTGTACGTAAAATGTAACGAAGACGGAAGCTTTAAATCTACCGTAGATAAATTTTACGACCAAGACGATTTGGCAAAATGGGCAGCGGTAACCGGTGCTAAACCAGGCGACCTTATTTGCGTTCTTTCCGGCGACGCCAATAAAACAAGAACACAGTTAAGTGCGCTACGTATGGAAATGGCCACCAGATTAGGGTTGAGAAAGCCAAACGAGTTTGCTCCATTATGGGTAGTTGATTTCCCATTATTGGAACTTGATGAAGAAACGGGTCACTACCACGCCATGCACCACCCATTTACATCGCCAAAACCAGGTCAATTAGAATTATTGGATACCGATCCAGGTGCTGTTCGCGCCAATGCTTATGATTTAGTATTGAATGGTAATGAAATAGGCGGTGGTTCTATTCGTATTCATAATAAAGAAACACAGGCAACCATGTTCAAGCACTTAGGTTTTACTCCCGAGGAGGCAAAAGCACAATTTGGATTCTTGATGGATGCCTTTCAGTACGGAGCACCACCTCATGGCGGATTGGCATTTGGTTTAGATAGACTCGTTGCTATTTTAGGCGGACAGGAGACCATACGTGATTTCATTGCATTCCCTAAGAACAATAGTGGTAGAGATGTCATGATCGATGCCCCTGCAGCAATTGACGACGAACAATTAAAAGAATTGAACTTAAAGTTAGATATACAAGAATAACCGTACTTGATTTCCCTACATAATTAAAAATCCTGCCCAAGTGCAGGATTTTTTGTTCTTCACTGGCTTCAATTTTTACAATAAAAGAAGTAATATCCATGTAAGGTATTTTTTGTTAAATTCACTTTGTGAAAAAATGGATAAAAATTTTATTGTTTAGTATATTGGGCATTTTGCTCATATTAAGTGTTTTTGCTGGGTATTTTTACTACAAGTTCGAAAAAGCTTATGATACCACCGACAAACCTTATAAAAACTATATAGGGTATATTGATCAGGAGAAAGCATTACTAAATGATGTCTATTCTTTATGTGATGATGGCAATATTTATCATACGTATAGTGGAGCGGGTTTAAATGCTTACGCAAATACCAAAAGTCAGTTCAGAAAAAACTTGGCAAAATATTACCTAGGAGATACTTTTGATGATTCAGGGTATTTAAATTTTCGTTTTTTAGTGAATTGCGAAGGAAATCCAGGTTGGTTTGAAATCATTCAAATGAATTTAGACTTAGAGGAAAAAGAATTAAATACAAAAATGGTAGATTCTCTTTTAAATTTTACTGCAATGCCCCAAAACTGGAATGCTCTTGAATTTCAAGAAGATTCTAGTAATTATTACATGTACGTTTCATACCGAATAGAAAATGGAAAAGTGGTCGAAATTATTCCTTAGTAGTTTTACGTTCTTGTTATCTATTTCCTGTGGAAAGAGTGATAACGCAAAAAATCCAAGAACCCTAGCCGAAGAAAGGTTTAAAGATGCTACTTTCTATATGCAAGGCTCAGTTGCTTTTCAAAATGGTATTGCTGAAGCTGTTTCAATAGACCCAACCTTTGAACCTGGGGTTTATGAACTTTCTGTAGCCGATTTAAAACGAGGTCTACCCAATGAATGGCTTCCACAATATAACAAAGCGGTAGTATTAAATCCTGAACAACGAATTCCATGGCGAGGTTACCTCTACTTATGGTTTTATAGAGATTATGAAAAGGCTATCGCAGATTTTAATTCATCAGATACGATAACCCCATATTTAGATTATCCACAAGGGCATAGTGTAGATTATTGGCGTGGCATTGCATATTTAGGCGCAAAAGACTATGATAACTCTGTTGCTTATTGGGATAAACATATTACCAAAGAAACTGAAGATTCTGGTGAAGATTGGGTAGAATTAGAAGCGTTTCTTTATAGAGGTATAGCCTATTACGAATCTGATAACAAAGAAAAAGCAAATGAGAATTTTGACAAAGTCATACAATACTTCACCAACTCTGCAGATGCCAAGTATTATAAAGCAAAACTATTATTAAATGAAGGCCATAAAAAGGCAGCTCTAAACATGATCGAAGATGCCATTGTAGATTTTAACAACGGCTATTATAACAATAGAGCATATGTTGAAACACTTCGTCAAATTTACCTGTTAGATTTAGAAGAACTTAAATCAAAAATCATAGCAAGTAATTAAATACCTTTGATGGCTACTAACGATATGGTTATACAATGCCCATACAAACAAACAATTTCTTAAGGCGTATTTATAAGTGGAGATATAAGAACATCTCACAAAAGACCTTTATTTACATTTTAAGTGTTGTTGTTGGCTTATTGGCCGGTTTAGCATCGGTAACACTTAAGAATATTACTTATTTTATTGAGGCATCCTTAGAGAAAGGAATTATTTTCTCTAGCAATCAATTATATTTCATTTTACCAATCGTAGGTTTAACCCTGGTGTTTCTCTACGTAAAATATGTCCACAAAGAGAAGTTGAAACATGCGGTTTCTTCCATTCTTTTCTCCTTATCAAAAAACAAAGGTCATATAGATGTTAAACAAGTATACACTCAATTGATCATTGCTCCCTTAACCGTTGGTTTTGGTGGTTCGGTGGGGTTATTAGGTCCTGCAGTGGCAACCGGCGCTGCAATAAGTTCTAACCTTGGCCGATTGTTTCATATCAACTCTAAGACAAGGTCCTTACTAATTGCCTGTGCATCTGCAGGTGCCATTTCATCTATTTTTCAATCGCCCATTGCGGCTATTATTTTTGCGGTAGAAGTATTTAGTCTAGATCTTACGATGATATCAATGTTACCATTATTACTGGCATCCATAAGTGGCGTACTTACCTCCTACTTCTTTATGGGCAATGAAGTATTGTTCAATTTCTCGATCAATGAACCGTTCCAAGTAAAAGACACCCTATTCTACATCGTTTTAGGCGTTGGTACCGCCATTGCATCGATCTATTTTACTAAAATGTATTTTGGCATTATCAACTTGTTTAAACCATTAAAGAGTCCTAAGTACAGACTTTTGGTAGGCGGTTTGGCTATTGGAATTATGCTTTATTTTATACCTCCGTTATATGGTGAAGGTTTTTCCTTCATAAACGACTTGCTAAAAGGAGACCATATTAATGCCTTGGGAAAAACCCCTTTTGACGCTTACATTGATAATATTTGGATCGTTATTGCATTACTGTTCGGTATCACCATTTTTAAAGCAGTAGCAATGACCACCACGTTAGCGGCAGGTGGGGCCGGTGGAATTTTCATTCCCACCATGGTCATGGGCAGCGCTTTAGGAAATGTAGTAGCTAAACTGATCAACAATTCAGGCTTGGGCTTTTCGGTATCGGAAAGTAATTTCACCTTAATAGGCATGGCAGGCTTAATTGCCGGTGTACAACATGCACCCTTAACGGCTATTTTCCTTATTGCAGAAATAACTGGTGGTTATGCCTTGTTTGTTCCGTTAATGATTACTGCATCGATCTCATACATTATTACAAAAAACACGGTAGATTACACTATTTACACCAGAGAGCTGGCAGAAAGTGGTGAACTATTGACCCATAACAAAGATCAAGCCGTACTTACCCTTATGGACCTAGACACCGTGATAGAGACCAATTTTAAAACGGTACATCCAGAAATGACATTGGGAGAAATGTTACATGATTCCGTTGCAAAATCTACCCGAAATATATTCCCCGTGGTAGATGCCCATCAAAAATTTTTAGGTATTATTCTATTGGACGATATTAGGGAGTTCATGTTCGATACTAAACTGTACAACACTACAAAAGTAGAAACCTTTACACATAAAGCACCGGACCATATTTATTACGGCATTGATACCATGCAGATCGTAATGCAAAAATTTCAAGATAGTGGGGCGTGGAATTTACCCGTTGTAAAGAATGGAAAATACATGGGCTTTGTATCCAAATCTAAACTATTGACCGCCTACAGAAGAGAATTAATAAGATTTACCAAATAAAGAATAGCAGCCGCTCAAGATAAAAGTAATAAAATGAAGTACCTTATTTCCCTTATAGTTGTAATCTCCTTTGGATTGATTATTTACGGATTCACCTTAGATAACGGTCAAGAAGCTTTATCCCATAAATATATAGGCTCTGGTACCTTAGGATTGTTTTTATTGGCAATGCCACTCTTCTTAATCAAAGAGAGCAAAGGGAAAAAATTCAAAGATTATATGCTCACAGATGAAAATGTAAGAAAAATGCAAGGAAAAGAGCCTAGAAACACTGATAATCAAGACTCTCCAAAAAATTAATAGGGCAATTCGCTACCAATCAACGCAAAATTATATTAAATTAGAATCATAATATTAAAATTTCAATACAATGATTGGTACCGTCAAATTTTACAACGAATCTAAAGGTTATGGGTTTATAACCAATGAAGAAACTGGAAAAGATATTTTTGTTCATGCCACCGCATTACATGGCACTGAAATTAGAGAAGGTGATAGAGTGAGCTATGAAGAAGAAGAAGGAAGAAAAGGTACGGTTGCCGGACAAGTTCAGGTACTATAATTTATTTTCTTTTTTATCAAAAACATCAATGAACCACGCTTTTGCGTGGTTTTTCAATTTACATCTAAGTTTTACTTTCTCTTTTTAGCAAAGAACTCTTGCAACAAACTAGCCGACTCCACCTCTAAAATACCACCTATGATCTTGGTTTTGGGATGTAAGGTGGTACCCATTGCACCACAACCACGCTCTATATCTTTAGCCCCATAAACTATTCTACCTATCTGGCTCCAATATAGCGCTCCTGCACACATTTGACATGGCTCTAAGGTTACATATAATGTACAGTCTTTTAAGTATTTTCCCCCAAGAAAATTAGCGGCAGATGTTATTGCCTGCATTTCCGCATGTGCGGTAACATCATTTAATTTTTCGGTAAGATTATGTGCTCTGGCAATAATTCTATCTTGCACCACAATTACAGCACCTACGGGCACTTCACCAGCTTCAAGAGCATATTCGGCCTCTTGAAGGGCTCTTTTCATAAAATAAGTATCATCGTAAGGTAAAACCATAAGGTCAAAAATACGATAGTTTCATTTTTAAAAAAGTATTTTTGTCCCATTATACCCGCAGTTTGAAATCGATACTAGAACATATCAATTCACCGAAAGACCTAAAACCTTTAAATCAGGAAAATTTAAGGCAATTGGCTACTGAGCTACGTGAATTTATTATAGATATTGTTTCTGTAAAAGAAGGCCATTTAGGTGCCAGTTTAGGCGTTGTGGAATTGACCATTGCACTACACTATGTGTTCAACACCCCTATAGACAAGCTTATTTGGGATGTTGGTCATCAAGCATATGGACATAAAATACTGACCGGTAGAAAAGATATTTTTGACACCAACCGTCAGTTTGGTGGTATTAGTGGATTTCCAAAAATGAAAGAAAGCGAGTTTGATGCTTTTGGTACAGGACATAGCTCAACTTCTATTTCAGCATTATTGGGAATGGCATTGGCGGCACAACTACAAGGAAAACCAGAAAGGCAACATATTGCAGTAATTGGCGATGCATCTATTGCAAGTGGCATGGCATTTGAGGGGTTAAACCATGCAGGAGAAACCAAAGCCAATATGTTAATTGTTTTAAATGATAATGCCATGGGGATCGATCCAAGCGTTGGTGCATTAAAGAAATACTTGACCAACGTAAAAACAGGATCCGCTAAAGAAGAGAACATTTTTGAATGCCTTAATTTCCATTATACCGGTCCGGTAGACGGTCATGATTTGCCATCCTTAATCAAAGTATTGGAAATTTTAAAGCATGTTGATGGTCCTAAACTTTTACATGTTATTACTACAAAGGGCAAAGGGCTGCAAAAAGCAGAGGAAAATCAAGTAACCTACCATGCACCCGGTAAGTTCAACAAGCAAACGGGAGAGTTGCAAAGGAAAAATGCCGCACTTGAACCTCCAAAATTTCAAGATGTTTTTGGAAAGACCATAGTGGAACTGGCATTAAAAAATGAAAAAATTGTGGGTATTACGCCTGCTATGCCAACAGGTAGTTCTTTAAAATATATGATGGCCACAATTCCAGAAAGAGCCTACGACGTAGGTATAGCCGAACAGCATGCCGTTACCCTGGCTGCCGGTATGGCCACTGATGGCATGGTTGTTTTCTGCAATATCTATTCTACCTTTTTACAACGTGCATATGACCAGGTAATTCATGATGTGGCCTTGCAAAATTTACCTGTAATTTTCTGTTTGGATCGCGCAGGTTTAGTGGGCGAAGACGGACCAACACACCATGGTGTTTATGATATCTCTTATTTAAGATGCATCCCTAACCTTGCAATTTTTTCCCCATTGAACGAAGAAGAGCTAAGAAATATAATGTATACCGCTCAGTTAGGGTTAGACCACCCTATTGCCATTAGATATCCACGAGGTAGGGGAAAAATGTTGAACTGGCAATTATCTATGAAAAAACTTCCCATAGGTAAAGCTGTAGCATTAAAGAAAGGACATAAAATTGCTATTCTAAGCACCGGACCTATAGGCAATATGATATCTGAAATGATAGAAGAATTGAACCAACCCGATGCTATAGCGCATTACAACTTTCCTTTTATAAAGCCTCTGGATAACAAGTTATTAAAAGAAATACTTATAAAATTTGAACATATCATCACCTTAGAGGACGGCGCGGCGATTGGCGGATTTGGCAGTGCAGTGTTAGAATTTGCAAATAATATTGGAATCCATAAAATAATTAAGATATTTGGAGTTCCTGATTTCTATATCACCCATGGAGCTACAGAAAAACTCTACAAGGAAGCAGGAATAGATAAGATGTCCGTAAAACAATATGTACAACAGTTTCTATGAAAAGAATAGCTTTTAAACCTTATTACCTTTTACTACCCGCATTTCTTTTGTTGATCCAATTTTCTCATGGTCAAGATACTATACCGGCACCTATTATTGTTGACAGTGTAACCGTTGATAGTATTGCGGTAGACACCATTGTAATCAGAAGAACCGTAGATAAAATTTACTCTCCAAGAAAAGATGTAAACCTACAGATACCCAACATAGATTTTAAAAAAACCAAAACACTCCAAAAGGGATTTCAACGTTTTAGAGTACCTTCTTTTTGGGAAACTGAAAATAGTTTTGGTATCAATATCAGTGAAGTCGCCTTTGTGAATTGGAATGCCGGTGGTGATAACGCCATAAGTGGTCTAGGATTTCTAAAATTTGCCAGAAAATACAAGTTCAGTAACTTTCAATGGGAAAACAATTTAGAGTTACGCTACGGTTTGAATGCCCAAGAAGGGCAAAAACTTAGAAAAACCGAAGATGTCATAAGATTAACCTCTAATCTAGGTTTTAAAAAAGATAATACCAGCAGGTGGTTCTACTCGGTACAATTAAACTTTAATACCCAATTTTCCAACGGTTACAAGTACCCAGATAGAGATACGCCTATATCAAGATTTATGGCTCCGGGTTACTTACTATTTGGTGCGGGTACATCATATATTACCAAAGACGAAAAATTTAACCTATACCTATCTCCTTTAACCCAAAAATCAACTTTTGTTTTAGATCAAGACTTGGCAGATAATGGTGCCTTTGGTGTGGAAGAAGCAGAATTAGATGCTGATGGCAACGTTATTACTCCTGGGGAAAATCACTTATTGGAAATTGGTATTCTTATTACCAATAATTTCAATTATAATATTGCCGACAATATTGAATTGAAAAGTAGGCTGAACCTCTATACCGATTATATTAAGAGTTTTGGAAACGTTGATGTTGATTGGGAATTGACCTTGAACATGAAGGTGAACAAATTTATTAGTACAAGCTTAGGCACCCAAATGATCTATGATGACGATATTCTTTTTGACGTAGTCAAAAATGATAACGGAACCATTGTTGATCCTGGAACACCCAAAATACAGTTTAAGCAAGTATTGGGCGTAGGTTTACTATACGGCTTCTAAAGAGTCTTGCCCTTTATTTTATTATGCATATGCACTGCGGCACTATCAGAAAGACTAGCCACGTAGCAACAAGTGTTTAAAACAATTTGATATAATGATGCGTCTGTTTGCTGGTAAAAACCCGGTAAGGTCCTTAAAATGAGTTTGTGATAATTAGATGCCGTATTGTTCTTTTTACCGATAAGCGCATCAATATACACATCTAAAATATCTGAAATAATGGTATAGCCAGCAATCTCTTTCTCTACCACTTCTTGCGATTGATATATTTTTTGAACGCTTAAGCTTATGATATCTTCAATTTGGGCCTTAAATTTACTTTTGTCCAATAAGGATACTTCAAAAGTACCGTTCAAAATACTTTCTTCATGTTCTATGAATATAGAGACCGCATCTTGTATTAAGGTGTTTATAGCCAAGGCCCGCAGATAACTAAGCCTATCTTCCATATACTCCAATGAATTATACTTCTTGGTATTTATAGTATCCTTAACCAATTTTATCAGGTATTCCAAAGCATAATCTTCAGAAATCAAACCTAAATTAATACCGTCTTCAAAATCAATTATCGTGTAACAAATGTCATCTGCGGCTTCTACCAAAAAGGTTAGAGGGTGCCTACCATAAGCAACGGAACCGTTTAGACTTCTGGCAGGTAAACCTAAATCTTTGGCAACTTCATCAAATATGTTTTTCTCACTTTGAAAAAATCCAAATTTCTTATCGCAAATGTGTTTGGAAGGTTTCTTGGGCAAAGATTCTTTAGGGTACTTCATAAATGCCCCTAAAGTGGCATAGCTTAAGCGTAGACCCCCGGACACTCCTGCCCTATCTTGGGTCAATAATCTAAATCCGTTTGCGTTACCTTCAAAGTCAATAATATCTTGGTATTCTACCGGCGTAAACTGTTCTTTAAATTTTAGTCCGTTTCCAGTTTTAAAATATTCTCCTATTGCTTTTTCCCCACTATGGCCAAAAGGAGGATTTCCAATATCATGTGCCAAGGCGGCCGCAGCGACTATAGCTCCAAAATCATTGAATTGGTAACCATGTACTTCTTTTAAATGCGGATGTTTCTCTATAATTTTTTTGCCCGCTAACCTACCTAAGCTTCTGCCAACAACAGATACTTCTAAACTATGGGTCAGTCTTGTATGAACGAAATCAGTTTTAGATAACGGAATAACTTGGGTCTTATCTTGAAGACTTCTAAAAGCGGATGAAAAGATGATACGATCATAATCAACATCGAACCCTAACCTAGTTTCATCTTGTTCATTTCTTAATCGTTTATTTTTATCGCCTTGTCTGCGTAAAGAAAGTAGTTGCTCCCAATTCATTTTAACCCATTATTTACAAGCCGCAAGATACGGCATTTACTACTTTTTAGCTTTTGAATTATGACACAACTAAGTCATTATATACTAGAATCTTAACCTTTAAAATACGTATTCATAATTCTTAGGTAACATTTTCTTAACCTTGAGTACCTTTCTTTGCGCGAGAATCTAAATAACCGATGAAAAAAGTATTTGTTCTATTTGCCCTAATGATAACCTCCTTGTCATTTGCACAAGAGACCAGCTCTATTAAAGGTAAAATTTTGGACGGTGAGTTCTATAACGAGCCTCTATTAATGGCCTCTGTTTCTTTGGACGATGCCACTTTTTCTACACAAACCAACTTTAGAGGTAACTTTGAATTCAATGATATTGCCCCTGGCAAGCACAATATTCTTGTTCAATTCATGGGATACGAACCTATGCGTCTAGAGGTTTTGGTAAAAGAAGGGGAACAGGCCACAATTTTAGAAACACTTTATGCCAAAAGTTTACCAATGCCTTCTTCTACTAAAGTAAGTTCCGCATCTGCCGAGACGGAAACCGCATTGGAGTTGGCCGTAAATAAAACCAAGTAATATTAGCACATTTTTTAGTCGATTTTTACTCTTTAAAAATTGACCAATACGTGCTTTTAAAAATCTATTTCAAAAGAAAAGTAGTATTTTCATCAACAAAACTTGGTTTCTTTGAAAGTATTAATCATCATTGCATGAAATACGATTTTAACTTCATAACCTTATGTTAACCTGAATGATAATTTATAGTATCATTTTTGTTCCTTATTTAATTTTTTGATGGGCGAGAACATATATTTATTCATGATTATTGCATTGGCCGTACTGGCCATAACCGATTTAATTGTAGGTGTTAGTAATGATGCCGTCAACTTTTTAAATTCAGCAATAGGTTCAAAAGCAATTTCCTTTAAAACCATAATGATCGTTGCCAGTGTTGGTATAGCGTTTGGCGCAATATCATCTAGTGGAATGATGGAAGTTGCCAGAAAAGGAATCTTTAATCCGTCAGAATTTGTGTTTGCAGAAATCATGATCGTCTTTATGGCCGTTATGATTACGGATATATTATTACTGGATTTTTTCAATACCCTTGGTATGCCCACATCAACAACAGTTTCCATTGTTTTTGAACTATTGGGTGCGGCCGTAGCAATATCGCTTGTTAAAATATATTCTGGCGATGGTAATATTACACATTTAACCGACTATATAAATACAGATAAGGCCACCGAGATTATCATTGGAATCCTATTATCGGTCGTCATTGCTTTTACCATTGGTGCCATTGTTCAATTTTTTACAAGGGTTTTAATATCCTTTAAATTCAACGAAAAGCCAAAGTGGGTAGGTGCAATCTTTGGTGGTATGGCCATCACTGCGATTATATATTTCATATTGATCAAAGGTCTTAAAGGCACTTCGATCATTAGTCCTGAGGCAGCTATGTTCATTGCCGAAAATCCAGAATTATTTCTTTTAGGAAATTTCGCTTTATGGTTTGTACTTTCTTGGGCAGCAACCACTTTTCTGAAGTGGAATATTTATACTGTAATTATCATTTTAGGAACTTTTGCGCTGGCCATGGCGTTTGCAGGTAACGATTTGGTAAACTTTATTGGGGTTCCATTGGCTGCTTATGAATCTTTTTTAAGTTGGTCAGAATCTGGTCAATTAGCTTCAGAATACAATATGAAAGGGCTTGCGGTCGCTGTACAGACCCCAACCTATCTTTTACTGGCATCTGGTATAATCATGGTGGTTACGCTATGGTTTTCATCTAAAGCAAAAAATGTTGTAAAGACTAGTGTGGATCTTTCTAGACAAGATGAAGGAGAAGAGCGTTTTGAGCCCAATTACCTGTCTAGGCAAATTGTTAAATTCTCCATTAAAGCTTCAGAAAATTTAAACGGATTAATTCCCGTAGCAATTCAAAATAGAATCAACGAACAATTTATTAAGCCAACATCATATGCCCAAAAAGCAAAAGCTAAAGACCAGCCTGCTTTTGATTTAATTAGAGCTTCCGTAAATCTAATGGTTGCCAGTGTATTGATCTCTTTGGCTACATCGTTAAAACTACCATTATCTACAACTTACGTAACCTTTATGGTTGCTATGGGTACATCTTTGGCAGATAGAGCTTGGGGATCGGAAAGTGCGGTATATAGAGTTGCGGGTGTGCTTAATGTTATAGGCGGATGGTTCTTTACCGCCGTTGTAGCTTTTGTTGCGGCAGCGATCATTGCTTATGTTATACATTTAGGAGGTATTTGGGCAATTGGAGCCTTATTGATTTTTGCCTTTATCTTAATTGGCAAGAACTACTTATCACACACCAAAAAATTAAAGGAAACCAAAGAAGAGGAAATCTTACAACGTGCAGAAAGCAGTTCTATTCAAGGGGTTATTGAGGAAAGTGCCAAGAATATTGCAAACGTCGTTAAAAGAGCCAACAAAATATACTCGAACTCCATTAACGGACTTGCGAAACAAGACTTAAGCTCTCTTCATAAAAACAAGAAGCAAGGCGCCAAATTGGCCAAGGAAATTGAAGACCTAAGAAACCACACCTTCTATTTTATTAAAAATTTGGAAGAAGCACATATAGGTGCCAGTAATTTCTATATAAATGCCATGGGCCACTTGACAGATATTTCACAATCATTGGAATATATTGGTAAAGTAAGTCACAAGCACGTTAACAATAACCATAAAAAATTAAAGTATAACCAAATCAAGGAACTGAAGCAAATAGATATTAAACTTGCCGAAATTCTAGATAATACCTATCATGCTTTTGACGAAAGATCATTTGAGAAAATAGGTAACATTCTTAATAACAAACAAGAATTATATGATTTGGTATCCCAAAAAATAAGCCTTCAGGTTGAGCGCACCAGGTCAGAAGAATCCAGTCCTAAAAACACTACGTTATATTTTACTATCTTACTAGAGACTAAAGATTTAATGACGGCGACCATGAACCTTCTAGAGCTATATTACAAGGAACATGATGCCGATGTTAAACCGGCAACATTAGACTAAAGGAGATACACTTTAAACAACACGTTTTATGAAATATGTTTTGCTATCCGTTTTCTTGCTACACGGGGTATTAAATTATGCTCAAGAAATTACAGGAACTCAGTTATTGGAACGTGCCATTGCCTATCATGACCCAGAAAATAACTGGTCTAGTTTTAAAGGTAAAATGCTCATTGAAATGGAAAACCCTAAAAGCAGTCTACGTAGCACTGTGATTGAAATGAAGCTGCCTAACAACTATTTTAAATCTACAGTTAAAAAAGACAATTATACTATTGAATCTGAATTGGACAATGGTGAATGTACATTGAAATTGAACGGCAGTACTTCTATCTTCCCAAAGATTAAGGATAGCTTGAATATTAGCTGCGATCGCGCTAAGATGATGAAAAACTATTATACCTATCTATATGGTCTTCCTATGAAATTGAAAGATCCGGGTACTATAATAGATAATAACGTAGTTAAGAAGACTTTTAAAGGAAAGGAGTATTTAGTATTAAAAGCCACGTATGAAAAAGAAGTAGGTAATGATACTTGGTATTTTTACTTTGACCCTAAAACCTACGCCATGGAGGTATATCAGTTCTTTCATGATGAAAGTAAAAATGATGGCGAGTACATTCTACTTTCAGAGATGATTACGGTAAACGGCATTAAAATTCCTAAAGTACGTGCATGGTATTATAATAAAGGTGATGTATACCTAGCTACCGATAACCTACGTAAAGCAAATTCACTATAATTATATATTGATATACTAAATTCAGTATATTCTCAGTTATTAAATGAACCCTAATTCATTTTTAGCATGAGAAAGAGTCATTATATACTACTGATACTGGTTATTACCCTAGTTCTTTTTGATATTGATCCTATGTATGCCGGACCTGGCGGAACTGTGGTGAAGGCAATTTTTAAGACCTGGTGGGGAAAAGTACTTTTAAGCATTATTGGAATTATATTTTTTCCTCTTACTATCTACGTTTATTTCAGGGAATATTTTGCCGTTAAAAACTGTAAAAAAGAATTATTGGAATTAGGCAAAAGAAATAAAGATTTCTCTTGGCTCAATTTAGATAAGAATGTACGTAATATATTCAACAGGGTCTATATCGCATGGAATAATCAAGACTTAAAAGAAGCCTCTAGCTACATTAGTCATTGGTACTGGCAAAATCAGCAATTGGTGCATTTGGACGAATGGAAAAAAGAAAACCTAAGGAATGTTTGTAAAGTTGATGGCATAAAATCTGTTAAACCATTATATCTTGAGATTTCAGAAGATGAAGGTCTAGAAGGATCAAGAATTGCCTTTCTAATTACTGCCAATATTATGGATTATCTAAAAGATATTGACACCCATAAAATTGTTCAGGGTAGTAGTAAATTTGATGAAGAAGAAAAAATTTGGGTAATGGAATATACTAATGGACAATGGGTACTAGACGATATTCAGGACGGCCAGCTTTCCCTTGCATTCGCAAAGACCAAAAATATAATTCCAGCAAACATAGCGCCAGCGAGTTAATTACTGGGATTCTTGGGGTACTATCTATAAAAATTCATTTCATCCATATATTTCCAAACCCCTGGTGGTAATAATGGCTTAATGTTTTTACCGTTTTTATATTCCTTTCGTATAAACGTGGAAGAGATTTCCATAATAGGAGCATTTACCCGATGTATCTTTTCATGATCTTTAAATTGATGCTCTATAGCACCTTCTGAAATTCTAGGGTATACATAAATGTTATGTAGATCTAAAATAGCCTCATAATTCTTCCATTTATGCAGCCCTTTTAAATTATCCTCACCCATTATCAACGAAAATTCATATCCATTTGGATACTTTTCCCCCAAATAAACAAGTGTATTTATCGTGTAATTCGGTTGGGGTAAGTTAAATTCAATATTACTAGGTTTTAGCCTATCGTACTCTTTTGTGGCTTCATATACCATCTCGAATCTTTGATGGTTGTCTAAAAGTGTTTTCTTTGTCTTAAACGGACTTTGTGGGGTTACTACGAACCAAACCTCATCCAAATCAGAAAACTCCACCATATGGTTCGCAATGACTAAATGACCAATATGAATAGGGTTAAAGGTACCAAAGTATAATCCTACCTTCTTCATAACATACTAGTCTTTGTCTTCAGAAACAAAATCTGCTACTAGATCCACCGCTTCTTTTAGAGCCACATCAAGATCATAATTTTTAATAATCTTATCAAATTGAGGTGCCGTAGCCAATTCTACCGATGCCTTTGCAATACGCATGTTAATTTTGTCTTCACTCTCGGTACTGCGTTTCTTAAGTCTTATTTTAAGCTCATCAACACTAGGGGGTTTTACAAAAACCGCCAAGGTCTGTTCAGGAAATTTCTTTTTAATACGTAATCCGCCAACAACATCAATATCAAAAATAACGTTCTTGCCTTCTGCCCATAAACGTTCTACCTCACTTTTAAGCGTACCATAGAAATTATCCCTGTAAACTTCTTCCCACTCCAGAAAATCATCATTTTTAATATGATTCTTAAATTCTGAAACCGACATAAAGTAATAATGCTCCTTGTTTTTTTCTTTCCCCCTTCTTGGGCGTGAAGTCGCAGAGACCGAAAAAGCCAAATTCAGCTCTGGTTGCGCCAATAAATGCCGAACAATGGTAGTTTTGCCACTACCCGATGGCGCAGAAAAAATGATTAGTTTACCGCCTTTCATCTATAATACGTTTAACATTTGTTCTTTGATTTTCTCTAGCTCATCTTTCATTTGCACCACAAGCTGTTGCATTGGGGCAAAGTTGGCCTTAGACCCAATAGTATTGATCTCACGACCTATTTCCTGAGAAATAAACCCTAATTTTTTACCATTACTATCATTTGAACGTAATGTTTTACTAAAATAATCCAAGTGATTGGCCAGCCGAACCTTTTCTTCGGTAATGTCATATTTTTCTAAGTAATAAATAAGCTCTTGCTCAAACCTATTTGCATCAACATCAGCTTTTATATCTTGCACCGCCTTTTCTAATCGCTCACGTATTGTTGCCTGTCTATCTGGGTCAATTGCGATCACCTCTTCCAACAATTTTTCCAAAGAAGCTATTCTATCTAAAAAATCCTTTTCTAAAACACTGCCTTCTTCGGATCTAAATTCATTGATTTCTTTTAAAGCACCTATTAAAGCTTCCTTTATGGCTTTATACTCCTCTTCATCAATATCTTCCTTATCTGTCTTCATGGCATCGGGAAAACGCAATGCCATTTCCAATAATCTAAGATCATCACCAGAAGCTATATTCTTTAATTGATTCATGTATTGCTTAACCGCTATTTCATTTACCTGAGTAGAGGTTTCATTACCGGTAAGTTCCACGTACAAGTTAAAATCCACCTTTCCACGTAACAAAGAATTAGCTACCAACTTTCTAAGTTCTAACTCTTTTTCACGATAACTGGAGGGCATACGCGCATTTAAATCAATACTCTTACTGTTAAGTGATTTGATTTCAACGGTAATCTTTTTATTAGGTAACTGAACTACATGCTTACCGAAACCGGTCATGGATTGAATCATAAATTCATTTTAAGATTAAGACAAAGGTAAGGTAATTGAAAAATCTAATGTAAAACCTATTACCATACATATGTAAAGAAGGAGCAAACAAAACCGAACTCTTGTTTACTCCTCAATTATTAAATTATTTTTTTTAAAGCTCCCTAACCCAAATATTACGGAAACTTACGCGACTATCGTCGCCATGATCTTGTAACATTAAAGGTCCCTTGCCATGTGGTGGGTTTTTTGGCCATCCAATATATGGCGTAGTACCTTTTAGTTCAACATGGTCTTGAACCAACACGCCATTATGGATTACCGTGATATCGCCAGATTTTATTTTACCGCCATCTTTGTTGAATACCGGTGCGTGATAAATAATATCATAAGTATTCCATTCCCCTGTTGGCACAGAAGCCATAGCCAATGGCACGTGTTGCTTGTATATAGAAGCTACTTGCCCATTTACATAGGTTGGGTTATCATTTTGATCCAATACCTGTACTTCATAAATACCATTTAAAAACACACCACTATTGGCTCTATTTTGCCCTTCTCTCTGCACTGGTAAAGGAGATTTCCATTCTATATGCAATTGCACATCTCCAAAATTTTGCTTGGTCTGTATGTTACCGGTCTTATCATTTACCGTCATACTGCCATCTTTGTTCAAGTGCCATTTAGCAGCCGTACTATCATTTGTACTTATCCAATTATTTAAGTCAGTACCATTAAAAAGCACAATGGCATCACTTGGGGCAGACCCAACCCCGCCAGGTTTAACAACAGGCACTTTGGGTTCGTAGAATTCAGTTTCTTCGGGTTTTGTAGGCTCCTCGCCCATATACTCCTCATAAACGATCACACTATCTTTAGCCTGCATAGTTTCTACAACATCGGTAGATACTTTTTCTTGGCAAGACACCAAAACCAAAATAGCCCCCAACATCATTAAAGTGTTATTCTTTCTCATAACTTAATGCTATTAAAGTTGTTTAATTTTAATATTTTTAAAAGACACTACATTGTGGTGGTCTTGCAAACCAATTTTACCAGTGGTATACTTTCCAAATCCGTCCCATCCGGCAAATTTAGATTTTGCAACCATAGCGTCCCATTCATCGTTAGCTACCGGAAAAGTTACCATTTCTTCACCGTTCAAAGTAACACTACCCTTATGCTCTTTATGGTTCACCGTAATGACCATCGTATTCCATTCACCTACTGGTTTGGTTGCATCTTTGGCAGGGGCTACCATATCATACAAAGCCGATGCTTGGTGCGTTGTACCCGCTTTGGCATCTGGATGCTTATCGTTATCTAAAATTTGAATTTCGGGACCGGTTTGATAACCCGTACCAAATTTCTCATCTTCGCTTACTCCCCAAAATACACCACTATTACCTGCTACCGATATTTTCCAATCAAGTGTCAAAACAAAATCGGTATACTCTTTTCTGGTAACCAAATCATGGTTTTTTTGTTCTTCACCTTCCGCTGGTGGCGTATATACCAAGGCATCACCTTCAATTTTCCATGCATCACTTACGCCGTCAGTCTTAAACTCTTTCCACTGATCTAACGAAGTACCGTCAAACAGTACTTCCCATTCATTTTCAACGACTTCAACTTCTTCTACTACTGTAGCGTTTACCGTTTCTTTCTTTTCTTGCTTACATGACATCATTGCCAAAAAACAAGTGACACTTACCAATAACTTCTTCATTTATTCTCTTTTTAAAGTCCTAACATTTTCTTCAACATTTCCTTATCTATTTCCGCACCAGCAAAATCATCAAAGGTCTTCTCAGTGGCCTCAATAATATGGTCCGAAATAAATTTAGCCCCTTCACGGGCACCTTGCTCCGGACTTTTAATACAGCATTCCCATTCCATTACTGCCCATACATCACATCCGTATTGCGTCAATTTAGAAAAGATGGTCTTGAAATCTATCTGTCCATCACCCAAAGAGCGATATCTACCAGCTCTATTTCCCCAATCATTATACCCACCAAAAGCACCTTTTTTACCTGTTGGGTTAAATTCTGAATCCTTAACATGAAAAGATTTTATAAACTCATGGTAATGATCTATATAGGTGATGTAATCTAACTGCTGCAATACAAAATGGCTTGGATCATAAAGAATATTAACCCTTTTATGATTTCCTGTAGCCTCTAAAAAACGCTCAAAAGTATCGCCATCATGTAAATCTTCTCCCGGGTGAATTTCATAACATACATCTACACCTTCTTTATCAAAATGATTTAAGATCGGCAACCACCTATTTGCCAATTCCTCAAAACCCATTTCCACTAAACCGGCTGGTCTTTGTGGCCATGGGTGCATAGTATGCCATAGTAACGACCCAGAAAAAGTTGCGTGTGCGTTTAGCCCTAATCTTCTACTGGCCGTAGCGGCTTTTTTAACCGTTTCTACTGCCCACTCTGTTCTTGCCTTTGCATTGCCACGTACATTATCGGGTGCAAAAGAATCGAACATAAGGTCATACGCAGGGTGTACCGCTACCAATTGACCTTGAAGGTGTGTTGAAAGTTCTGTGATTTCTAAGCCATATGAGTTTACTTTTCCCTTTAGCTCATCGCAATAGGTCTGACTTTCGGCCGCCTTGTCCAAATCGATTAGGAAACTTTCCCATGTAGGAATCTGAATGCCTTTGTAACCAAGGTCAGATGCCCATTTACACATTCCGTCAAGGGTGTTGAAAGGGGCTTTGCTGTCTACAAACTGTGCCAAAAATACGGCTGGTCCTTTGATTGTTTTCATAAAAATTTACTGTCTGTTGTTTGATTTAGTTGTTGAAAAAGACACATTAAATGCATCAATTTATCTTATATTTAAGAATTGAATAGTGTTCTTCTCAATACTTTAAAGATTTGCTATAAATATAGGGAATACCATCAGAAAAAGATAAAAATTGAAGCATGAATCAAGATGAAATATTCGACGCAATCGTGGTCGGCACAGGAATAAGTGGTGGCTGGGCCGCTAAGGAATTAACAGAGAAGGGCTTAAAAACACTTGTCTTGGAACGTGGCCCTATGGTGAAGCATATTGAAGACTATCCTACCATGCACGATAACCCTTGGGATTACCCGTTAAAAGGTCAACTTTCTAAAGAAGATAAAGAAAAATACCATGTTCAAAAACGGGTAAATTGGGCACCTACAGAAGATTCTAAACATTTTTTTGTCAATGACCTGGAACACCCTTATGTAGAGACCAAACGTTTTGATTGGATACGTGGATATCAAGTAGGCGGCAGATCACTTACCTGGGGTCGACAAAGTTACCGTTGGAGCGATATTGATTTTGAAGCCAACAAAAAAGAAGGTATTGGCGTAGACTGGCCCGTAAGATATAAGGATATTGCTCCTTGGTACGATAAAGTTGAAGAGTATATAGGTGTAAGCGGTGAGGCCTTAGGGTTAGATGTGTTACCTGACGGAATTTTTCAACCTGCCATGAAATTAAATTGTGTAGAAGAGGATTTTAAAAACAACGTTGCAGAAAAATTCGAAGACGGAAGATTGATTACCATAGGTAGGGCCGCACATATTACCGATCCCAATGCCACTTTTGAAGGTCGTGGTACTTGCCAAAACAGAGATCGTTGTTGGCGCGGATGCCCATTTGGCGGTTATTTCAGTAGTAACTCATCAACATTACCGGCAGCGGAACGAACCGGAAATATGACCCTAAGACCAAACTCTATAGTGTATGAGGTTATCTATGATGATAATACCAAAAAAGCAACAGGCGTAAAAATTATAGATGCAGAAACAAATGAGAAAATTGAATTTAAGGCAAAGGTGATTTTTTTATGCGCATCTGCAATGGCATCGGTCGGTATTCTATTACAATCCAAATCCAAGCGCTTCCCGAACGGATTAGGAAACGATTCTGATGCTTTGGGAAGAGGAATTATGGACCACCATTATAAATTAGGTGCTACGGCAAAAGTTGATGGCTACCTAGACAAATACTATAAAGGAAGGCGAGCCAACGGGTTTTACATACCACGTTTTGTAAACTTGAACGAAAAAACAAAACGGAATGGATATTTACGAGGTTTTGGCTACCAAGGCACGGCCAGCAGGGGAGATTGGTCAAAAGAAATTGGAGAACTTTCATATGGTAAAGACTTAAAGGAGTCTGTATTGAAACCAGGTCGCTGGACCATTGGCGTAACGGGATTTGGTGAGTTTTTACCCTATGATGATAATAGAGTAACCCTAAGCCCTACCGAAAAGGACAAATGGGGTTTACCTCAACTAGCTTTTGATGTAGAGTTTAAAGAGAACGAGTATAATATGCGTGAAGACATCAAAAAAGAGATTGTTACCATGTTCAAAGCTGCAGGCTTTAAAGATGTAGCTTCTTATGAAGAGTCTAGCGGACCAGGTTTGGGCATTCACGAAATGGGAGGCGCCAGAATGGGGCACAGCGCAAAGACCTCAATAATCAACAAGAACAACCAAGTACATTTAGTACCTAATGTGTATGTAACGGATGGCGCTTTTATGTCTTCGTCTAGTTGTGTAAACCCATCATTGACCTATATGGCATTTACTGCCAGAGCTGCAAACCATGCAGCCGAACAGTTAAAAGAAGGTAAATTTTCTTGATACTGAAATTTATTATAAAGAATAGCGTTTACTACAAACTAAACATTACAGAAAATATTAATCTATGGAGAATGCATCGGCAAGAAACATGTGGGGAAGTTATTTAAAAAACCACTTGGAAGACGTTTTTCACGAAACGCCTAAAACTATGTATTTTGGCGACAATGAAACCAACGCCAATGAGAATGCCAATTTAATTAAAACCGGTGTTAAAAAAGCGATTACACATTCTTTGTTAGGCCTACAAAACCGTCATGAACCCTTACCTAAAATAGGAGACTACATTGTGGTAACCAATTATAGTGGTGAAGCACAATGCATAGTTGCTACCACCGCAGTTACAATTAAACCTTATTTTAGTATTGATTCGGCTTATGCCCAACTTGAAGCAAACGGGGATAAAACGTTAGAGTACTGGAAAAAATACCATTGGGACCTTTTCAGTAGAGAGTTGCAAAAATTCAATAGGGAACCTAGGGAAAGTATGATCGTTGTCTGTCAAGAATTTAAAATGGTACATTCCTAGTTTTTCATTTTACAACATAAAAAAGAGCCGCAAAATGCGGCTCTTTTATTTTCTACTATATAATGGATTAGTTTTCTAGAGCTACCCAATTATTACCGCTTTTGTGCGATTCTACAGTGGCTTCTATGAAATTCATACCGCGAACACCATCTGCCATGGTGGGGAACTCACCATCATTGTAATCTTCTCCTCTAATGGCCTTTGCAACACCTTTGTAAATATTCGCCATAGAATCAAATATACCTTCAGGATGACCTGCTGGCAATTTTGTTCCGTCTAATGATAATTCAGAGTTATAGGCATGACCAGGCTTATAAACTTGCGTAGGCTCCGTATCACTTAATTTATATAAAAAATTAGGTCGTTCTTGCTCCCATCTAAATGCTCCTTTTTCACCATAAATAGCAATAGCCAAACCATTTTCCTCACCTGTGGCCACCTGGCTACCTCTAATAACACCTTTTACATGATCTCCCATGCGAATAAGTACGGTACCATCAACATCCATTTGATTGTCTTCGTATAGGTAATTGAAATCACAAAGTAGCTCTTTAACTTTTAATCCGGTAGTATATTCTACCATATTAAAAGCATGAACACCTATATCACCCATACAAGAACTAATACCTGCTTTTTTAGGATCCAATCTCCAAACTGAAGATCTTTTCTCTTTATCATGTATAATGGTATTGATCCACCCTTGGTAATAAACGGCATCAACTTTATGTATTTTACCCAAAGCTCCTGCCTTGATCATTTCACGCATTTGACGTACCATTGGGTACCCGGTATACGTATGTGTCAAAGCAAAAACGGTACCTGCTTTGGCATGTGCTTTTTGTAAATCCTTGGCTTCCTCTAACGTTGTGGTCATTGGCTTTTCACAAATAACACTAAACCCATTGTCCAATAACTTCTTTGCCATTGGGTAATGCAAGAAATTTGGTGTTAGAACAGAGCATACCTGTATACGCTCATCTTCAGGCAATTTCAACTCCTCTTCTATAAGGGTGTCAAAATCTTTGTATATTCTATTTAAGGGTACATCTATTTCCTTTGCAAATGCAATACTGGCATCATGATCCGGATTGAACACAGCACCTGTAATTTGGTAATTGTCATTAATAAAAGAAGCTACTCTATGTAAAACTCCTATAAGTGAATCTCCTCCTCCACCTAATATTCCTAATCGTATTTTCTTTGGCATTTTTGTTGTTGTTTAAATTGAAAATAATATTTACTAAAATTTGTCGGATTACTATTATCTATTTTGAAATATTGAAGCCATTTATCTATAAAATAAAGGCTATTTGCACTAATGGTCTATTGATTTCTGGCGCTTAAATTAAAGAATTTATCTAAGATTGATAATCTATTTTCTCCGTTTTGAAAAAAATAGCGAACAAAATAAGAACAACTAATGCAAAACCAGCCGGATACATCCAAATCGTTTGCCATATATGTTCCCCATCATTTATTACATACGCAGTAGATATTTTACCTGCTACCCAAAAACCTATGAGCATACCTACCCCATAAGTTGCCAATGTAATTAGACCTTGGGCAGAGCTTTTAAATTTTTCACCAGCTTTGCTATCCGTATAAATCTGTCCTGAAACAAAGAAAAAATCATAACAGATTCCGTGTAATGCAATTCCAATTATCAGCATAAAGCCTAGCTCGTTTACATCTCCAAAGGCAAAGAGCAAATAACGTACTACCCAAGCGGCCATAGCAACAAGAATAGTTTTCTTAAAACCGAACTTGGTGAAAAAATAGGGCAATAAAAGCATAAAGGCAATTTCAGAAACTTGCCCCAATGTCATTTTACCGGTAGGATTGTTCATTCCTATCTCTACCAAAAAAGGATTGGCGTTCTGATAGTAGAATGCCAAAGGAATACATATTAAGACCGATGACATAAAGAATATCAAGAAGTTCTTGTCCTTAAACAGAGTTAAGGAATCTAAACCCAGTATTTCTTTGAAACTAATCTTACCCGTAGTTGCCGCTCTTGGTGGTGTTTTAGGTAATGTAAAACTAAAAACACCTAGTATGGCCGATGCAATTGCGGTCATCAAAAATGTATTTCTAAGCAGACCATCTCCAATATTCATGCCTTGGTCCCAATTAAACACATAGCTGATCGATAGGCCGGCTATTACCCAACCCAATGTTCCAAAAACACGAACCAAAGAGAATTCCTTGGCAGGGTTTTTCATTTGATTGAAAGAGACCGAGTTCACCAATGCCAATGTAGGCATGTACAAAATCATATATCCTAAAACCAAAATATAAAAATCATCAAATTCGGTTGCTCCGTACATGAAATACATAAGTACCCCGCCTAGAATATGTAAAACTCCCAAGATTCTTTCCGCATTGAAATATCTGTCCGCAATAATTCCTATAACAAAGGGAGCTATAATAGCCCCCCAAGATTGTGTTGAAAATGCCAATGCTATTTCCCCATCTGTTGCTTTTAAGTTATTCCCTAAAAAAGTGCCTAATGTTACAAACCATGCACCCCAAATAAAAAACTCTAAAAACATCATGAAGCAAAGCTGTGCCCTAACTAAACTTTTCATCTATCTTCTATAATAAACATAATCAAAACCTATTGGCTTCTTCTCATTATTTCTAAAATCCACAGCAATTTGACCGCGGTGATTGGTAGAATGATTTATGATATGGAATAGAATATCCTGAACGGTATTTGTAAAAAGTCTACCCTCCGTATTCTCATAATCTATGCGCTTTTCAAAATTATCTGCATTAGAGATAATCTCAAAAGATGTACGCTGATTATCATAATGAATATCTGACCAGTCCTTTATCTCATGCTCTTGCCAAATCTGCAATTTGCTCGGCTTATGCACCAATCTAGCATTCCATATATGGTGCGCGTTCAGAATATGGCTAAACAAACGTACCGTGTTTGCCGGTACGTCGTCTAGCTCTGAACATTGCTCGATCAATTTTTTATTACAGTGAAAATTATAGTCGAAAATTTCATTAAAAAAAGCTTCCATACATCATTCCATAAAAATTATTCTATTTCATTTGAGGCTTTTATCAATAAGTCTCTAGTAGCAATAATACCGGCTTCTTCGCTAATTTCAGAACCTTCATATTCTACACCAATAAAACCTGTATAACCTGCGTCTTTAACAATCTGCAACATTTGTACATAGTCTATACCTGTATCATACCCATCGGTATCAAAATTATTTGATTTGGCACTAACTGCCTTTGCATAAGGCATAAGTTCTTTAACCCCCTTGTATTTATCATACTCTTTAAGGCAATCCCAACTATCTGGCTTACGTTCTATGCAGAAATTACCAAAATCAGGTAGACTTCCACAATTATCCATATTTACGGTTTTCATTACTTCCGCATGAAGTTCACCGTTAGAAGAGAGTCCGCCATGATTTTCTACCAAAATATTAATATTCTTGGTTTTTGCATAGGTAGCTAATTTTGTTAAACCGTCTACTGAGTTTTTTATCCATTCTTCCGGCACGGTACTACCATTAAGATTTACTCTAATGGCATGGCAACCCATTGCTGCAGCTGCATCTACCCATTTTTTATGTTTTTCTACGGTTTCATTTCTTTCTGCTTCATCATTGACCGCCAAATTACCTTGACCATCGATCATGATCAACACATTTTTCATTCCGTACTTTTCAGCTTCGGCATTAGATTTGGCAACAAAATTTGCCATAGCCTCTTCAGAGTAATTAGCTTTTTCAAGTTCCGGATTGTACAATTGGCTAACATACTCTAACCCGGTAAAACCCCAATTTTTAGCTTTTTCGGCAAAAGAATACGGATCTACGCCATCTTCCCTAATCATTTTATGCATAGACCACTGCGCGAGTGATAAATCAAAAAATGGTTCGGCATTACGTGTTTCTTCTACTACTTCAGGTTCTGCCACTTTTTCTTTCTTGGCGTCTTTACAGGAGTAAGTACCTAATACTAATAGTCCAACACATACTGCTGTAGTAATCTTAATAAACTTGTTTGTTCTCATTTTTGGTTGTTTGTTGTTGTTTGAATAATAATCTCAATCGTTTGCGTAAAACCGTGTATAGATTTTATGCATATGCAAGATGCATATTTTAGCGAATTTCGCAAGAAGAATGGACAATAAATGTATAGAATTAATTTAATATTTAATAAATTTAGAGATTAAACAACTTTTATGAGCAAATTTTATTACAATGAAGAGCAGGAGTCCTATGACGCTATAGTTGTAGGAACAGGAATTAGTGGTGGTTGGGCCGCAAAAGAATTATGTGAAGCCGGCCTTAAAACACTAGTTTTGGAAAGAGGTCGAATGGTAAAACATATTGAAGACTATGAGACCGCCAATATGGACCCATGGGATTTCCCGAATGCCGGGGAACCTACTAAGGAAATCATAGCACAACAACCAAAACAAAACAGAACCGGCTACACTACAAACCAAGCCAGTCACATGTGGTTCGTTAATGACCTTAAACATCCGTACAACGAAACCAAACGATTTGATTGGATGAGAGGTTACCATTTAGGTGGACGTTCTTTACAATGGGGCCGTCAAAGTTACCGTTTGAGTGATATTGATTTTGAAGCAAATAAAAAAGAGGGTATTGCCGTAGATTGGCCTGTACGCTATAAAGATATAGCACCTTGGTATGACAAGGTAGAAGAATATATAGGGGTAAGTGGAGAGAACTTAGGTTTGGAACAATTACCTGATGGTAAATTTCTACCCATGATGGAGCTTAACTGTGTTGAGCAGGAATTTAGGGAAAAGGTTGCGGAGAATTTTGATGGGCGTGTGGTAACAGCTGGTAGAACAGCCCATATTACAGGAACAAAACAATTTGACGGAAGAAGTAAATGTCAATTTAGAAATAGATGTATTAGAGGTTGTCCTTTTGGAGCTTACTTTAGTAGTTTATCATCAACATTACCGGCAGCGGAAGCTACAGGTAACATGACCTTGAGACCAGACTCTATTGTACATGAAGTAATGTATGATCCAAATACCAAGAAAGCAACAGGTGTAAAAGTAATTGACGCAAACACTAAAGAAACTTTTGAGTTCAAAGCAAAGGTGATTTTCTTATGTGCATCGGCCATTGCCTCTACATCTATCTTAATGCAATCTAAATCTGAAACGTTCCCTAATGGTATGGGTAACGCATCTGATCAATTAGGACGTAATATTATGGACCACCAATTACAAGTGGGTGCGTCTGGCAAGTTTGATGGTTTTGATGATAAATATTACAAAGGAAGAAAGCCAAGCGGTATCTATATTCCAAGATTTAGAAATTTAGGTGGTGATTCTGACAGAGATTATAAAAGAGGATTTGGATACCAAGGTGGTGCCTCTAGAGGTAATTGGGAAGAAACCATTGCCGAGCTATCTTATGGTAAAGATTTAAAAGATGCCGTATTAAAGCCAGGTGGATGGACGTTCGGTATGATGGGCTTTGGTGAAGTATTGCCATATGAGAACAATAGATTTACCCTAGACTATGACAAATTAGATGACTGGGGACTGCCTACCGTGACATTTGATGCCGAATTACAAGAAAACGAGCTTAAAATGCGAAAAGACATGCTAGAATCTGCTGTAGATATGTTAGAAAAAGCAGGTTTAAGAGATGTAAAAGGTTATGATAACGAAAGTGCATTAGGTTTAGGTATTCATGAGATGGGAACTGCCCGTATGGGAAGAGACAGAAAAACATCGGTATTGAATGGTAACAATCAACTACATGATGTACCAAATGTTTACGTAACCGATGGTTCATTTATGACCTCTGCAAGTTGTGTAAACCCATCATTAACCTATATGGCCTTTACGGCCAGAGCTGCAAACCATGCGGTTCAAGAACTTAAAAAAGGAAATATATAATGGATAGAAGACGCGTATTAAAAAATATGGGAATGTCACTTGGATATATGGTGGCCACCCCAACTTTATTATCAATCGTTCAAAGCTGTAAAAGTGAACCGGCAATTACCTGGACTCCCGAATTTCTAGCTCAATCCCAAGGTAACGTTTTAACAAAATTGGTAGACATCATTTTACCTAAAACAGATACTCCCTCTGCTTCTGAAGTACAAGTAGATATTTTTATCGACAAATTTGCGCAAGATGTAATGGAAAAGGAACAACAGGATTTCCTTAAAATGTCAATGACCAAATTTATTGATAAAGCGTTGGCAGATTCTGGCAAGGAAAATGCCGAAGATCTTACCACCGAAGACTTAGAGCCAGTATTGGCAAGTTCTTTGAAATACACAAAAGATCAGCAAGCAGAAATGTTCGAAACTATCAATAGTTACACAAAAGCTATATCTGAAGGTACAACCGCGGAAATAGATGATGAAATATCAAGATTTGCATTTGCCAACAACTTGAGAGGAATGACCATTTGGGGCTATAAAGCTTCTGAATATGTAGGTGAAGAAGTATTGGCATATTTACCTGTACCGGGTGAATACGTAGCATGTGGAGATATGCAAGAGCTTACAGGTGGTAAGGCATGGTCCTTATAACCATATAACTTTCTAATTATTAAAAGCCAAGAACTTGATCGTAAATAGTTCTTGGCTTTTTACTTTAAAAAACCACTTATGAAAAGAAGAGATTTCATTCAAAAGTCCGTCTTGACCACAGGGGCCATCTCATTAGCTAGCAGTTTAGCTTATGCAAATTCTATGAACCAGAAACCAAAAGTTCATAAATACAACCTAAAATATGCTCCCCATTTAGGGATGTTCAAAAATCTTGCAGGTGAAGATCCTATTGATCAATTAAACTTTATGGCCGATCAAGGTTATACCGCATTCGAAGATAATGAAATGCGTAAACGACCTATTGAACTGCAAGAGAAGATGGCAAAAACCATGAAAGAACGCGGTTTGGAGATGGGCGTCTTCGTAGCACACGAAATACATTGGAAAACCCCTAATCTTGCGTCTGGAGATAAGACAAAAAGAGCAGAGTTCTTAAATGATATTAAAAACTCTATAGCGGTTGCCAAGCGGGTGAACGCCAAATGGATGACAGTAGTACCCGGACATTTAGATTTGAAACTAAAAATGGGCTACCAGACTGCCAACGTTATTGAAAGTCTTAGACAGGCATCAGCTTTACTGGAACCACATAATATTGCAATGGTTTTGGAACCTTTAAATTTCAGGGATCATCCAGGATTATTCCTGACGGATTCGCCCCAAGCCTATGAAATATGTAGAGCAGTTGATTCACCTTCATGTAAAATATTGTTCGATATCTATCACCAACAAATACAAGAAGGCAATTTAATACCCAATATGGAAGCTTCTTGGTCTGAAATAGCCTATATACAAATTGGAGACAACCCCGGAAGAAAAGAACCCACAACTGGCGAAATAAACTATGGCAACGTGTTCAAATGGGTTCATGAGCAGGGTTATGATGGTATTTTAGGCATGGAACATGGAAACTCTAGAGAGGGCAAAGAAGGTGAACTCGCCGTAATTGAAGCATATAAAAAAGTAGATAGCTTTAAATAGGGTTCAGCAACACTATGACCGATTAGTAAAAGAAGAACTGAATGTATTTCATCGAAAAATAATATTTATTCGATGAAATACATATCCACTTTGTAAGAATTAACTTACTTATTCGTTCTTTTGTATATGTCCCAATACCTACAAGCAATACTCGTCTATGCCGGTTTATTACTGGCTTCAAAATTATCTTTTTACATCTATAAGAAGATAAGGTCCAATTCATTTGAGCTATTTCAAATGAAACTAACCTACAAATGGTTCAACTTTAAAAACGCTGTAAGATTAATGTGTCACAGTCTTTTTAACGATACCATTAAATTTCCGTAATCCAAACAGGTTTTTAATACGTATATAGCTTATACCCTTTTACTTAAGTTATGGAAAACTACATTACAATATTAATGATATATGTTGCCGCGTTGGTATTTACGACGGTATTAAAGCCATATATCACAAACGATAAATAAACGCCCCCTTACTTAACCTCCGGCTTAGCCGTATGTAAAAAAGACCCCAAAATGTGGGGTCTTTTTTATGGTTATTTTTAAAAATGGTATTTAAGAACCACACATTAAACAATCATCATCTGCCTGCCCTTCCTTAGCCCTAGCAATCATTTCTTTCATCTCCTGAGGTGACAAAGGTGCTATATCCAATTCTGCTTGAGCAGCCACTTTAGAAACCTTTGTATCTGTAATAACCACTTCACTGTCTATTGCCGTAACAACTTCTGTCTTCTTCACCTCATCTGTAGCGACAACATTTTTCTTACTGTTATCCAATGTAAACTTGATCGCATCAACAGCTGCTTTGGTACGTAAATAATACATTCCTGTCTTTAAACCACTCTTCCAAGCATAAAAATGCATTGAGGTAAGTTTAGAATAATTGGCATTTTCCATAAACAAGTTCAAGGACTGGCTCTGATCAATAAAATAACCTCTTTGTCTAGACATATCTATAATGTCTTTCATACTGAGCTCCCAAACCGTTTTATACAGATCCCTGATATCTTGGGGTATTGTTTCTATATGCTGAATAGATCCATTGGCTCTCATAAGCTCTTGTTTCATACTCTCGTTCCACATACCTAAACCAACAAGATCTTCTAAAAGATGTTTATTGACCACAATAAATTCACCTGAAAGAACGCGTCTTGTATAAATGTTAGATGTATAAGGTTCAAAACACTCATTGTTCCCTAATATTTGCGAAGTGGAAGCAGTAGGCATAGGTGCTACTAAAAGAGAGTTTCTTACCCCATTGGACTGCACTTCTTTACGAAGTTTTGCCCAGTCCCATCTACCGGATAATTCATCATCTTTTACTCCCCACATATTGTATTGAAATTCTCCTTTGGACATTGGAGAACCTTCAAAAGTAGAATATGGACCTTCTTCTTTGGCTATTTCCATTGATGCCGTCACTGCACCAAAATATAAAGTTTCAAAAATTTCTTGGTTTAATTTTTTTGCATCGTCACTTGTGAAAGGCATTCTCAGCATTATAAAAGTATCTGCAAGACCCTGCACACCTAAACCAATAGGCCTATGGCGCATGTTTGAGTTCTCTGCTTCTTTAACAGGGTAGTAATTTCTATCAATGACCTTGTTAAGGTTTTTAGTCACTCTCTTGGTCACCTTAAACAATTCTTTATGATCAAACTCACCGTTTTTTACAAACATAGGTAACGCAATAGATGCTAAATTACACACGGCTACCTCATCTGGCGAGGTATATTCCATGATTTCGGTACAAAGATTTGATGAACGTATGGTTCCAAGATTCTTTTGATTGCTCTTACGGTTGGCCGCATCTTTATACAACATATACGGTGTGCCCGTTTCTATCTGCGATTCTAATATTTTTTCCCAAAGTTCCCGCGCCTTGACCGTTTTGCGTCCTTTACCTTCAGCTTCATATTGTAGATAAAGTTTTTCAAACCCATCACTATGTCTATTAAACAAATCTGGACATTCATTAGGACACATTAAAGTCCAATCTTCATTGGCTTCTACCCTTCTCATGAACAAATCTGAAATCCACATGGCATAAAACAAATCCCTTGCACGCATTTCTTCCTTACCATGGTTCTTTTTAAGGTCTAAAAATTCAAAAATATCGGCATGCCAAGGCTCAAGATATATTGCAAAACTACCTTTACGTTTACCACCACCTTGATCTACATAGCGAGCAGTATCATTAAACACTTGTAGCATTGGCACTATACCATTTGATGTACCGTTTGTACCTGCTATATAAGACCCAGTTGCTCTAATGTTATGTATAGATAAACCTATACCTCCTGCAGATTGGGAAATTTTGGCGGTCTGTTTTAAAGTATCATAAATTCCATCAATACTGTCATCTTTCATAGCCAAAAGAAAACATGATGACATTTGAGGCTTTGGTGTTCCTGAATTGAACAATGTTGGCGTAGCATGTGTAAAGAACTTTTTAGACATTAGTTCATACGTTTCTATAGCAGCATCAAGGTCATTTAAATGTATACCTACAGATACTCGCATTAGCATGTGTTGTGGTCGTTCTGCAATTTTACCGTTGATCTTTAATAAGTAAGAACGCTCCAAAGTCTTAAAGCCGAAATAGTCATAGCTAAAATCTCTATTATAGATGATCGTAGAATCTAATCTTTCTGAATTTTCAGCAATTACCTTATGAACCTCATCTGATAATAAAGGAGCCTTTTTACCAGTTCTAGGGTTGACATAAGTATATAGGTCGTTCATGGTTTGTGAGAACGATTTTTTAGTATTCTTATGTAGGTTAGATACAGATATACGTGCAGCCAATTTTGCATAATCTGGGTGTGTGGTAGTCATTGTTGCCGCTATTTCCGCTGCTAGATTATCTAACTCAGAAGTAGTTACACCATCGTAAAGACCTTCTATTACCCGCATAGCTACCTTTAGCGGATCAACAAGACCATTTAGACCATAACATAATTTACGTACACGTGCGGTGATCTTATCAAACATGACCACTTCTTTTCTTCCATCTCTTTTAACTACGAACATTTGGCTACAAACAATTAAGGGTTAATATTATATTTACGTTATTAATGTTAAAATTTTAACATTTTAAATGATGACACAATTTTCCCGTATACTTCTATTGGTAAAATTGTGCACTACATTAATTAGAAATCAGCATCAAAGCTAATTTTCTGGGAATCATCATCTTTATCCTTGTTCAAAACGCCTGCTTTCTGATATTCAGAAACACGTTTTTCAAAGAAGTTAGTTTTGCCTTGCAAGGAAATCATATCCATAAAATCAAATGGATTGGAGGCATTGTACACTCTATCACATTCAAGTTCAACTAATAACCTATCTGTTACAAATTCCAAATACTGCGTCATTAATTTAGAGTTCATTCCAATTAAACTAACCGGTAACGACTCTGTAATAAACTCACGCTCAATATCCAGGGCATTGGTCAAAATTTGAGTAATACGTTCTTTTGGCACTTTATTCATTAAATGCTTGTTATGCAGGTGAACCGCATAATCACAATGCATGCCTTCATCTCTTGATATAAGTTCGTTAGAAAAAGTTAGACCTGGCATTAAGCCCCTTTTCTTTAACCAGAATATGGAACAGAAGGCACCGGAGAAAAATATACCTTCTACTGCTGCAAAAGCAATTAATCGTTCTGCAAAACTTGGCGACTCGATCCAATTTAAGGCCCAATCTGCTTTTTTCTTTATTGCTGGAAAATTTTCCAAAGCTTTGAAAAGAACATTCTTTTCCTTTTCATCTTTTACATAAGTATCTATCAAAAGCGAATAGGTTTCAGAATGAATATTCTCCATCATTATTTGAAATCCATAAAAGAACTTTGCTTCGGCATATTGAACCTCACTCACAAAATTTTCAGCCAAATTCTCATTAACAATACCATCGGAAGCTGCAAAAAATGCAAGAATATGTTTTATAAAATAACGCTCGTCATCATTCAGTTTGTTATTCCAATCATTTAAATCTTCATGAAGATCAATCTCCTCCGCTGTCCAAAAACAAGCCTCACATTTTTTATACCATTCCCATAAATCATCATGTTTAATAGGAAAAATAACAAAGCGATCATCATTTGGCTCCAAAATAGGCTCTAAAGCTGCGGACATATAATTTAGATTTAAAATTAGTAGTGAAAAAGAAATAGTTTTCTTCTCTGAAGGTACTAACAAAGATTTAAAATTGCATTGAAAATATAAAGTTAGTTTAGGTATTTTGACCACAAAGTTTTTAACACCGTGTGTTGAAATGTACCTGTACTCCTAGTGTTCATTAACCTTTGCGAAATAAGGGCTTAGCGTTAATTTTAGGTAAACTTTAAACATGAATTTTTTAAACCAAAAAGTATAAAAAACCATACTCAATGGTTTATTAAAACTAGTTTATAAAAAGAGGTAAAACAGGTAAGTGTATTCCATAAAAAATGTACGGCCCCACTAATGCTTCTATTATGAAAAATGCCCACCAAAACTAATAAAGGTAGTTCCCCCGAAACCTTTTCTTAGAATGTAATCATACGACTAATCGTATTTATACTATATGGCGCTCAAACATTAGATATAAGGCAACATACACTACCTTATAAAGAACCGTACTATTTTTAAACTTTTATTAGTGCATTGAAAGAGCCCTTGACATTCAAAGATTCTCCGTTAGCATTTTCTAATTGTACTTCTAAATTTCCATCAACTTTATTAGAAATACTTTCCTTTATTATAACATCACCAGATTTCACAAAGAAAGGCAGTTCACCTACCTCACTTAAATCGGCAAAACCATATACACCGCTGAATCTATTGATCAGACAATGAATGTTTTTAATTTTATGTTTACCGACCGAAACACCAACGTCATCAGTATTAGTCGATGCGATAACAATTTCCAGATTATGCATCTTTTTAGTATCACAATTAGAAAAACTCAACACTAATTTATCTGCAATATTTCCAAAGTTATCAGGTTCAGTAATTCTTTTAAACGATGCAAAACCGTCTATATGAAAATTAGTACTGCCAATGATGTTAAAACTACAAGTGCCATCATCCAATTTATTATTAGTAACCCCAACTTTTGACCCACCACTTAATAGCATAAATGGTACAATACCAAAGCAAACCAACTTCAAAAATTTACCAACAAACCGAAAACTATTCTTCATGATCATTAGTTGAGTTTTTGAATTATGGTCTGGTCACTTTATTTTGTTTTAGTTCAATAGCTACTTCCAATCCCTCATTAATTGGCTCTTCATCTTCCATAAAATGAGATGCAATCAATAAGATTACAATAAAAAATGCCAACATATAACCGCATTTTCTCATTTCAATTTCATTTATAATATACTGAAAATCTAGGCTAAAGGTAATTTTAAGCTGAAACAGCAAACACCTATTTTGTATAATCTGCACTCTTTTATGTATAATCGGAACATGAAAAATTCAAAAGAATTTTCATAAATATAATTTGTAGTATTTTTCTTTCTTTTTGTATTTATAAATCCAAATAATAGGCACCTAGTCAAAATATACCGATTACACTAAAATTAGATCCATTGACACAAAATAGCATTCAAAAACCATACAAAAACTTAATTTTTCATAACTTTCTAACTTGATACCCTAACCTTATGCTACAAGCTGTAATTGTTGATGATGAAATAAAAGCACTGCAAAGCTTAACGTGGGAGCTCACTAATTTTAGTGATGAAATCAACGTAATTGCCTCATTTACCAATCCAAATGAAGCACTTACCTACTTAGAAAAACACACGCCAGACTGCCTATTTTTAGATATAGAAATGCCCACAATGGACGGTTTTCAATTCATTAGAAAACTGACTAACAAAAATTTTCCTGTTGTAATAACTACCGCCTATAACCAATATGCCTTAAAGGCCATTAAGAGTCAGGCGCTAGATTATCTATTAAAACCGATCGATACCGATGATTTGGAAGAAACCATTGCAAAGATCAAAAAATTCAACAATAACAATTTTTCTGTCGAGAAATTGGAAATGGTACTTTTAAACTATAATTCAAGAGCCATACATAAGCGTATTACTTTAAATACCGACGGCAAATTGTTATTTCTAGAAAGCGATGAAATATTATACGCAGAATCTGATGGTAACTACAGCACCATTTTTTTAACAGATGGTCAAAAAATAGTGTTAACCAAAAAATTGAAAGAGGTAAATGAATTACTACCTTCCGATTCATTTTTCAGAATTCATAATTCATACATCATTAATTTAAATAAAATAAAGGAATTCTTGAAGACAGATGGTTACGTGGTATTAAAGTCCAACCATAAAATACCTGTTTCCAGACAAAAAAAATCAGATTTTTTAGACATGTTGTAAGTCAACATCCGTAAAAACCATTTCAAAGCTTTTCTAAAATAATAGTGTACATCATTAGGTATAAAATTTCATTCTTACTTCTCTATGCTTTAGTGCTGTCTTTTTACGGTTACTCGCAAGACATATCTACTGTTTTAAAGGAAAACATGGACAGCCTTTTAACGGTAGTACCAAAAACCCATAAAGAAATTGATGATGTTCTAAAACCATACAGTAATGATAGCACATCGCTTCGTTATATTCAAGAAAGGTCAATTACCAATAAGTATGTTTTAGGACAAGTATATGCGCTCAATCAAATTGGTTCATTGTACCGTGATCAAGCACTATACCAAGAAGCCTTAGCCTTATACCAAGACGCACTCCAATTATCGGTTGAAGCAAACAATATAGAATTTAGGGTCTACAGCCTAAATATGATCAGCAGTGTATATTCAAGGACAGAAGCCATTAAGTCCTCTTTGGACTATAGTCAAAATGCACTTGAATTGGCTGAAACTGTAGCTACACCCAGCGACGGACTCAAAAAGAGCATTATAGCGTCTTTAAATAATATAGGAGCAACCTACCAAATGCTTGAGCAGTATGACCTGGCCATAGAAAAGTACGAGAGATCGATGATTCTTGAAAAAGAATTGGACGATAAGCTGGGCTTGGCCATTAACCATAAAAACCTGGGCGAATGTTATGAAGCCCAAGGCAAATTGGAGCCCGCTTTAAAAAACTTCAGAAAATCCCTTGTTTATTATGAGATTATGGACTCTAATAAGGGCAAAATAACGTGTAACTACAACATTGCCCATGTATATGTCCATCAAGGCAAAATTCAGGAAGCTATAGACATTCTACAATCAAATTTGTTGAAAGCAATTTCCTTAGATGACAATAAACTCATTACTACCATTTACATAAACCTTGGCTGGGCCTTTATTCGTTTAGGGGATTATAATGCCGCAGAAACCAATTTAGAATCTGGTTTAGCATTGGCAAAAACGAACAAACTGAACGCGGAAATAGCAGAAGCAAATAAATTTCTATCTGAACTATGGATCAAACGTGACGATTACCAAAAGGGAATGCGTTACTATAAAGATTTTAAAAAATATGAAGAACGCATAACAAGCTCTCTCAACCTTAGGTATGTGAATGATATGATTTTGCGATATGAATCTGAAATGAGGGCCAATCAACTAGAACGTCTTGCAGAAGAGAATGAATCTGTTCGTTTAAAGTTGAAGAAAAACAAGACCATGTTGATTATCATAGGTATATCACTTATACTATTGATAGGTATTTTATACATTCTCTATCGCCAGAGCCAATTGAATGCAGATAAAAAGCTATTGACATTGGAACAAAGTATGCTTCGCAGCCAAATGAATCCACATTTTTTATTCAATTCACTGAACTCAATTAAATTATATATCATAAACAATGAGAAGAAAAATGCCGTTCATTACCTCAACAAATTTTCAAAACTGGTAAGAAAGATACTTGAGGCATCTTCCCAACGCGAGATTTCGCTAGCAGAGGAACTAGAAACTGTTGAGCTTTATATGAACATAGAGAACATTAGGTTTTCTAATGAAATCAACTTCAACGTCCATATAAAAGACGACATTGATATTCATAACATTAAAATTCCATCGCTAATTCTACAACCGTTTTTAGAAAATGCATTATGGCACGGACTATCTTCAAAGGAGGGTGCCAAAAATATAGACTTAGAAGTAAAAAAAGGTAAAAACGGCTTTATAGAGATCGTAATAACGGACAACGGTGTAGGTAGAGATGCTGCAGAGCGAATAAAAGACAGTAAAGTACTTAAAAGAAAATCTGTTGGCATCGATATTACCAAAGAGCGTTTGGCAAATTTCTCCCGTGACTATGAAAACTATTTCCACGTTGATATCATTGACAAATTTGATGATGATACAAATCCGATCGGCACACAAATCGTTATTTATATACCTACTATTTAAGATGGTCCTCAGCTACCTCTTCTAACTCTTTATACCAAGCCTCACCAAATTTTCTGATCAACGCTTCTTTCACAAACTTATAAATGGGCACTTTTAATTCGTCACCCAAGGCGCATGCAGGGTCACAAATATGCCATTTATGGTAATTAACCGCAGTCAATTCTGTGTACTCACGAACTCTTATAGGGTATAAATGACATGAAACCGGTTTTTTCCAGTTGATCACACCTTGGTTATAAGCCTCTTCAATACCACATTTGGCAACTTTTTTTTCATCAAAAATTACGTAGGCACACTCACTACCGTTTACTAACGGAGTTTCCCATTCACCATCTTCTCCCTTCACAAAAGCTCCTTCTTTTTCAATAACCGAAATCCCCTCAGGTCTTAGAAAAGGTTTTACTTTTGAATAGATATCTACCATAATTTCCGTTTCACTATCCTCTACGGGAGCACCTGCCTCTCCGTCTACGCAACAACCACCCTTACAGGCGCTAAGATTACAAACGAAATCATTCTCTATTATTTCCTCGGACACTATGGTTTTCCCTAATTGAAACATGGCTTAGTTTAAAGGCCGCAAGATACATATTTTAAAAAAGTCTTTGAGATGGATTATTTTAAGAATAAAGATCCAAATGCATACATAAAACGTAAATTTGCAAAAAATTTGAAAGATGGAATTTCATTTTAACTTAAGGGAGATTGCTACAGCTAGCATGGTTCTATTTGCCGTAATAGATATTTTAGGCAGTATACCCATTATCATAGGGTTACGTAAAAAGGTTGGGCACATACAATCTGAAAAAGCTTCTGTTGTAGCTGCCGTGATCATGGTAGCCTTTTTATTCCTTGGTGAGGAGATATTGAACTTGATCGGTATTGATGTAAATTCATTTGCCGTTGCGGGAGCTTTTATTATTTTCTTTTTGGCTATTGAGATGATTTTAGGCATTACCCTATACAAGGATGACGAACCAGAGAGTGCATCTGTTGTACCCATTGCCTTCCCATTAATTGCGGGTGCCGGTACATTGACCTCTTTACTTTCTTTAAGAGCTGAATATTATGTAGAAAATATAATCGTTGCCATTATCGTCAATATTATATTCGTGTTCATAGTATTGAAATCATCGGGCAAGATCGAAAAAATGCTAGGCAAAAATGGTGTTAATGTAATTAGAAAGGTTTTTGGGGTAATTCTTATGGCCATCGCCGTTAAATTATTCGCCGCTAACATTAATCAACTTTTCTAGACCGTTAGAAGGTTGTACTTTTATAAAAACAAGATTATATGAGCAAGACGTTATCCATAATATTCATAGTTATTGCAATTGCTTTAATTGCCTATAATGTCACATTGGTAAATTTTGCAGATCCTTTTGAAAAGAACAGTACCATTGCATTGATCGGTATTATGGCATCTTTATGTGCTATAGTACTACTTTTGGTATTTGTAACCAGCAAGAAGATTCAGGATAAGATGAACCAAGATTAGTTGTAGGTCTTAATTGCGCCAGACTCTTGCTGTTCAATACCACCACCATCTAACTCCAATACTTTCTGCAGCATTAAGTCCTCATCTGCCTTAATTTTGGCATGTATATTTGTATTGAACAGTTGTTCTGCAATATTAGCCTTTAAGAACAGTTTAATGCTATTCTCATGCTCATAGAAGTTCATTCTTAGGTTTCTATCTACCGAATACTCCACAAACTTTTCAAAAAGGATATCATCTACCCTAAAATCGTTCACGAAATCCTCTTGGGTATACTGGGCATACCGTTCACGATCTTCATCTAAATGTTCAAATACAAAAAATGAAATAAAGCCCAAATTATCCATACTATCCACTGCCTCTTCCTCATTTGAACCGATAGGCACAAAGACATCCGGTATTATTCCGCCACCGCCATAGACCACTTTTCCCTTAGGGGTTACAAATTTCAATGAATCCGCCACTTTTATGCTATCAACCGAAATCATTTCGCCACTATGGTATCTGTCGGTAAAACGTTGATAATAATCTTTAGTGCCATTTGCGTACGTTTTCTGAATACTTCTGCCCGTTGGGGTGTAATATCTAGAAACGGTCAGTCTAACTGCAGAACCATCGCCTAAAGCCATTTCTCGCTGTACCAAACCTTTACCAAAAGAACGACGACCAACAATGGTACCTATATCATTATCTTGTAACGCACCGGCAACAATTTCACTAGCCGAAGCAGATCTTTCGTTGATCAAAACATAAATAGGCTTATCTTCAAAACTACCTTCGTCAGTTGCGAAACTTTTACTGATTTTTCCCTTCTTATTTTTAGTAAACAAGATCAGTTTACCATCTTCCAAGAACTCGTCCGCCATTTCTTCTGCCATACCCAAATAACCGCCTGGATTATCCCTTAGATCAAGAACCAACTTGCGGGCACCACGTTTTTGTAATTTTCCTAAAGCATCTTTAAATTCTTTATAGGTAGACTCAGCAAAACGATTCACTTTAATATAGCCCATATCCTTTGTTAGCATGTAGAAGGCATCTACACTTTTTAAAGGCACTATACCACGTTTTACTTTAACGTTAAACGTTCTATTTTCAGACTTTCTAAAGACAGTAAGGTCAACCGAAGTACCTTCTTTACCTTTTAGCTTGTCCACAATAATTTCGCTAGGAAAATCATGACCGTAAAGCGTGTCTTCATCAGCCATTAAAATACGATCGCCAGGTAATATTCCCTTTGCATGGCTAGGACCATCCTTAACGGTTTTGATTACCGCTATGGTATCATGATAAGAGTAAAAATTAATGCCTATACCAACAAAATCACCTTTCATATTATCTGCTACGCTAGACATTTCCTTTCCTGAAATATAGACCGAATGGGGATCTAATTTTTCTAGGATACTATTCACTGTAACATCGACTATACTATCTGTATTTACATCGTCTACGTACTCGTAATCAATGTAATCTATAAGTCTGTTTAATTTATCTTTTTTAGAATTGGTAGAGAATAGTCTTTCGGGAGAATCATTAAAATTCAGTTTTCCCCCAATAAAAAACCCTAATGCAAGAGCAGAAGCGATAATTAAAGGAAAAAGAGCACTGTATTTTTTGTTCATCATTAGTGTTAACGTTAGTTTGTCACATTTATTTCTGGCATGTGTTCTATTTCAACCCCAGCTTTCTCTAAAAATTTTAATCCTGAATCATCTTTATAACCAACTTGATACACTACACGTTTAATGCCAGACTGATGAATTAGTTTACTACATTCTCTACAGGGAGATAAAGTGATGTATAAAGTAGCCCCTTGGCAAGATTGTGTTGAGCTGGCAACCTTAAGAATGGCATTGGCCTCTGCATGCAAAACATACCACTTGGTATACCCATCTTCATCTTCACAATAATTTTCAAAACCGGTAGGGGTACCGTTATAACCATCAGATATGATCATTCTATCCTTGACAATAATTGCACCTACCTGTTTTCTTTTACATGACGATAATTTTCCCCATTCCGTGGCCATTCTTAAATAGGCCCTATCGTATTTTAATTGTTTTTCTTTTTTCATGAACGGTGAGCTTTATAAAAGCGCATAACCCTAAGTTACCTGCTTTGAACAGTAACAACATTATGTTAGGCTAAACTTTAACAATCTAAAAAGGAAATGTTTCATATAACAACGGTAAGGTTATCAGTATCACAACAATACTGCCTACCAATATAAAAACACGCTGTTTAACATTCATTAGTGTTTGGACAACAAAAGCTAGGACCAATACCAACAAAACAATAACCACTTGAGATAATTCTATTCCACCAGCAAAACCCAGTAAAGGTGCAAGCTTATCTTCTTCACCCATAATCATCATCTTAAAGTAGTTGGAAAAGCCAAAACCATGAACCAGGCCAAAAAAACCTGTTGCCAACATATGAAACCAAATTGTTCTATTTTCTTTAAGCAACAATACATCTACTATATTGAACAACGCGGTTGCTAAAATGGTTACAGGTATTAAAAACTCTATCCAAGTAGCATCTACTACCATAATCTCATAAACCGAGAAAACCAAAGCTAAACAGTGGGTTATCGTAAAAACGGTTGCCAACCATAATACGTTTTTCCAGCTTTTAAACGTAAATGGTAGCGCCATCGCCGTCAAAAAAAGGATATGGTCATATGCATTGATATCCAATACATGTTGCAAACCTAATTTTATATAAAACCAAAATTCTTGCATTGCACTTTTATATTATCTGTTCAAACTAATTTAATCCGCGTTCCTTTTGTATAGTTTCGTAAGCCTCTTGTACTTGTTTAAATTTCTCTTCAGCACCTTTCTTAATAGCTTCATCTTGAGTATTGACCCTATCCGGATGGTATTTTTTTGCCATTTGCCTGTACGCCTTTTTCACCTCGGAATCAGTGGCAGTTTTAGGCACATCAAGAATTTTATAAGCATTGTTAGCAGATTTCACGAACATGGCTTTAATACTTTCAAACTCGTTCAATGATACTCTAAGGTAACCTGCAATTTCCCTAATTTTTTGAATTTCAGGATTACTAATGTTGCCATCTGATTGTGCTATACCAAATAAAAAATGTAATAATTGCAATCTAACCTCATAGCGGGTACGTTGTGCCAAAAATGTACACACGTTTTGTGCGGATATCTGTCCTTTTTTATTGATTTCATTGAATCTCCTAAAAATGGCATTTGCCTTATCCTTCCCATAAGTGCTCACAAAGTACTGACGTACATAGTCCATTTCTGATTGGCTTACTTGTCCGTCTGCCTTTATAACTATAGAACATAAAGACAACAAGTTCAATTCAAAATCTGCAGCCGTAACATTTGGTCTGGTATAATCTTCAAAAACGCTACGTGCACTGCCCTTACTAGACCCAAAAAAGTTATCTATTATACTGCCGGCAAAGAAGCCTAAAATTGCTCCAGATAACCCTCTAAAAGAAAAACCAATTACGGCCCCTAACCATTTAATCATTTTCGTATGCTCAATTTTGCCAAAGATAAAATATTACGAATAGAAAGTATGGCCAATGAAACGTTAAGGTATAAAGCAGTCCTACGACTAATTGATTATCTTTGTAACAATTAATTAAAAAATTAAGAATATGTACCCTGCGGAATTAGTTAAACCAATGAGAGATGATCTGGCCTCTGCCGGATTTGAAGAATTATATACTGCAGATGCAGTTACCGATGCCATTAACAAAGAAGGAACAACTTTAGTTGTTGTAAACTCTGTTTGTGGTTGCGCAGCTGCCAATGCAAGACCTGCGGCCAAAATGAGCTTGCAGAACAGTAAAAGACCTGATCATGCCGTAACGGTATTTGCCGGTGTTGATAAAGAAGCGGTTGATGCAGCAAGAAATCTAATGATCCCTTTTCCTCCATCATCGCCGTCAATGGCTTTGTTCAAAAATGGAGAATTGGTTCACATGATCGAACGTCACCATATTGAAGGTAGACCAGCTGAAATGATCGCTCAAAATTTAGCACAAGCTTATGATGAGTTTTGCTAAAACTACAGTCTTAGACTCTATTTAAGTAAAATAATAGTATTAAAAAACCGCTCTAATTGAGCGGTTTTTTATTTTTGTAAGATGCAGAAACTGCTTTCATATATAATAACCCCCTTTTTTTTCATAGCTTTTGGGCTATGTCTTCTTATTTTTCACCCCATTCAATGGTTTGGTTTTAAAGTTTTTGGGTACAATGGACTAAAGCCTGTTGTTAGCAAGCTGAATTTCTTTTTAATGCGAAGCACTAATATTTTAGGCACTACGTATAAATTCACCAACAAATACGATCTTCCTACAAACAGGCCTTTAATAATTGTAACCAATCACCAAAGTATGTATGACATACCCCCGTTGATTTGGTACATGCGCAAACACCACCCAAAGTTTGTGAGTAAAAAAGAATTGGGTAAAGGTATACCAAGCGTTTCCTTCAATCTTGTTCATGGTGGTTCTGTTCTTATAGATAGAAAGGATGGGAAATCCGCTATTATGGAGATAGGCAAACTTGGATCGTACATTGAAAAACATAATAGAAGTGCGGTAATTTTTCCTGAAGGTACCAGAAGTAGGGATGGGCACCCAAAACCGTTTAAACCTATGGGACTTAAAATGCTTCTTAAAAAAGCGCCTTCAGCTTTGATCGTTCCCATAAGCATCAATAATTCATGGAAGCTGGTAAGATTCGGTCAATTTCCTATGGGATTAGGTTCCAAGGTACGTTTAGAGGTACAACAACCCTTAGAGAACAAGGGTAATCTTGATGAACTAATAACACAAATTGAAGCATCCGTAGTAAGCGGTATAAACTCCTTTAAATGACCAACTCAGAAATCGTAGAAGAAACTATCATTTTCGTCAAAGAAACACTAAAAAATGCCGAGGGAGGTCATGATTGGTTCCATATTGAACGTGTTTTCAATAATACCATGCTTATTGCTAAAGAGGAAGACGTAAATTTATTGGTGGTAAGCCTTGGTGCCTTACTTCATGATATTGCAGACGCCAAATTTAATGATGGTGATGAATCTTTAGGACCAAAGATGGCGGAGAACTTTTTGTTAAGTCTAAAAGTTCCCAAAAGAACCATTAACCACGTCACCAATATCATTAAATATAGTTCTTTTAAGGCTGGTTTAAATGATGGTAAAATGAAGAAAAAACTATTTACGTCAAAAGAACTTCAGGTAGTACAAGATGCCGATCGCTTAGATGCTATTGGCGCCATAGGTATTGCAAGGGCCTTTAATTATGGTGGGTTTAAAAATAGAGCCCTTTATGACCCCAGTATACCTCCTAACTTGGAAATGAGTAAAGAGGAGTATAAAAAGTCAAAAGCGCCTACTCTAAATCACTTCTACGAAAAACTATTGTTACTTAAAGACAAAATGAACACCGCAACCGGAAAGCGATTGGCCCAGCAAAGACACCAATATATGATAGACTTTCTAGAACAATTTTACCAAGAGTGGAGTCCTCTTAAAAATTTAAGCTAGCCATTACCGAATCATATCTATATTTTAAGTCATAATAAAAGGGTCTCAATTGAAATTGAGACCCTTTATATTTTCTGTATTATTTATTTCTGCGGCAACTCTCTTGTTAACCAACCTCTTCTACTTGCCGTTGCAATAGCATAAGGGGTAATCCAGAACAGACCAAAAGTATATAGAACACTGTAAGAATATGCCCAGAAAGACTCTGAGAACGTATATCTTTTTGCGTAAAATATTACCGGGAATGTTGACAGTACCAAAATACTTAAGAACGTTGAGCTTAAGAACAACAACGGATGCGTGAAAACAAAAACTAACATGAACAGTACAAATGGGTAACACAATACAATTCTTGAGAACTGGCTGAAGAATAATAATCTGGTACCTGCTTTTGGTCCTTTTCTAAAGTTCGTAAATACATATTTAGACATTTGAATATTCTCACGAACATTACTTCTACCCCATCTAATGAACATCTTATACAGACCCTTGTATTTTTCAGGAACATTGGTATAAGCAAAAGCATTTCTTTGAAACAATACGTGAAAACCTTGCTTTAAAATCATATTGGTCATAGCTCTATCTTCACCAATATCAGAAGGCTGCCCCATAAAGGTTTGGTTGATCCACTCATCTAAGCAACCAAATACCGCAGTAGCTCTATAAGCTGCCAAAGCTCCTGGAGTACATAAAACTGAATTTAAAGTACTTTCAGAAGAACGTACAAACTCAAAACTAAGTGCAAAACTTACATCTAACATTTTAGGTAAAATTTCCTTCTTGTTATTTAAAACACGAATATTACCTGCAACCGCACCACAGTTTTCATCAACAATGAACGGACTAACTAAATTTCTTAAAGTATCTGGATCAACTATAGAGTCACTGTCCACAGTAACGAAAATTTCACCTGTACCTTCATTAAAGCCTCTGTAAAGTGCATGACGTTTACCCATATTCTTAGGCTGCTGACAAATTGAAACCCTGTCACCTAATTCTTTTTTTGCCTCTTGCATCCAGTTCCAAGTGTCATCTTTACTACCATCATCAATTGCCAATAATTGCACTTTATGCTCTGGGTAGTCACTATCTGCCAAACTTTTTAAGGTGGCCCAAACTTGTTTTCCTTCATTATAAGCCGGTACAATAACGGTCACCGTAGGCAGTTCATCATCTGAAACTGAAGGTATAGCCTTGTACTTTAAAAAACGGACAAACGTATAGATGAAAAAACTTAACTTGAATACAAAGAAGGCCGCAGCAACGATCATAAAAATAAATCCTATTAAGCTACTTCTGCGTTCTAAATGTAAGTCTGAAAAATCGCTCTGTAATATATAAGCCAAATAAGCAGATCCAAACATTAATACAAATGTGCTGCCCATTACAAAAACACCCCATGCATTGGCATTTTCTATTTGGTTGGCAATTTTGGAAAAGAAAGACTTCTTAGTTTTCTTTTCGGTTTTGTTGTTTACGGTTTTCATATTTTTTATGGTAGTGTTCTTGGTTTTCATAAATGGTTCTAGTATTTATTTCATTCTCCCTATCTACGCTTAGAATCATCTTTTAGATCTTATTTTAACAAAAGTTTTTAAAGATTTTTTTTACCCTAAACTTTACCACGATTTTTTTACTTAGTACACTAATTTAAAACCATAAATTTTTGACTTAATAACAATATTTTACTCATTTTCATGCGGTTATACCATTTATTTGGGAAATATCTATTTCGAATAAAATAGAAACATTTCAGCCCAATGGATGCAAAAAACACTACCATTTTTATCTAATTATATTTTCCTTGGGATTTTCAACAATTGCAGAAAAATTTTAAAATAATTTCAATTGACCCTCTTTATATGATGCGTGCAAATCAGTATTTAATTTTGGGAAAGTGCTGTTTTTAAAATAGGTTCGTTTTGCCAAACTTACCATATCATGAATTTGAGTAGCAATTTTACCTTCTCCTTTACTTCGGATACCAAATCTGCTATCATTTAAACTTCCTCCATGACACTCCTCAATTTGGTGCAAAACCTTGTCTGCTTTATTTGGAAGTGTTTTACGAATCCAATCGGTAAAAATATGACCAATGGCTCCATTTAATCTAACCACGGTAAAAGCCATTGACAATGCCCCATGGTGCGCAACTGTCTTAGCTAAATTTAAAATTTCATGACTATTGATGCCAGGTATGATCGGAGCCAACATAGCATTTACCGGAATGCCATTGTCAGATAAAACTTTAATAGCCTCTAACCTCTTTTTAATGGTGGTAGTCCTTGGTTCTAATATCCTTCTGGTTTCTTCAGATAAAGAGGTAACCGATATGTTTACACCAATTAAACCATGCTCGTTTAATTTCCTTAGAATATCCAAATCGCGCAAAATCAACGCATTTTTAGTAATGATTCCCACTGGATGCTTGTATTTCAAGAAAATCTCTAAGCATTTACGGGTTAATTGAAACTCTTGTTCAGCAGGTTGGTAGCAATCTGTATTTCCTGAAAGCACAATGGTACATGCTTTCCAACTTTTACTTTTTAATTTCTCTTCTAACAATTTTGGCGCATTATGCTTTACCAAAATCTTACGTTCAAAATCCAAACCTGCACTATAACCCCAAAATTCATGTGCATTTCTGGCGTAACAGTAAATACAACCATGCTCACAACCTTGGTACATGTTCATAGAATAGCTCATACCCACATCTGGGCTAGTTACCTTATTCACTATTGTTTTTGGGTAAACTGGTATGTATTGGGTCTTATTGTTATCGGCAATTTCACCTTCAAGACGGCAAAATTCAAGAAAATCGTCCCTAGTTTCGTAGTTGTATGCTGAAAACTTATTAAAGCTATTCTTTTGGGCGCCTCTACCTTTTATAGAAAAGTCTGATTTCATTAATTAGGATTTAATCCAAAATTATGGATTAAATCCTAATTACAATTTTATTTAACACCTACTTGAACCAGTTGCTTTTTTGTTCCCCTTTTGGCGTAGAACATTAATTCATCTTTTTGACGATCAATATATGGTGCAGACACCATTAATGGCAAACGTGCTTCAGTATCATCAATAACCTTATTATACTTCATATGTCCGTTTTCATCCAAACGAATTAAAAATACATTTCTATTTCTGCTCAACCCTTGCTTAAACATAATACGGTCATCACTCAATTGCTGTGGATTTTCAGCTGATGTGCTTATAAAGAAATAGGTGTTATTATTCTTAGTGTAGGCACTGTAAGAAGCATATGCACCATCACCTTGCGTCACTTCTGTTTTGTTTATATTTCTTGCCCAGACCAAGTCACCAGTGGCGCTAAGTTTTGCACTAATAATATCGTTATGATGATACCTAGTAACCATTACCCTACCACCGCTTGAATTTGATTGTACGCTGTTACTGGTAAAGTATTCTTCTGCGTTGAACAGGATATTACCTTCAGATGTGATATCCATCCCTTTAAACACCAAGTTTTTAATAGCTTTATCATCTTCCCTTCCAAATTTATCCAACATAAACTGTTCAGAGAAGGCATTGAATTTTTCTGTCTTTAAAGTAAGCGACATAGGGTCTAAATTAAAATAGGAAATGCCGTTATACCTATTATCCTTTCTATCCGCATAAAATCCTATACACAGTAATTCACCTCCTTTAAATATAGGTTTTAATGCCTCTGGAAATTTCCTTGGGGTATAAAAAGACTGTAAACTTCTTCCGCTGCTGGAAACCCTTACCATTTCATACTGAAATTTACGTTCGGTAGCGTTAAAGCGTTTCTTCTTAAAGTATGCCTTACCTACCAAATACACATTTTGCATATCTTTTGAAAAAACTACGTTTTCAAAAGCGTAATTTTTTTCCTCTACCTCATCAGAGAAATCATGCTCAAAAAGCTTATTCAAATTGGCATTAAAGGCATAGATGGTATGCTGGTCAACTTTTCTCTTTTTATAATGCGTAGTTATTGCAAATGCCGATTTATCATCATTAAATAAAATGGAAGTTGTAAAACCCGATGAAAAATTTCGGTTATAGAAATTTCTATCTAAAGGTTGCTCTACAGGTTCAGAAGCAATGGATAAAATGGTCTCTTTCGTAAATTGAAATTGGGAAAAAGGACTCCTATGTACTTCGTATTGGTAGCTTCTGTTATTATAATTATACTCTAAAAATAATAGATAAACCTGTCCATTACGAACATATGCATCTATAAAATTAGCACCCTTAAGCTTATAATTATACTCAGAAACCAATTCCAGATCTTTATTGTAATGTTCAATAAAATAACCTTTGGGCTTTAAAACTATACCGGTATAATATGCTCGTACCACAACGGTACCTTCATTGCCGTCATCAGCAATTGCCAGCATATTGGAATATCTGTACTTGTCATGAAATTTTTCCCCAATGGTATAGGTCACCAATTCTTCTTGTGCTAAAGAAGCCAATACATTGGTAATGAACAAAAATAAGAATACGCTACGTTTTAACATAACCAGTTTGGTTTATGTCATGAACCCGGAAACTCAGCTTTTCTTTTTTCCAAAAATGCAGTAGTACCTTCGGTAAAATCATCTGTTCCAAAACAGTCACCAAAAGCCTCAATTTCCTGCTCATAACCATTTACAGTATTCTTAAAACCAGCATTTACCGCTTTTATTGCATGAGCAATGGCTACAGAGGAATTATTGATGATCTTTGCTATTATCTTATGGCATAGCGGTAATAGTTCTTCTTGTGTAGTTATATGGTTTACAAGCCCGTAAGCTTTAGCTTGATCGGCAGAGATCATGCCCGCGGTCATGATCATTTCCATTGCCCTACCTTTACCCACCAATTGAGGCAAACGTTGCGTACCACCGTACCCAGGTATTAATCCTAAAGAAACCTCTGGCAGTCCCATTTTGGCATTATCACTGGCCACTCTAAAATGGCAAGCCATTGCAAGCTCTAATCCGCCACCTAGAGCAAAACCGTTGACCGCAGCAATCACAGGTGTAGATAAGCCTTCAACAAAATCAAATAATTGTTTTTGACCTTTGGCCGCCAATTTTTTTCCTTCTTTAACATCGAAATCTGCAAATTCAGAAATATCAGCACCCGCTACAAATGCTTTTTCACCGCTACCGGTCAAAATTATGGCTTTGACATCCTTATCTTTTTGCAAATCTTTGAAAGCATCATGTAACTCCCCAATAGTCTCCTTATTTAAAGCATTCAATTTTTTAGGGCGATTAATAGTTACAATTGCCGTTGTTGCTTCTTTTTCAATTAATATTGTTTCGTATGCCATTGTTATTAAGTTGTTGAATTATACATTTTCTTTAGGGAACTTTACACAGAACACCGTACCCTTACCTAATTGCGAAGTAAACTTAATGGTGCCTTTATACGTTTCCACTATATTTTTAACCATGCCAAGACCTAGGCCCATACCACTGGTTTTAGTAGTAAATTTTGGTTCAAATATTTTGTCTTCATTATCTTTCTCTATACCATGACCATTATCTGCCACGGATAATTTTACCATATTACCCTCAGATGCTACCGTTACCAATACTCTTGGAGATTCTACATCTGGCACTGCCTGTATAGCATTTTTCACCAAATTAGTAACCACTCTAATAAGTTGGGTACGATCCAATTTCGCAATAATTTCCTCTTCATCCGCAATAAAATGAATATAGTCTTCATTAAATATATCCAAAGCTAATTTCACGATTTTAACCACATTCAATGTCTCATTTTGCTGTGCAGGCATTTCTGCAAAATTTGAGAATGCAGATGCTATACTGCTCATGGTATCTATTTGCTGAATTAAAGTATTGGAGTATTCTTTTACTTTTTGATGTATGTCTGGATCATTGGGATCAAACTTTCGTTCAAAACTCTGCACGCTCAGTCGCATAGGCGTAAGTGGGTTCTTAATTTCATGTGCCACTTGCTTAGCCATTTCTCGCCATGCCTGTTCACGTTCGCTACGAGCCAATTTAACCGCACTTTGACCCAATTCATCAATCATTCCATTATATGCAGAAATCAGTTTTTCTATTTCTTCACCCGGATTATCCAAGTAAATTTTCTTGTTCTGTTTACTTAGCTCGGTTTTTCCCATCATGGTTGAAATGGTCTCCAGTGAGCGGGTTATATATTTCGAAATAAAAAAAGCAAAAGATATTGCCATTAGTAGCATTAGCAGATAAACCCCAGATAAACGAAACAAAAATTCTTTCAATTCATAATCGTTAAACGAGTTATCTTCAAAGTAGGGCAAGTTTAAAATACCAATTGGTTTGAACTTTTGATCCGCTATATAGGTGAATGAAGCTTGATACTTATCTCCCGCCAAGGCATTTTCCATGACATAACGCTTATTGGGACTTATCTCTAGCTTATTAAGTACCTCAGCATCTAGGCACATAGAAATAGAATCATTGGCAAACTTAGGTCTAGAACTCTTAATTAGCTCGCCTTCCAAACTATAGATATTAAAGTTCATGTTTTGAACAACGGCAATCTCATAGATTTCATTTTTAAAGATTAAATCTAGATTCTCCGTGGTAACCGGATACGTTGTTTTCTGAATGGCAAGGTCTATACTTTGACGTATTTGTTCCTCTTTACGCTCCATTCTATTTTCATGATAATCCTTTGATTGTTCGCGATATTGATACACAGTAACACCCGCAATCAACACCGATGCAATCAGCACCAAAAAAATCATGGATAAGAAAATGCGCGACCGTAAAGATACTCTTGTTAACAAGCTTTCATTATTTCGTTTAAAGTTAGCAAATATCGCACCAAAATGCACTAATTGCATTGTTGAACCTGCTTTCATAAGATAAAAGCATTTATTTAAGAGCAGCTATCTTATTGCATACAAAGTCATTTAAACAAAAACTACATCGCCTCTACTCAAATTAACAAATAAGAACACACAAAATACATTTTGTTAATTTTGAAAGTAATTTCTTATATTTAATTACGTTAACTCTTAGTATACCTATAAAGGTCCTATATGATTTTCAATACTTTTTCTAAAAATCTTGCCTTTATATTATTGGTTCTATCCTCTTTGAATGCGTATATCCAAAATTTAGAACCCCTAAAATTTCATCATATTCAAGACGGCATGTCACAAAGTTCTTCTACTGTGCTATTAGAAGACAAGTATGGTTTTATCTGGGTAGGTACGCGTAACGGATTAAACAAATACGATGGTAAAGATTTTGAAATTTTCACAAAGAGCTCAGATGGCAAAACAGGGCTTAGTCATGAATATATAGTTGAGCTTTACGAAGACGATGAAAATTTATTGATAGGTACCAACCAAGGATTAAACGTATTCAACCGCAGTTTAAATATCGTAGCTCCTTTTCCTTTTAAAAATGAAGGTCTACAAATTAAAGACCACAGTTTTCAATCTGTTAAAAGAATAAATGGAAGTTTATGGCTAGGCACAGAATCTTCTGGTGTTTATAAATACGATGAAAATACCGGAAACCTCAAGCATTTGCCGGTAAATAATAACTTGGATATTGCGAACCCAAGAATAAACAGAATTATCAAAATTGCGCAATTGGATGATAATAGAGTGCTCATTATTTCTTCATACAATATCATTGTCACCAATAACGATTTAGAAATTCTAAACGAGGTTCAAGAAATAGAGAACATAATTTCTACCATTGTCCTAGACGACAATACGTTATTACTTGGAACAAATAATGGTTCACTAATTCGCCTAAAAGTTAGTCTTACATCTAAAATTGAAAAGGAAAAAAAACCGGTTAGTCCTGGATTTGGCATTCGTTCACTAGCTAAAAATTTAAATAACGACTTTTGGATAGGCACTGAAAACAATGGGCTATATATATATTCTAACGAGCTTGAGTTTAAAAGACATTTAGAGTATAATGTTTCTAAACCCAGCTCAATTTCCGGAAATTCAATTTGGTCGCTATTATGCACCCGAAATGGCGTTATGTGGGTAGCACCCTATAAAAGTGGTCTTAATTTTTATGATCCTGAGTATTTTAAGTTCAAACATATCAATACAGATCCGTTTAACTCCAAATCGTTAAGCAACAAATTGGTCAATTGTTTTATTGAAGACCCTAAAGGCAATCTATGGATCGGTACAGATGGTGGAGGACTCAACTATTGGAAAAGGACCACCGATTCCTTTGAACATTATTCATTAAAGAACAAAACCTTGAATTCTGATGTTGTGCTATCCATATTACAAAATAAAGAGGATGAAATATGGCTTGGCACTTGGACCAATGGAATTACCATATTCAATACCAAAACCAAGAAATTCAAGGAACTCAATACGGAAAACTCGTTTTTAAACTCGAACATTATAGTCGATTTTTTAAAAGATAAAAGAGGGCGCATTTGGATCATAAACTATTTTGCGGGAGTTCAGGTATTTGACGCTGAAACCAACACTCATGAAAACATTAAACTAATATCGGATATAGATGGTGCTGAAGTAAAATCAATTTATAAAATCTTTGAAGACAAGCAAGGTCATATATGGATTGGAACTTTAAATTCTGGACTGTTTAAATTAACCAAAGACGAAAATCACTGGATAAGCAAACATTATAGTACAAGCAATTCTTTGAGTAATAATTTTGTCAATACCATTATTCAAGATAGCGAAGGCACTATATGGGTAGGTACCCAAGGTGGCTTGAACAAATATAATTCTGAAAGCGACTCGTTTAAACCAATAACTGAAGTAGATGGTCTTAGAAACGATGCTATTAAGGGTATTATTGATGACACGTATAACCACTTATGGTTAAGTACAGAAAACGGAGTTACGAGATATGACACTTGCTCCGGCAATTTTTTAAATTATGATGTTGATGAAGGTCTACAAGCCAAAGAATTTATTGCTAGTTCTACGTTAACCACAAGTAAGGGGGAATATGTATTTGGTGGCATAAACGGATTTAACATTTTCACAGCCAAAGATGTTGAAAAGCGAAAAGATACCCTTACTCTTTTTGTATCAGGATTAAAGATTTTTAATAAACCTGTTCTGCCCAATGATGAGTTTGGAGTATTGAAAAAAAATGTGAGTCAAGTAGATACGTTGATTTTTAGTTATGACCAATCTGTTATTAATATTGACTTTAAGGCACTCACTTTTAGACATCCAGAAAGTGTCAATTATGCTTTCTATTTGGAAGGATTTGAAAAAGAATGGAATTATGTAGGTAACAAACCTACCGCAACCTATACCAATCTAAACCCTGGTAATTACACATTAAAAATAAAATCTACCAATTCAGATGGTATTTGGACAGCTAATGAAATAAGCAAAACCCTTATAATAACTCCTCCATATTGGCAAACTTGGTGGTTTAAACTACTGATGGTTTTCTTATTGCTAATGTTATTCTATGTTGCACATTATATTAAATTAAGAACCATCAAAAAAAACCAACGAAGGTTAGAATTAAAAGTAGCCGAGCGAACTAATGAATTACAATGCCAAAAAAATAAGCTTGTAAAAGCTGCAGACCATTTAGAAACAATGAATCAAGAAATACAGCGATTTACTTTCGCAGTATCCCATGATTTAAAGAGTCCGTTGAGCAATATTAAAGGGCTTGCAAGTCTCATACCTTCCGAGATGCCCATTGAAGAACATCCACTTGTAGAAGAGTATTTAAACTTAATAGATACTTCTTGCAATAACATGAACGAGTTGATTTCCGATATTACTGAAATTGCCAGGTTAGGAAAAATAGAAAATAGGAACGAGTTACTGAAAACCAATGAAATTTTAAATTTATCAAGAGATCTTATTAAAAGTAAACTTGGCAAGAAAAACATAAACCTTACTATAGCTAATGATTTACCGCCCATTTATGGGGATCGTAATAGAATTATTCAAGTCTTTGGTAACTTTTTAGATAACGCGGTCAAATATATGGGAGATCAATCAAATCCTAAAATAACCGTGGATTATGAAGAGCATGATGAAACCAATAGTTTTCTAGTGCACGACAACGGTTCAGGTCTAAGCAAAACTGATTTAAAAAAATTGTTTACTCCTTTTGAGCGTTTTCACCAAAATGTAGAAGGTACGGGTCTTGGTCTTTATATGATCAAAAAAATAGCCATATCACATGGGGGCTCCATTACCGCAGAGTCAAAAGGAAAAGGAAAAGGAACCACATTTAAGCTCATACTACCAAAAGCAAAAATTGCTGCAAAACAAGCCAAAAAGAATCTTACTTCTTAAGGTGAAGAAACTAATCATCAACACGTGTATTAATTTACCTTCAATTGGTAATGAACAAAAGTAAACCGTTATTCTTTCATGAACTTGATCAACGGATCAATAAAACTTTCAAACTTCTCAATATGTGGTAAGTGACCAATATTTTCGATTTCAACTAATTGAGCGTTTTTAATTTTCTGTTTTGTTGTTTTTCCCAACGTATCATATAAACCCATAGTTTTTCTTACTTCTTCAGAAACCAATGGTTTGCCAAGTGCCGTACGATCTCTTGTTCCAATTATCAAAAGCGTAGGAACTTTAATCTTTTCAAATTCATACACTACAGGTTGAGTAAAAATCATGTCATAAGTAAGAGCGGCATTCCACGCAATTCTTTTATAATCAGAATTTAAAGTCCACCCGGCTAATAAATTAACCCATTGATCGTAATCTTCTTTCCACTTATTATCATAATAATTTACCAATTGGTAATTTTTAATGCCTTCATAGCTTTTTTTAAGCTCATTGGCATACCACCAGTCAACTGGTTTATAAGGTACTTTTAATTTCCAATCTTCAAGTCCTATAGGGTTTTCCAAAACTAATTTCTCTGTTGTTTCCGGGTACATTAATGCAAATCTAGTTGCTAGCATACCACCCATAGAATGTCCTAAAATTACCGTTTTATCTATGTTTAAGGTATCTAATAACTCTTTTGTATTACGTGCCAATTGTTGAAAAGTATAATGAAAATGTAGAGGTTTAGTAGACTTTCCAAAACCTATTTGATCAGGTACTATAACTCGGTACCCTTCTTTTGTCAATGCCTTTATGGTTGTCTCCCAATACGCTCCATTAAAATTCTTGCCATGTAAAAGGACAATGTTTTTTCCGTTATACTGACTAGGTTTTACATCCATATAGGACATTTGTAAATCTTGACCTTGAACCTTTAAGTTTAAAACCGAAACTTCATAAGGATATTCATAATTAGATAGTTCAATATCTAGCCATTTTAAGTTGTCTGCTTGTGCTTTAGAGAACTGTACAAAGAGAATCACAAACCCTACTACCATTAAATTTCTCATATCATCAATTTTTATCATTATAAATATTTCAAATCATTATTTAACGTCACCTTCAAACAAAAAGCGGAAAAGAGCAAAATTAAATATTTGCAAACTTCTCCGCGATTTTATCAAAAATGAAAATGTTATTTTTTAGCCTTCATGCGAATGTGTATGTCCATCATGGGTATGAGTTGTTACTTTTGCTTTGGCAGCTAGTTGATAATCAAATTTAAATTTACTTGATTTATGATGGTCTGCCAATGCGTAATGCTCTAAAAGTGTTTTTGGTCCATCTTGGTTGATCAAATAAGCAAAAATCCCATAATCACCTCCATTATCCGTAGATGGGTTATTGGGTATACGAGTAATGGTATGTACGTGATTATAATCCGCAATGGTATTGGCATTAGCTCCTGTAGAACCTTCCGTATTAAACTCAGCCCATAAATAGGGATTGTAGATTCGATAGTAGAACTGAGAAGTTGCAGTTGGTGAAGTACCAGAATCATTTATCCAAACAAAATATGTGTCGTCAATATTTTCTATAATATCTGTCCACCAGACATCGGCAAAATTATCTGTTAAATTATATACGTATTCTTGCATCACCAAGATAAGATTTGCCTGTGCCGTTGCAGACATATCTGAATATTTTAATCCTGTAGCAAAACCAGAATAATCATAAGTTCCTATATACGGATCAGGATCACCATTCATATCTGCAGGACCCACCTCTAACGAATGTGAAGAAGATGTTGAAGATGCAGATGCAAGTTCTGAAGTATCTAGGCTATTATAAAGGTTGAGAGCTAAATCCCTTTCATCGGAAAAAATATCAAATTCTATACCATTCCATGTATCTGCCGCGGGTTCGCCTCCTAAAAATGCCGGTATTATTGAGACATTATCACCATGCACTAAAAAGTTTATAGCACAATGGTGCCCATCTAACTGAAAACCCCATGAACCACTTGTTTCAGGATCACCGAACATATCTATAGAATAAAAATCCGGATCCCAAACGGTACTTTGAACATCATGTAACCAGCCTTCTGAAAGCTCCGTGATCTCATACACTTTTTGATACCCTCCTGCACTTAAAAACAATTGTAGAATATCTTTAAATGCAACTAATTGATCGTCTGATAAATCGCCATATGTAATACCGTCTCTGTTATCATTATTTGCAGGAGTATTGTGCCAAAGATAAAAACGCTCATCATCTAAGCATACAGAGACCTCTTCCAATAGTGTATTAGTAAGAGAGTTTCTAAAATCTACCACCGCTTGTCGCATGGTCTCTATTTCAGTATTAGCTGACTGTTCCGCATCAGATGTGGAGCATTCCAAGGTAAAGCTATCGCCATCTTCGGCAATGTCATCATCTGTTGTTTCATACGTGGTATCACTTGTTGTAGAGTCTTTATCTGAACAACTTGTCAATAATAGTGTTACAAGAAATAACATGGGTAGTCCCGTCAAAATTAAATTTGTTTTTTTCATGGTTTCCATTTAACCACAAAGATGAATAATAGTTTTCCGTATAATGTAGACTTTCAGTGAAAGGTAGTAAGTTTTCAGTGAATAGAGCACACCAATAAGGATTAGTCGAATTTAACAGGAACTCTTGGATACGAAATAAAAAAATTAGCGTATAACCAACTTGTTATTTTCAGAATTAGCTGTATATCCTTACCAATTCTTCTAGATGTCGTCCACTAAGCTTCAGGATTCTTACTTCTAATTCTTTTGTACAGTCGTATACCTAACATTAAAAGGATACCTAAAACGATAATACCTATTACTCCGAAAATCCAATTAAAAGAACTCTTTAAAATCACCAAGAATACAATGGCGAACAAAATCAACGTAGCACCTTCATTCCATATTCGCATGAATTTAGAAGTATACTGAATATCATCGCGTTGAAACTTCTTGAAAATTTGATGGTTTTTTAAGTGATATAAAATCAATAGGACCACGAAGCCTAGTTTAACATGCATCCAAGGTTGTGATAACCATCCTGGATAAATGACAAGCAACCAAATAGCAAAGAACACTGCCAATACCGCCGATGGCCATGTAATAATATACCATAAGCGTTTGGTCATCAACTTCAACTGTTTGGAAAGAATCTCTTTTTCAGGTGATGGTTTAGCATTCGCCTCAATGTGGTAAATGAATAACCTAGGTATATAAAAAAGCCCTGCAAACCATGTAATTACAAAGATGAGATGCAAGGACTTTATGTAATTGTAATATTCTGACATAGGATTATAAAAACAAACTCAAGTATAAGAGGCAATTTCAAGAGCAAGAAACAAGTTCAAATGCAAAACATAAATCACTTTTCTCTTTTTTGGTCTTATAGAAGTTCAAAGTTAGTAAAAGTCGATTGAATGTATTTTATAATCTTATTGCCCCAATTCCTGCATCCCACAGGGTTTTATTATAAGCAGGTATTGCCGTATTCTTTAATTGAGTTCCCCTAGCTTTTAGACCCATCCATTGCGCATCTAACTCAGTCTTTCTGTCTATACTAGACTTATTCAACCTGGGGATACTGCTATTGGTCTGGTTGATCATGAACAGGTATTCAGCCGTAAATTTATTTGGGAAGTTCTCCACATCATCATAAGCTTGGGATTTACGTTGCACCATTTCAGCATCCCAGGCCTTCATATCGGTCAGTAGTTTTTCACCGGCAGTTTTCACCGTTGGATCCGTTACTTTCTTTAAAATTGCGGTCAACTCCTTTTGAGCAGCATATAATTGATTGACCATATTGTGCATTACGGTCAATTCTGCTTCGGCAGCGGTCATAAATACATCGAACTCTTCGTACTGTCCAGGTTTTGTTTCATAGGTAGGCAATTCTTTTATAACACCCGTAGTAGTCACTTTTTGACCATCAACGTTTAACGTAAACGTGTAGTTACCAGGAGAAACCTTATGACCTGAAAACCCAGCTTCAATATAGACATCTGGTATACCTGGCATGATAGGATGTTTCATATCCCAAACAAAACGGTTTAAACCTTCATTTTTACTTAAAACCGGTGCCGGTGGAGCGCCACCACCATTATGAGGCTTGTAATAAGGATCTTTTTCGGAACTTATAGTTCTGATTACTTTTCCTTTAACATCTGTAATCTCTAAAGTTATAGCCGTACTATCTTTTAATTTTGGAAGCTCATAATACAATACCACACCATTTGCAGGGTTGACACCTTCAAAAGGATCACTGCCCGTAAACTTTGAAGAATTACCATTTAAAGGACTGCCCCAAGAACCGTTATAGGCTTCTTTTGGCTTTAGCATCTGAAGTCCTTTTTTAGATGTCTGATATTGACCTAAGGCAATGATATCATCCAAAACCCAAAACGAGCGTCCAGAAGTAGCTACTACTAAATCTCCCTGATGAACTTTTAAATCGGTAATAGGGGTTTTTGGCAAATTCAATTGAAAAGGCTCCCAAGATTTACCTCCGTTCCATGATGCATATATTCCTTTTTCGGTACCTGCATATAACAGGTCTTTCTTAAACTCATCTTCACGAACTACGCGGGTAAATGCGCCGTACGGAATCCCGGAGTTTATTGCCGTCCATGTTTTGCCATAATCGGTTGTTTTATAGAAGCCAGGCGTGTAGTCATTAAACTTATACCTTGTCGTAGCAATATAAGCCGTAGCAGGATCATGCGGAGAAACTTCAATGGCATTGATCAAACATTCCTTTAAACCTTTAGGGGTAACGTTCTCCCAAGTTTCACCACTGTTTTTGGTCAAATGCACCAATCCGTCATCACTTCCGGTCCAGATATATCCTTTTTCGTGTGGGGATTCCAAGATATATGCCAACGTACCATAATTTTCCGCACCAACAGCTTCATTGGTGTACGGACCTCCACCATTTCCTTGTTTTGCATCGATATCACGTGTAAGGTCTGGTGAAATAATATCCCAGGTTTTACCCATATCCATAGTTTTAAAAACATATTGGGCACCATGATAAAAAGTACCAGGTTCATGTACGGAAGCTATAATTGGGGCGTTCCAATTGAACAAGTATTTCATATCCCTAGCCTCGCGACCTAAATACTGAATAGGCGCTTGCATTATTTGGGTAGCCGATTTTGACACCATATCCATTACCTCAACAGTACCTAAATATTGACCGCCCATAACATACCTTGGGTTATCTAGGTCAAATGCCAAAAAGGCACTTTCACCACCGGCAGAATCGGTCCAATCCCTTGTAGTAATACTACCGCTACCTGTAGACAAACTTGCAATTTTTACAGAGGTGTTATCCTGTTGACCACCATAAATATTATACGGAAATAGATTATCTACACTAATTCTATAAAACTGTGCTGTTGGCATATTGTTCTGTGTAGACCACGTTTTAGCATAATCAAAGGAAACAGATGCGCCACCGTCATCTGCCAATATCATATTTTTAGAGTTATTAGGGTTGATCCACAAATCGTGTGTATCGCCATGTGCAATATCTAGATCCTCCCAGGTTTTTCCACCATCTTCAGATCGTAAAGCAGGAGCACTCAATACATAAACGGTATCTTCATCATTTGGATCAACAAATACCTCTATGTAATACCATGCACGCTGCACCAAACGATTATCGCCACTGACCATACTCCAAGATTCCCCGGCATCATTTGAAACGAACAGACCACCTTTATCCGCATTTGAATCACTTTCAATTAATGCATATACCTTTTCGGAATTAGACGGACTAACGGCAATAGCCATTTTCCCTTTTTCCTCAGGTAATCCTTTATGTATTTTTTGCCATGTTTCACCTGCATCGGTAGATTTATAAAGTCCACTACCGGGTCCGCCACTTACCACCATATTGGGCATACGTTGATGTTCCCACATGGCAGCATACATAATTTCTGGATAATTGGCATCCATAGACAGTTCAGAAGCACCGGTTAAGTTGTTTACGAACAACGTATTTTTCCACGTTTTTCCTCCATCTGTAGATTTATAGATTCCACGTTCAGCATTGCCTTCAAAAAGGGCTCCTTGTGCGGCAACATAAACAATATCTGGATTTGTAGGATGAATGATAATTCGCGATATATGCTGGGTTTTTTCAAGTCCCATTTTCTTCCATGTTTTTCCGGCATCCGTAGATTTAAATACACCGTCTCCGTAAGATGTCATCACCCCACGTGGCGCATGTTCACCCATACCAACATATACAATATTAGGGTTAGATGCCGATACCGAAACAGCACCAACGGAACCCATTTCAAAATATCCGTCAGAAATATTTTCCCACCGTTGCCCTGCAGATTCGGTTTTCCAAACTCCGCCACCTGTCGTACCCATATAATACGTCATGGGGTCACCAATAACGCCCGTAGCAGTTACCGATCGCCCACCCCTGAACGGACCAATATTTCTAAATTTTAAAGGTTTAAAGTAATCATTGGCAGTTTGTGCAAATGTTAAGGTCGTTGCGAGTATCGTTACAAAGTAGAGTAATTGTTTTTTCATGTGTGGCTGCTAGATTTTATTTGAAAAGTAAAAAACCTCCCTAAAAAATAGAGAGGTTTATGTTGATGGATTTTTACTTTCCCTCTTCAATAAACAAATAGTTCAAGTTCAATTCATTGAAGCCTTTGTTAAATTCTTTGAGTTCAGATGATATTACTTCATTAAAAACTTGAAGTTCTTTATTGATCTTAGCTGTTAGTTCATTCTTTACGGCAATGTCTTGTTCAGTTGGTGGAAAGTCGCCTATAGAAACCAAGCTGTTTAAATGACCCAATTTATTGGTCAACTTAATAGGAAAATTTAAAGGATCTTGTCTACTTCTATTTTTAGTCTGATACAGTGCCTTCTCTACCTCACCAAGTTTCTCTTTCATCACTTTTGCCTTTTCGATCAAATCCTTGGTTCTAGCGTCATCTTTATACTGCTCCGTAAATGAATTCAGTTGCTTAGTAACATTTCTAATCTTCTTTATAGATTGATGCGCATTTTCAATGGTAGTATTGATATCGGTAATAAAATCGAATTGCTGCTGCATTTCTTCCACTGAACTTTCCGCTCTTGGGTCTGGCAAAATGGTAAACGTTTCGCTGCTATTGGTACCATTTACGTTCAAATGAACTTTATAATCACCAGGCACTGCTTTTGCCCCGTCTAAACTAGCCCACCAGAAAATCATACCTTCCAATTTGCTGGCTCCTTTACCTCGCGTATCCCAAACAAAAGTGTTCCCGCCTTTTTTAACTTCAAATTTTTTCGCTTCGACTCCGCTCAGCGACCCATCTTTCTTCAAATGATTTTTATATAGCGCCAAGGTATCACCTGCCATACTAGTATAGGTCAACTGAACCGTATCTTTCTCTGAATAATTCTTAAGTAAAAAATGAGTAATTACACCGTTCTCCAAATTCTGTCCTGATGTTTTGGAGGGCTTATTAGCTGCCATACCCTTAGTTCGGTAAGAATCCTTTGGCTTAAACAATACAGTACTTGCACTTTTCTTAGATTCATCTAACTGATGTAAAACAGTTAGGTCATCAATAATCCATAGACTTCTACCTTGTGTAGCCACTATTAAGTTATCATCTTTGATCGTTAAATCCGTAATTGGCACAATTGGCAAATTCATTTGAAAAGAAGACCAGCTTGCCCCGTCGTTGAACGAAACATACATACCGGTTTCTGTACCGGCATATAACAAACCTTTCTTTTTAGGATCTTCACGAAGCACCCTTGTGAAATGTTCAGCAGGTATACCGTTCGTTATTTTTGACCATGTTTTACCATAGTCCGTTGTTTTATAAAGGTAGGGTTGAAAATCGCCCAGCTTATATCTCGTTGCCGCAACATAGCAGGTACCCTCATCAAAATTAGAAGGTTCAATACTATTGATCATATTCCACTCTGGCATATTCGGCGGAGTAACATTTTCCCACGTTGCACCGGCATCTTTTGAAACGTGTATTAATCCATCATCACTACCTACCCAAAGCAAACCTTCTTTTAAAGGACTCTCGTTTGCCGTAAAAATGGTACAGTAATATTCAACACTGGTATTATCTTGAGTAATAGGACCGCCACTTGAACCTAATTTTGTAGGGTCATTTCTTGTAAGGTCACCACTTATAACTTCCCAGCTTTGACCTTCATTTTCCGTTACATGCACATAATTGGAAAAGGTATATAGTTTCTTAGGATTATGTCTACTGAACAGAATAGGGAAATTCCATTGAAAACGGTACTTCATTGCTTCTGCTCCGGCTCCCATAGGATTGTCCGGCCATACATTGACTCCTCTTACAGAACCCGTTTCATGATTTACACGAGTTAGAAATCCGTCATAACTACCACCGTAGACAATATCATCATTGGTTGGGTCTACGGCAATCCATGCAGACTCACCTCCTGCAGTTTCCTCCCAGTTGTTATCATCAATAGTACGACCATCACTTCTATGCTCTATCCGCAAGGTTGAATTATCTTGTTGTGCCACATAAATTCTATACGGGAAAGAATTGTCTGTAGTGACCCTATAAAATTGAGCAGTAGGCTGGTTGTAATAAGTACTCCACGTTTCTCCGCCATCATAGGAAATTTGTGCACCACCATCATCACCAATGATCATACGTTGAGAATTTTCAGGAGAAATCCACAGATCATGGTGATCCCCATGCGGAGCATTGAAGGTATTGAACGTTTTACCACCATCGGTAGACTTATGGTAGTTTACATTCAGCACATAAACAACATCTTCATCTTGAGTATCGGCATACACTCTAGTGTAATACCATGCGCGCTGACGAATTTTACGTTCTTCATTTACAAGAGACCATGTTTCACCTCCATTTTCTGAACGATATAATCCACCTTTATCTTTGTTTTCAACAATTGCCCAAACTTTTTCCGAGTTTTTTGGCGAAACAGCTACTCCTATAATACCTAAAGTATCGGTAGGAAAACCATCATTTTTGGAAATCTCTGTCCAGGTCTCACCACTATCCATACTTTTCCAAAGTGCAGAACCATCGCCACCACTAATTAAACTGTAAGGCGTACGTTGTGCATGCCATGTAGATGCATATAATATTCTTGGGTTGTTAGGATCAAAAGTCAGATCTACCGCACCGGCCTGTTCGTTTACAAAAAGTACCTGTTTCCAATTTTTTCCACCATCGGTACTTTTATATATACCACGGTCTTTTGTTGGTTTATAAATATCACCAAGCACAGCAGCATAAACTGTATTATAATCTGTAGGGTGCACGCGAAGACGAGGTACGTGCCTGCTTTTTTCCAATCCGGCCGTAGCCCAAGTTTTACCACCATCCTCGGTTTTCCACACTCCGTAACCAGAAGATACATTACCTCTTAAGGTTTTTTCACCACCACCAACATAAATGACATTAGGATCGCTTTTTGCAACTTCTACGGCTCCAATGCTTCCACCAAAATATCCATCGGAAATATTATCCCAAGTACGGCCGCCATCCAGTGTTTTCCATACTCCGCCACCAGCTGCGCCAAAGTAAAACAAATTGGGTTCCCCGGGTACTCCAGTTACTGCTGCAGAACGGCCACCACGAAACGGACCTATTAATCTATAATCTAAACTAGAATATAATTCCTCTGGGTAGGTCGGTAAAGTACTTTGTAATTTGTTTCTTCTTTGAGATAGTACCGATAACGGCAATAGCAAACATGCCAGCAAGAGTATGCCAGCATTGGTAAGGTGCTTTTTCATTTTGATAGTTTGAAGTTAGTCTTCTCTAAAATTAAACAATTAGTTGAGCAAATGTTGATTTTAAGATTTTATTAGCATCTCTAGAACAGGATTATTATCAAAATGAAAATTTACTAGGCATTTACAAATTCAATCTTTAAAAAGAAGGGCAACTATTCCTATTTAAATAATTAAGTATTCCTAGAAAGGAAAAAAAAACAGTTCTGTAACATTAACAATAAAATATGCGAACAATTAAAGTATTCTTATATTTAGAGCAAAAAACTAACAATTATGAAATTTAGAGCGCTATTATTTTCGGCATCGTTAATTGCCATTCTATTCAACGGATTGACAATAAATACGGTTAATGCCCAAACCAATGATTTTCTTTACGGAGACCAATTACCAGATGCACCAGAACTAAGTGCCAAAGGGGAATATAAGGTAGGTGTAAAGACGGTAAACCTTGTTAACCCCAACCAAGTAGATATTTTAAATTCAAAAGAAGGTAACGACCCAACGTATGACAGACCAATTACGATTGAAGTTTGGTATCCTGCCAATGTAGGCGACGATGCTAAAACCGTTGTATATGATGAAGTCATGGGGACTAGGGGAGATTCGTTAAGACCTTTAACTCCATTTACCTTTAAGGGACGCGCATACAGAGATGCCGCACCAAAGACCGGAAATAAGTTTCCTTTGGTTGTTGTTTCTCACGGTTATGTTGGCTCTAGATACTTAATGACCTATTTAACCGAAAACCTCGCATCTAAAGGGTATATCGTTGCAGCCATAGATCATACCGATTCAACTTTCAAAGACGCCAATGCATTTCAAAGCACATTATTGAACAGACCAAAGGATATTCGTTTTGTAATCAATGAAATGGAAAAAATGGGTGCAAAAGGCTCTAAAAATAATTTAGAAGGTGTAGTAGACGCTAACAATACCGCAATTATAGGGTACTCCATGGGAGGCTACGGTGTATTAAATGTTGGCGGGGCCGGTTATAGCGCTGGTCTGGCACAATTCTTTACAGGAATGACCGGTGGCAGCACTGCTATTTCAGTACATACAGCCGGAAATGCTGCTTACGAAAAAATGACCGATGCTAGAATTAAGGCAATCGTAGCATTTGCACCATGGGGAATGGAACGTGGTGTTTGGGATGCCGAAGGATTAAAAAGATTAAAAACCCCTACTTTTTTTATTGCCGGCAGCCAAGATGATATCTCTGGTTATGAAAAGGGAATCAAAGCCATATACGAGGGTGCAGTAAATGCCGACCGTTATTTGCTGACCTATATGAATGCAAGACATAATGTAGCCCCTAACCCACCACCAGCAGAAGCTTTGGCACCAGGTCTACATATAGATGAATATTACAGATACGCAGAGCCATCTTGGGATCAGCGCAAAATGAATAATATAAACCAGCATTTTGTAACTGCCTTCATAGGTAAGCATTTAAAAAACCAAGACAACACCAAGTTTTTAGAAGTTCAGGAAGATTCCAACGAAAAAGTCTGGACAGGTTTTAAACCTAGGTCATCTACCGGAATGGAGTTGTTACATGCACAACCTGCAAACTAACCTAATTTCTCAATTTAGCTGCTTTAGGAACTTCTTCCTTTAGCAGCTTCATATATGTGTTTTGATTGGAAATCAACTCTTTCAATTTCCATACCAATAGAAATATGGCAACCGCGATCAACTGTGATAAAATAAAAATCATATTCGTATTCTTTAGCGTTTCTAACGCTACTTACGGAATAATCTGAAAAAGGTTTACTACCTTATTAAAATACCCGTAATCGGGTATTTTAACATATTTGAATATCAGATAGTTTTGGCATTAATCGACATTATCGTTTAATCTAAAATTATTATGAGAAACTTCTTAATCCTTTTAACTGTCTTCGCAAGTGAAATAGCACTTAGCCAAAACTACGTAGGGTATGATACCGATAACTACAGTGGGATTCATGCAATATTAAACAACCCAGGCGCTCTTGCTGATTCCAGAACAAAATCGGAAGTAAGTGTACTTTCTGTTGGAAGCATATTGGCAACAGATTACGCTAACCTAACCTTAGAAAACCTTAATAAAATTCTTGGTGATGACGGCTTTGAGGGTTCAGAAAAATTTCCTTCTAACAAAAATGAAATTGTTTTTAATGCTGAAATTTTAGGTCCTTCATTTATTTTTTCATTGAATGAAAAAAGTAGTGTTGGATTAATTTCAAGATTAAGAATAGAGAGTAATTTCAATAATGTAAATGGAGAATTATTTGAGGGTATCTATGAAGGCTTTCCAGCTAACAATTTTAATTTTCAACAAGAAAATTTAGATTTTACAACACATGCCTGGGCAGAAATAGGAATTTCATATGGTAGAGTATTATTCAGTAACACCCACAACCTTTTTAAAGGTGGCACAACCATAAAATATCTTATTGGCGGAGGAGCAGTACAAGGCATATCAAACTCATTGGCTGGAAATTACGACAACACAAATAATCAAGTAGCATTAACAGGTGATTTTACTTACGCTATTAGCTATAGTGACGAACAAGACTCAGTCGATTACTTTAATGAGCTTTCATCGGGCATAGGTGCCGATTTTGGTTTTGTGTACGAATACAGGTCTAATTCATCGATAGCAGATTCTAATGCTAATAATCCAAGAGGGTTTAACCAATACAAGCTTAAAATTGGGTTATCAATTATAGATATTGGCAGTATTGCCTACGACAACGGTCAAATTACAGACTACATTATAAATGGAAACGTAAGTGCCCAAGAACTAGAGGAAGATTTTATAGAAACATTAGACAATAATGCATCACAGAACAAATACAATGAAAGCTTTAAAGTATCACTACCTACCTCTATGCATTTAAATATTGATTATAATCTTCACAACAAGTTTTATTTAAACCTCAATGTAAATCAAAATTTAGTAGAAAAAAATGCCTATTTCAATAACAACCGTATAAACCTTATCACCTTTACACCTAGATATGAAACACGCATTTTTGGTGCGTACCTACCGGTTTCTACCGGTAACTTAGGAAAAACAGCTTTAGGTGCCGGTATTAGACTAGGCCCTTTGTTCGTTGGTTCAAGCACTATTTTCAGTAACATTTCCAAACAGGCAAACTTAGCAAATGTCTATGTTGGTCTTAAAATATCCAAATTCCATAAAAGAAAAATTAAAACCTCTCAATTATGAACAAATCATTAATATGCATCTTTCTGTTAAGTATTACTTTAGCTTGCTCTTCACCAGATGACGGCAATTATGTTGAGCCTTTAAAAGAAGACACAGAAGAGTCCATAGAAACGCCAACGGAACCATCTACTCCAGAAACACCAAGTGGAGCAGAACTTTTATTCAATGGTACAGCTATAATGGAGACCAATGATGCAAAAACTCCTTATGTATTATTTAATCAAAACGGTGCAACAGCTACGACAATAGACCAAGATTTAGACGGTGTATTTGAACAAATAATCTTATCAGATGGCGAAAACAGTACTATTATAGAAATAAATTTGGAAACAGGTTTACCATCAAAGATGTATACATCTGAAAATGTACTGGTCATATATAATTTTAAAGATGAAAACACCAATCTTGATATTGCAATTATGCAAGTAAACCAGGAGACTGTATTTATAGAAGATATTGATGTTTCTGACACCTCATTTACCAACAAGTCTATACTAACAAAAAAGGAAGCGGACTGTTCAAAGTTACAAACTCCATTACTTTCAATGGCAAACGGTAAAACCTGGGCTTTAGATAGCTGGTGTAAAATAAAGGAAGACAACAATATTAAGTTTCAGGCTTTAAACTTAACCGCCAAAGAATGTAACGATATTTATAGAGATATGTTCCCGTGTTGTAATCTATCTGTTCTTGAAGATGCGTATTGCACCCAACTTTCAAATCAGTCACTTGTACTCCCTGAAATATCAGCGCTAGCATCTTGTGCTGCAGATGGTAACATTAGTGACTGTATTAATTCTAGCATTATGGATATTCAAAGTTTAATAAGCAAGGCAGAAACTTTAAAATCACAGATTGGAGCAGATGTGATTTTACAAGCAGAACAGTTTCTTTTAGACGTTATAGATGAAAATCTTGAAGGAAACGATGAACTTATTGGGGTATGGAATTTTGCTAAGTACGAAGAATTGTCTGAAGATGACTTAGAAATTGTAGAACATAATAAGGAATACTGTGATGATGCACCTAATGAAAATTCATGTTACACGATAACAGAGTTAACTTTAGAGTTTAAACTAGATGGAACATTTGTCAGCTCTTTAACTGAGTTGGATAAGCAACAAGGACCGGAAGGGCCAGCCGATACCATTGTAGAAATAGAAAGCGGAAATTGGAGTTATGATACTTCAACAAACACCCTAGTATTAGTGGCACAGTCTTACGAATATTTAGAAAACGGTGTGATTGTAGATCAAAACATCTACCCAAATGGAGAAATTATTTCTATTGAACGCTTTACCGTTACCAATACGGAGTTAACCATAATATTTGATGAAGAAGATAACAATGGTGATGGTATTGTGGAAGAAAGTTATACGGAATATTATGTCAAGGATTAACAATTAATAAAAAAATCTTATTTTGTAGAGACAAACGCTTATAAATGAAACAACTAGGCACCATCATATTTATAGTATTTCTGGCTATCGATTTAAATGCACAAGGTTTTCAACAAGATATAGTAACCGAAGATATAGATGAACTCTGTTTTGGCTATCAAAGTGAGATGGCCGACCCAGAAGCTGAACTAATTGTAGATCAAATGATGGCACAAATGCAATTAAAGAAAGTGTTTAAGCTAAGAAAATGTGCCAAGATAAACAATGCAATAGCAACAATAGAGCAAGATAAAAGCGGCAATTCACAGCCATATATTCTTTACGATCCAAAATGGTTAAATAGCATGGATAAATCATCCAAAACAGATTGGGCCTCAATTGGCGTTTTGGCACATGAAGTGGGCCATTTTTTACTATACCATGCATTAAACAAAAAAGGCAGTAATCCAAGATGGGAAATTGACGCTGATCGTTTTGCAGGCAAAACTATGGCTATGATGGGAAGCACTTTAGAAGAAGCTCAAAGCATGTTCGATAATTATACGCTTATAGAAGACAGTAGAACGCACCCTGGAAAAGCCAAACGCCTTGAAGCTGTAAAAACCGGTTGGATGAACGTTAATAATCCTACTAAAAACATTGTGTTAAATGAAAACACTTCGGACCGGGATATAAACCCAGAACTTATATTTACCCGCTATTTTAAAAGTATGGGAGGTCTTAAAAATATGGGGCAGGTAAAACAGATTCAGTTTAAAGAAGTAATCACCGAAAAAATTGGAACTAGGCTAGGGCAAAAACCAAAGGAATATGCATATGAATATGAGCTTAGTTCTAACAAAACAAGAGTCATTTCTAGAAATTTTAGTGATCCGGAAGAATATCTAATTGTGAATAGCGACTCTCTTTCCTATAAGTATTTAGACGAAGAAAAATGGAATCAAGGAGCTCCAAAAATAGGTACAACAGCAAATCAAGATACCTATGATTTTAAACAAAAAATAAGACCTAGTATATTTTATTATTTTGATGATTTTTCATGGATATCAAATCCGGAAATAACCGATTATAGAAGACGAAAAATTATTAATGATGAAGAGTGTTTTACCATTGAGTTCCCCCAAGTAACCACTGAAATTGGTAATTTAAATAAACGAGGGAAACGTATTATTTTGACCAAAAGACACTACTATAGTACTTACACAGGGTTATTGAACGCAATTGAAGAAACAGAAAAAATATCGTTCTATAAGCGTGGTCAAATAAAATCATCTTTGACTAGAAAAACAGAATCGATCATAAATGAATATCAAACCGTAGAGCAAATTCTACTTCCATATAAAATTAAGAAAACCATAACCATTTTAGAAAGTGATCTTCCTAAAGAAGATAAAACTATTTACCAAGAAAGAGAATTATCTAATATTAATTTGATTACTACTTCCCTTTAACAGATAGAAGTTTAAATACTCTTATATTTTTCAGTCACTATAACAGGCTGACCAACAGGAAATAATCAATAAAATACCCATTAAAAGGTATTTTCTATCATTTAAATCAAGTCTATATTTGATTTAATCGGTAAAATCACGATTTATTCGATGAAATTAAATTAAAATCACAATATGGATTAATTTCTTTTAATACTTTTAAAAATCCCCCACGTAATAAATAAACCACCAAACCAACCACAACAAAATGAGAATCAATCCATTACAGATTATTCTATTTACATTAATAATACCAATCAGTATTTATTCTCAAATAGGTCATGGGTTTAGTTTTGACAATTATAATGGAATCTATGGGTCAGTTACCAATCCTGCAAATACTGCACAATCAAAATACAGATGGCACGTAAATGCAATATCCTATAATCAATTGGGAATTTCAGATTTTGGTGCTATTGATTATTTTAATATTGAGAGCAATCCAACGGGATTTAACGGGTTGAATTTTGAAGAACATATAGATGAATCATCAAATTTCAATTTTATGGTTTCCGATTCTGACGTTATGCTCCCCTCTGTTCTATACAACATAAATGATAACCACGCCGTAGGTCTAATTCTTCGATCAAGAAGTTTTTCTGACTATTCCAATTTCAACGGTCAATTCTTTGACCATTTATACAGTGGTCTTGAAAACGCGGAAGGAGGAGGCGAATTTAATTCCTCTTTCAATAACACCACACAACAATGGAAAGAAATTGGGTTAAACTATGCCTTCGTTCTACTAAACGCTAATTATCATTTTATTAAAATAGGGGGTACCGCAAAATATTTATTGGGAAATAAGGCAGTTGAGGCAAGAGGCACCTTAACAGGTAACTACACCTCCGGTACTTTGGGCGAAGTAGATTTTACTTCGGTAGATCTAACATATTTAAATACAGCAGGAGATAATTTACAGAACAATCCTGAAAGATTCTATTCACATGCTTTTGGAGGATTTAGTAATAGTGGATCAGGTTATGGTGGTGATTTAGGTATGGTCTATGAATGGCGCCCTAGGGAGACCAACCGGGTAGATGTACGTAGTAATGCCGGAGCCGTGAATACCTATAAAGTAAAAATCAGTGCTTCCGTTCTGGACATAGGAAGTATTACCTATTCCAATACCATACAACAGGACAGCTTGTTCTCTACCGTACCAACTTCTATTGAAAACAGTGAAATTGCCGATAATGGTTTAGTAGAAGCATTAAGGCAAAGTCCTGATATTACATCAAATCCCCAACAAGGCGAGGTCACTTTTGCACTGCCCCGCTCTTTAAATATAGGTGTAGATTATATACTATTTAATGATAAGAACTACTATATAAATTTAAATTATATAAAATCTTTAACCAAACAAGAAGACTTATATACTAATAGTAGACTAGACCTTATTACACTTACGCCAAGATACGAAACTCAAAAATTTAGTGTGTATTTACCTATTGCCTATGAACAAAATTCAAGTGATGTTTCTGCAGGTATTGGTGTCCGCTTTGGACCAATTACAATTGGATCGGCTTCATTGAGCAATTTTATTATTGATGGTAATATGAAGCATTTATATTTTGGGCTTAACCTACCGCTGTTTCAAGATGTTTTTAGATAAAAGTTTTAGCATTTAAATTACAGAAAAATGAAAATGAAATTACTGTTTGCAATTTGTCTTTTATGCTTCTATTTAGGGCAAGGGCAATATGTATCCGTTGATACAGCTTTTGAGAACGAACTTATTGCGCAAGGTATAGATAGTGAAGGAGTTTCAGATGGTAGAATTCTCCTTTCAGATGCCCTTTCAACTACTTCTCTTAATCTTTCGGGAAGCGTTAATTTAGTGAATAACCCTCCAGGATTAGGGTTGCTAAATATTAATGGAATTGAATTTTTTACAAATCTTGAAATCTTAAGAATAGAAGGCAATAATATCATCGATCTTGATCTGACCCAAAATACCTTATTACGAGAATTACGGGCCTGGAACAATGATATGGAAACATTACTGATCAACGGTCTGGTTAATTTACAAACCGTAGGCCTAAACTTCAATAGTTTAACGAACGTAGATTTTTCTTCCAACAGTGCCATTCAAGAATTAGATATTACAGACAATAATCTCACCACAATATCTATGGGAAATAAGGCAAATCTTGGCAAGCTTACCCTATCTAACAACCCAAATATAAGTGCATTAAATATTTCAGGAGTTGATGGCAATCTTTTAACTTTTGATACTAGGGGAAACACTGGTCTAATCTGTATTGAGGTCAGCAGTTTGGCGAATGCAAATAGCCAGGCTGGTTGGCAAAAAGAAGCAAGCACCAATTACAGCGAGAATTGTAGCGGAGAAACCTATACAACAATACCGGACATGGCATTTGAAGGTTATTTGATAGCACAAGGCATAGATAGTCAAGGAATATTAAATGGACGAGTTTTGACATCCGATATTCAAAACGTAATAACCCTTGACATGCAGAACTTAGGCATTTCCAGTCTCTCTGGTATTGAAAATTTTACTGCTTTACAGACACTAAATGTAAATAACAATTCAATTGTATCCTTGGATATTGGCAACAACACCAATTTATTGTCATTAAGCTTAGAAAACAATAATTTAAATTCAATTGATGTAACCCAAAATATAAACATAACGAGTTTAAATGTCGCTAGAAATACCAATTTAACAGAAATCGATTTAAGTCAGAATACGGCATTAACGTTATTCTTCGGTTATTTGTCCGCATTTCAAACTTTAGATATTTCCAATAATACACAACTTGAATTTTTGGGCATGGCAGATAATAATCTAACTACCATAGATCTTTCCCAAAATACCTCCTTACGTGAAATATTTTTGGACAACAATGACTTGGAAAGTCTTGATATTTCCACTATCCCTATTAACCAATTGGAGAAACTGTTTATCTGTAACAATCCTTTAACCTGTATTCAGGTCAATGATATGACTGCTGCCAACAACAAGACCTCGGGAGATTGTCCCGATAGACCCAATGAACCTTTAGGATGGCATAAAGACAGTTCTGCTGGTTATAGTCTTAATTGTGCAGCACCTGAGGTTTTACAAATAAATGCCTATTTAGTAGACGCAGGACAATCGCCAAATTACTCTGTAGAAGAAGGCAGTTCATTTGCTATAAGATTTGAAGCATTTTCAGAAGCTTTTGCCAATAATATTTTAGAAATAGAACATGATTTAAGTGGTTCGGCTACTGAATCTGATTATTCAATAGACGGGTTTGATCCATGGGAGATCAGATTTGATTTTAACGGTGACCTTTTTGATAATATCAGATTCAATATTTTAAAAGATGCAGATGTAAATGAGAATGAGAATTTAGTGATAACACTACCAAAACCTACAGGTAATTATGAATGGGAAAATGCAAATTCTGATGGCAGTTTAACCTTTGAAATATCTCTTGAGAACATTGCGGTCATACCTATATCGGCTTCCATAAATGGTGCTGGTGCTTTACCAGATTTTTCAGTACAGGAAGGAAACGAATTTACATTAGAATTTAATGCCGTTGACACCAATCTAAATAATGATAATGTCAGGTTTAAAATGGTAACAATAGGGAGTCCAGAAGATTTTAGTATTGAAAATTATTTTGAAAATGATGGTTTTGGCAATGCCGATTTTACAATAACAAACACAGTTGAACCTGATAACGTAATTACCTTTAATACTATAGCGGACAATGCTCCAGATGAAGGCGATATTATTCAAATTAACTTAAAACTTTTAGAAAATTATGTTTGGGATAATTCTGAAACAGAATCAGACGGAAGTTTAAATTTTGAAGTTGCCATTGATGATGCTCCACTATTAGAATCTGAACCCTTTGAAATTGTATTAACCCCAAGGATTAACGGTACAGAAATAAGCAATATCACTTCCATTGAAATTAACGAGGGTCAAGAATTTTCAATTGATCTTAAGGCGCTTTCGCCGGCGACAGACAATTATGACTATTCTGTATTTTACAATATTTCTGGGAGTGATGCTGTGCCTGGTGAGGATTTTATGTTAGATGATAATCCTAAAAATTTTAATGTTCAGAGCACTGCCAATAGCGATGGGTCTTTCTCCTTTTTAATCAATTCTGATACGCAAGCAGAAGAAGATGAAACATTGATAATCAACTTTAGTCCAGACCCTTCAAATATTTATAGTTGGAATTCAAACAACTTAAATGATGACGGCAGTGTATCATTTGAGCTAACAATCAAAAATGTAGTTCCTGAAGTTTCCGATATTATCACCGTAGAATTTGACAATTCTGGGGGTTACGAAGGTTTAAGTGATATTTTCACAATAACATTAACAGATTCTCAGGGCAATCCTTGGGTCAATAATACTGGCGATAGTATTTTATTTCCAGTAACGATGGAACTATCAAGTGCTGAAGAATCAGATTTTGCTTTGTTCGATAGTACAACATTAGCCGAAACTACTATCATGATTGAAATTGATGAAGGGGAAAGCGAAGGAAGTTTAGTGTTAGATTTAAATACGGACACCGATAGTGAACGGGAATCATATGCGTTAACTATTGACAATCCTACAAGTTCTACAGAATTTAGTATTACAACAGAAACCATATTTGCCGAAATAATTGATTCCGAAGGAATCTTTTATGTCACCGCTATAGCCGATCCAGATGGCGATTTAAAGCTAATAACAGGAGACCTAGAGTTTGAATCAAACTGCTGTAGAGCCTATACTATTGAAGAAGGAAAACAACTAAGTATTCAGTTTAAGGCTGAAAAAGGAGTTCCTACAGGAATTACATATGATTTTAATGTAGGTTATAGTGGTGATGTTACGGAACAAGATTTTCAAAAAATTGATCCAGATGATGTTTTGAATGGTACAGTAAAACCAGACGACCTCCCTTTTGACAACCAATTTCAACTGCAGTTTCTTTTGGATGACAATAATAATGAAATTTCAGACTCAGGGTCAAGCCTTAGAGATTATGGTGAAAGTTTTGGATTGAGTTTTACAACTGACAACAACGCTAATTATACTATAGAAGACCCAGATGGAGATGGATTTTCAGCTTCATTCTTTCAGATTTTTATAGTTGATGTTGTACCTGTTACCATTTATAGTGAACCAAATGAACAAATTGCAACTGAAAGCCCTATAAAAAATGCAAGATTTACTGCTGAACTAGATGCACCAAATTCTACTGGTGGAGATATTAAAGTCAATTATGAGATCATTTTAAATGATGGCGATGCCATACCAGGTGAAGATTATACTATTGCAGGCTTAGATTACAATACGGGAATTGGAACTATTACCATTCCTTTCCAGGAACAGTCAGGCTCAATTACAGTTGCACCTGTAAATGATGACAAATTTGAGTCAGATGAAAATGTTACAATAAAAATATTATCAGGTGAATCTTACGGGATAAAAAACGTGAATAATCAAGCTCAAATCACCATTGAAAGTGAAGATTTGGCTGAGTACACAGCTAGTATTAGGACTGGCAATGATAACTTATCAAGAGAAGCCGATGACAATGATTTTGCAGAGGTTATAATTGAATTAAATACAATCCCTGTTACGGATATAGAAGTTGAGTTTAAAATCTCTGGCTTAACAAATGAATTGAATGTAACTGAAAATGAAGATTATTTAATCTATTTGGAAGACAAAGAAACCATAATATCACCAGAAAATAGAAAAGTTACCTTTAAAGCAAATTTAGATAAAACCAAAAGTATATTTATCAAGGCACTTGAAGACAATATTGATGAAAATAATGAAAGTCTTTACCTCCAGCTAGATTCAGGTGTTAATTACAATCCTATAGGTCAAGAAGATGCAGAAGTAATTTTAATAAGCTCTACATCAGACGCGACAACGTTTGACCCTAGAACTATAACAGTACTAGCAAAAAACCCTCGATGTCCCGGTAGCGATCAAAAAGGTTCAATTGAAATTAGTAACGCCTCTTTTTTCGTATTCGATGTTTCCATTAACGGCTTAGATAATATCAACTATAATGAGACCAAAAAAATCGACAGAAATGATTCAGAAAATTTCAAATTAATATTCGAAAATCTATCTATAGGCAAATATGAAATCTCATTGAGTTTTAATCAAAATTTAAATACAACCATACCCGCAAATACTTTACCACCTACCTATATTATTGAAGTAGCTGAATTACAAGGGATAGCTGTTGAAGAACAAGGTGTCAACCTTAAAACAAAAGTTGGCAATTTCATTGTTTCGGGAAGTACTAAATACAATGTTAAGCTTAATGGAACCAATTACCAATTTGAGTTTAACGACATTAAAGAAAATAATTTAGATATAACTCTAGAGGAAGGGTTGAATACGATTTCCATTTCAGGTGAAACTTTATGCCTTGGTACTATTGAAAAAAAGGTATTGTTAAACGATTTCACCATTTATCCAAATCCCACATATAATTCAATAAATATCTTAAATAAAGATTTTACAGGAGCCTATCAGGTAGAAATTTTTGACATGCATGGGCGTTTGGTTTACACCAATACTAATAACAATGAATCTAACATTATAAACCTAGATGTTTCTAGCGTCCAAAAAGGAATGTACTTCTGTAGAATGATTTCTGAGAACAAGAGCAAAATTGAATTCAAATTTTTAAAAAAATGAAAATGAAAAAGTTGATAATAGGTTTAATAGCTCTCTGCTGCTTTGTTCATTACAGCTGTTCCGGTGAATTTGAAGCATCAAAATTTGCCATAATTCTTGAATACCCAGAACCAAATTCTAAATGTGAGGAGGGCGTGCCAAATGATAATACTATTACCATCCCTTTTTCTTGGAAGCCCCAAGGTGAACTAACTTCCTTTACCTTGTTATTAAATGATATTGAAATAGATATAACCGATTTTGAAACAAATCAAGATGGTTTTTATGAATTTAAATATGATGTAAATTATAATGAAGCCTACGAATGGCAAATTACAAGTACACAAGCTTCAAGTGATAAAAGAAATTTTAGAACACCTATAGCCGAAGAGAATAATAATAATGTACCATTAGCTGTATTTTTTAACGCTCCGGAATTTTTTCCCGGAACTAATTCAATGGATGTAAAATTTGAATGGCAAGGTGGAGACTTGGACAATGATGGAAATCTTAAATATGATGTTTATTGGAGTCCAGAAGAAAATATAAGTCCAACTAATAATTCGGGAATGTCAACTGATTTGACCAGTACTACCGTAACTTTTACCATTCTTAATTTTGATCCAAATAAAGATTATTATTTATTGGTAGTATCTAAAGACGGTGAAAATTCGGCATCTAGTATTCTTAAGTTCAGTCAATTTTAAAAAAGCAGTGATCGATAGAAATAAGTCTATATTGAAACAAGTAATTATTTTAATAGCATTTATTTATAATGTCATCACTTATGCTCAAGCTCAAACCAAAGAACTTTTTTTTTTAAACAATGAACCGATAACCCTTAAACTTCAATACCCTAACAAACAGGTAAAAAAACAAACAGATAAAAACAATGCCGTCTACACAGATTTAATATACAAAACCGACACAAGTTGGGACACCATACCGGTATATTTAAATGCACGAGGAAATTTTAGAAGGGCAAATTGTTATTTTCCGCCTTTGAAAATGAACATCAAAAAATCATCTTCAAACAACACCCCATTTAAAGGTCATAAAAAACTTAAAATAGTATTACCGTGCTTATTGCAGAATAGAGGTAATGACGATGTATTAAAGGAATATTTAGCGTATAAAATTTATGAGTTACTTTCTAATACTCATTTTAGAACTCGCTTAGCGTCTATTGAATATGTAGATACAAGAGGCGAGAAATCTGAAATACATCCATTAGCTTCATTTATACCAAAAGAACTTCAGAATTCTAATTTGTATGAAAACGAAGAGGCTTATGCAGCAAAAAAACCAAAAACATATCACTTAAAGGCGATACTAATAGAAGATGATAAGGTTGTTGCAAAAAGACACGGCGCCCAAGTATTAAAACGTTTTGTTCACCCATTAAATCAAGCTGAAATAGCTTCAATTACAAATGCTTTTTTTCAGTTTATGATCGGCAACACAGATTTCTCCACAGCGTACCAACACAACCAAAAATTACTTTTTAAAGAAGGCAAAACAATTCCGTTACCTTATGATTTTGACATGTCCGGCTTAGTGAACGCCAGCTATGCCGTAGTGTCCAACGTTCAAAATACTACATTAGATATAGCTAATGTGCAACAACGTGCTTACAGAGGCTTTAAAAGGGACGAAAAATTATTTCAAGAAGTACGTCAATTATTTCTAGACAAACGCTCAGAAATAGATAACCTTATAGAAAGCCTTAAAATACATTTTGAAGACAAAAAAAGTCATGAAAAAGCTAAAGAATACATCAAAAGCTTTTATACCATATTAGAAAACGATTCCAAATTTACATCTCAAATTGTAAATGTAGCGAGATTAAAATAAAATGAATTACTTCAAATAAGACTTAAATTTCAATTTGGTATTCATCCACCTCACAAGATGTTTATAAAACTTTATAAAACCGGCACTAAATACGGTTACCGCAATGATAGGAGCAGATTTTATGACTATTCCTTTCTTAAACAAAACCAACGTAAACCATACTAGTAAAATAGCAAAAACAAACAACACCGCTTTTCTTGCGGTTCTATAACTAATTTTTAATCGTCTGGTTAGCCATATAAAATAAATACTTGCTAAAAGGCTAAAGAAAAACATCAGAAAAAATATCCAACCATTACCTACTTCAAACATAAAACTGTTGTTCAATATCATGGCTATTATGTTGGCATGTATTACCAAACCATACATGTCTGGTATACTTTTACCGGAAGTAATTTCATTCAATGGAGTAAAATGTTTATCCTCAACATCAAAAACATTACCAGTTGGGGTACCTAAATAACCAACAAGAACTATTTTATTTTCTACTATGCTTTTATCCTTTAAAAGCATAAATTCATCAATTGAAAAACATAGGAATTTCTCTAGATTTCCCTTATAATTAATTACACTACTATTTATTAGTTTCTTGTCAATGTTTAAATTTTTCCATTTATGGTTATTCAAATACTTCTTGGCAATTTGTAAAGAGAATGATTTATAGATTTTGTTGTGCTGCTTTATTTCGCTGTCAAACTTTCTAATTACCGAATTTTGATTATTAAAATTAAAATTCACAAATCCAATATCATTACTTCCACTGAAAAAAGAATGATTCGAAATAAATTCTTCTTTATCAATCACGAAAGAATTTACAACCCTTTTATTATCCAGATAGCTAGCCAGTAAACTATCTTCGGCCGTCTTTCTGAACTCCTTTAAAACTACATCAAATCCAACTACTTTAGGCTTTGCTTTCAATACTTCCTTTAACATTAGACCAATTTCATTTCTGGTCTTATGCTCTATGTTGATCAATAAAATATTAGGTTCAATGTTGGGATCAGCATTTAAACGTTCAGAATAATACACATCTAAAAAACTAAAATCTTGTAAGGCTTTAGTTAAAGGGTTAAAAAAGGTAATATTCAAAAACAAAAGAGACAACAAATAGCAAACAACTAAAGATAGTATCGTATTTATCAACCCATCACGGAATAATACCCACTTCCCTAATTTCTTTTTCTTCTTTTTATTTTTTGCCATTTATATATCAATATCAGTTTTCACAAAATTTATAGTCCAAACAAATAGCTGTTTTTATATCCTCATCAGAAAAACCTAATAACTTTAAAGCTATGGTCAGGGTTTCCATTTTCTCTTTTAATACAAGGTATTCGGCTTTATCCAACAATTCAAAACTATTAAACTTAACTTCTTTAAAATTAGGATATGGTTCTTTAGTAACCGCCCATTTATATTTATGCCCATTTTCTAAAATCAAATGATCTCTATATAAATGAATTTCATTACCAGTAAGACCTATTTTAAAGATATGCTTGGTTAACTGATCTTCTAAATGGAAAAATACTTTAGTGCTATCGGTATTATTCTTCCACTTAAATGTTATCTCCGGGAGATAATATTTTACACTATCAATAGGGGATAATAGCTTTATGTTGCGGTCTTCCCTGTACACAACGCCTGGTCTTTGTCTTGTTTTTTGTTGGTTGGTAAACTGTTTCCAAACATAGGAAAAGTACTTTTTTGTAAAAGAATCTATATTTTCTTTTTTTCTATATTCTACTATTGAACTGTATTCATACTCCTTAGGTTCTTTTAGCTCAAATAATTCACCTAATTCATCAACTAAATAAACGGTGTCTTTTTTGTGTAGTTTTAACACATCAGAATCATCAAAAACACTACCCCTTAAAACCGGATCGTTTATGTTAAAAACAGGTCTTCCCATTTTTTTAAAAACAAAATAATTCTTTTGGGCAAAACCGTAGTTAAAGCCCAAAACAAATAGAATAAAACAACCTACTAATCGTGAAAAAAATAACCTTGCCATTTAAATCTTTTATATAAATAATGTGCCAATTTTCTATAATACCCTATTAAACCCATACTAAATACCACAACCGCAGTTATAGTGGTTATTTTAAATAAAATTCCATTTTTAAAAAAATATAATGATAGCCAAACAAAGAAAATTGTAAACAGAAGTTGAACCAAATTCAACCTCAATACATAGCTGGCTAACTGCTTCTTTCCTAAATAAATAAAGTATGCTAATGAAAAAAATGTCAATACTATGGTTAGTAATCCCAAAACCCAATTTGGTACTACTTTAATATAATTACCATCTATTAGCATTTGAACAATATTTGCATGTATGACCAAACCAAATGTGTCTGGAGGAGATTTACCTACAAACTTGGGATTCATTGGAGTATAATGTTTATCCTCAATATCATATTTGTATGCCATCTCATTTCCTAAATACCCTACCAAAACAATTTTGTCCTTTATAAAAGGAATTGCTTCTTTTCCAAGAAGATCCCTACTTTCCAATATTAAAAACTCATCCCTTCTTCCTGTGTATTGAATAGGAATTTCTTTTTCAAGAAAAATTTCGTTATTACAATACCAACTATCTCCCATATAGTTTTTCGCTATCATAACAGGGAAGGAAGTCAAAGTTTTATTTTCTAATTTCCGAACACCTTGAAAATTTCTAATAACTATTGTCTCTTTGTTAAAGTTAAAGTTTGCATACCCTTTATTATCATCAATTTTATGAAGTGTACTATCTGTGTTTACTTCATTTGACCCAATAATAGAATAGGCAAATACCAAAGATTCATCCTTTAACTTACCCGCTAAATAATTATCCCATATAGGATCCTTTTTATCCTTAAAAATGATATCAATACCAATGATTTTTGGTTGAAACTGTTGTAATTTATCTAAAACCTCGGCAATCTCTTTTCTGTTTAATCTATCTATATTAACTAGAATAATATCCTGGTTTATATGAAAATCATTATCATCTAATTTTTCCGCATGATACAGATCTAAATAACTAAAATCCTTAAAAGCGTTTTTAAAAGGACTAAAGAAACTAAGATTAAGACCTATCAACAATACAACACCTAGAATTAGGAAAGAAAAAAGCATACAGAAAAAAGCTTCTTTCATTAACAAAAAACTTATTCCACCACGTAAATTCCGTATTACAGACTTTATCAAATTGTAAGGATTAGATGTTTGTTTCGATTTACATGTTGCTTAAGAACAAAGAAAATTCTTTTGTTACGACCACCATTTTTTGCCCTTCTAAATTGATGAAACCAACATTTTTAAATTCTTTGTCAATTAACAAATTCAATCGACCATTATTACTTTTTAATAAAACCTGGTGCGTAGGCTCAAAGTCTTTTGTCTTTGTGACTGCCGTCCAATTATAAGAAGTATCATTTAATAATTGTTTTATTAAATCATCTCTTTTAGAATTGGTTAGTGTATCTTGAATAATTAATTTATTTGAATACTCATTTGTAGTGCCTTCTAATAAATGCTTCTTAATCTTAAACCTTATCACTTCTTGTACACTAGATAAAATTTCATAATTCTTCTCTCCTAAAAATGCCAAAACATACTTATCCTCTATTATTTCTTTTTGTACCGGACTTTTCTTCACAGTATTCTGGCAATTACAGGATATAATTGCTAACAGTGTTAAAAGTAGAATTCGGAGCTTCAACATAGTTAGGATCTTTTTATGTCCAATATCATCATTGCCATTGAACCTTTATCAAATTCGGCCTTAAAACCCATATTTTCTTCATTAAGCTCTATATTCTCTTTATCAATTAGTTCATCATCAAAAATAACATAGAGTTTATCCATTAGTTCCCCATCCATCGTCTCCAATTGTCTTTTAATATCCGGTAAGTCAATTTTTTCCAAAGAAAAAATAACAATCGTAAAATCTGATTCAACTTCTTTATTTAAACGAAAAAATTGTCTCTTACCTGATTTCGCCAAGGGTGGTATAATTACCTCTTCTTTATCAGAATTTATATAAGAGCTAATTGAGTCGTTTTGAGGGAAAAGCAATGAACCCTCATTGTCAGAATCCCAACCTAAAACATATACATATGCCGGCTGATCAATTTTTGTATTAATCCTATAACGGGTATTTGTAGGGTAGCTTAGTTTAGTTGCATAATCGCCAATACTTTCTTCATCTTCTTCAACCACTACATCTTGAAAACCAAACACTGAACCTTCATATGTTCCTTTTCCTTTGGTTATTTCCATAGGACTGCCATCTTGTAAAAATAACTCCAATTCCCCTGCTAACATTTTTTTCTCTTCAGGTTTTGAAAGAAATGGTATCATTTCAAAAGCGTACCGCGTATAATTTGGAAAATCCCTATATCTAATCCACATATAACCATTGTTACCCCAAGAAGGCCCCCAACTATTTATCACTTCAAACGACCCACCGTACTTGTCATCATCAAAACCTACAACACACATAGCGTGACCACCGTCCGAACCTAAATTATCAGGTTCGAATACTGTTTTTGCACTATAAAATGATTCTTCTACTTTAAAACCAATTACTACGGGATTCCCATTTATTAAAGAACGTTTTACATTATCTACTTTTTCTTCAGCGGGTTCATCAGATCCAAATAACCTAGCGAAATCTTTTATTTTATGTTCTTCTGCCAACTTTAAAAGATCATTAGATATTTCTGTTTCGCACATCACATTAAAATCTTTATAATAAGGCACGCCCTTATTTACCATGGTTTCCATTGCTTTCCCAATAAAAGCACCACCTTGGCAATTGTAATCACCCTCAACATTTGCATTTAAATACGTAAAAACAGGAGAAAAAGCATTTTTGTTTATTTCTACCGTATCTAGTTCATTATTTAATCTTGATTCAATAATTGTTCTACCATAATAAGCACTTGCCCAACCCACACAAGTACCATAACCGCCTTGATTCTTTATGGTTGGTGCAAATTGTTTGATGGATGCGTTTGTAGTTTCCGTAACTACATCTTGAAAAGCCACATTTTGTGCCTTAATGGGAGTTTTCATATAAGCTTCATCATCGAAAAGTAAACCTGTTCTCGGTTTATCTTGACCTATTGCAACAAAGCCAACTAATAGCGCAATAAAAATAAGTGTTCTCATATCATAAATGTAAATGTGTTCAATCAACAATTTAACATTTTATATGCAAACCTAACATACCTAATACTAGGTATTTACAACAGAAGCGATCCTTAAGTTCAAAAACAAACAAAATACCTTAGAAATTTATCTTTTAAAATCAATTTCTCTATCGGTGTATCAATGTTTCATTAACCTCTTTCCTTAAAAAATACCCCGTAACAATGGTTGCAAGTACATCTGCAATGGGGAAGGAAATCCAAACACCTAGTTCGCCTAGAAAATTTGGTAGGACCAGTATTAAGGGAATAAAGAAGAACCCTTGTCGACATAAGGTCAATAACAATGCCGGCACAGCTTTACCTATGGCTTGAAAGTATGCCGCACCAATAAGCTGTAAGGCAATAATGGGTGTAGCGGCAAATACCCATCGCATGGCAGAAGGGGTATTCTCCAAAACAAATGCATTGGTTGCCAATTCCAATTCGCTCATATTTGGTTTATGGCTTAAAAAGAGTCCGGCTATTTCAGCAGGAAAAATCATGAGTCCGGCGAAAACGATTGTTGCCAATATTGCCGCATATTTTATAGCTGTGTATATAGATTCTTTTACCCTATCATACTTTTCAGCACCATAATTAAACCCTGCAATAGGCAAAAAGCCTTGTGTAACACCGAATACCGGAAAAAGGGCGAACATTAACATTCTACCAATAATTGCATATACCGCTACCATTGCCTCACCTCCCAAATCAAAAAGAATATTATTCATCAATAGATAAATTACGCTCACTACAGCCTGTCGAGAAAGGGTCACCATCCCAAGTGTGCTTATTTCCTTGATTATTGAAAACTTGATGCGTACATATTTTGGACTCAGTTTTAATTCTGAATTATGGGACAGAAAGAAATAAACGATGTATAGAAAACATAGCAAGTAACTTATGGTTGTGGCCCAAGCGGCCCCTTCCATACCGTAATCCATCACGTTAATAAGCAAATAATCCAAAATCAAATTCCCAATTGACGGAATTATCATGGCGATCATGGCAAATTTGGGTTTGCCTTCCGATCGGATCACATTGTTGCCCATCATATTAAGACCCAAGAAAGGGACACCATACAGTACAATAACATAATAGATTTTAGCCAACTCAAAAATAGAGCCCTTACCGCCAAATGCAGGGATTAGGGTATCTACAAAAGTAAGCCCTACGGCAACCATTGTTATGGTGATCAAAATGGTAAATGAAATTTGATTGCCAAAAGTGCGTAATGCCTTCTCTTTATTTCCTGCACCTAAGGCTCTTGAAATAATACTGGCACCGCCAATACCAATGGCCATACCTAAAGCTCCTATAAAAAAAGAAATGGGTAAAACTACGTTTATAGCTGCAATAGCAATGGACCCTATCCAATTACCAACGAAGATAGAATCTACTAGAACATTGAGTGACATTACCAAAATACCGATACTGGCAGGCAATGCTTGTTTTATAAGCAAACTAGATATTGATTCCGTTCCTAATTGTTCTGCGGAAACGTTTGCCATTGCATTGAGTTTTAACTTTTAATTTTTCATTCTAAGAAGAAATAATGGCGCTACACTACTGATGCTTGGTTCTTAACAATTGAATCTGCTATATGATCCCACAAATTAATGCGCTCTTTTAATGCCTTTTCAGAACATTCCAATACTTCGTGCCATTTGGCTTCATTATCACCACACAATTCTTGAATCATTTTTAATGAAAGCGGACCGTGTTCATCCCCATCCAATTCTATATGTCTTCTTAAGTAGTATTCTAATTTAGGGTATGCATTATCACCAGCCTGATCTACAATTTTCAAGAACATATCAGGTATTAAATCTTCCCTACCAAAAGTAAATGCAGCTGCAATTTTATGTGGTTCTTGCGTTTGTATCGTTTTAAAAGTAAATGACAAAAATGATTGTACGGCATCATTTAAATTGGCATTACCAATTGTTGCTAAAACCGTATCAAGCGAATCAATTTTACTTAGGAAATCAGTTATTTTACTAGTATCCGCACCTACTTCTACCATAGCATCCAAGTACATTTCATAGTGACTTTTTAATGCTCCCAATTCGTTTACGTCTGTTTCTTCTTCCAAAACAATCTCATTAATAAACCGAGCGGTATTTGTATTCTTTACCGGTTTCCACGGTAATGTTGTGCAGGTAAGGTTAATTTGTAACGCTTTCAAGAGCGACATAAAATCCCATACGGCATATACATGGCTTTCCATGAATATTTGGATATCCTCAACAGACTTTAATTTGTTATAAAGGACATGATTTCTTAATTGCTCTCTTAAAGGCTCTAATATAATTTCTATTTCTTCGATTTTCATAGCGGTGATTTTCTTAGAGTTATTAAAATTTATGTGCTTGGAGCAACATCTAACTTATTGGTCTCTTCCCAATCATTGACCCATTTGGCCATGACCTTTACCCAAGCATCATTATCGTTCATACAAGGTATATGTTTGTAGTCCGCTCCACCAGCTTCTAAAAACTGTTCTTTGCCTTCCATGGCAATTTCTTCCAAAGTTTCAAGACAATCGCTCACGAAAGCGGGAGTAATAACAGCTAATTTCTTCTTGCCTTCTTTCGCCAATCGTTCAAACTCATAATCGGTATAAGGCTTTAGCCATGGGTCACCCGCCAAACGCGACTGAAAAGAAGTACTCACTTGTTCATCTTGTAACCCTAAATATTCCTTGACCATTTTGGTTGTGTCATAAACTTGGTGTCTATAACAGGTATTATGAGCTACGGAATTAACATTACAACATGTACCATCTATTTTACAGTGAAAACTGGTTGGATCGTTCTTACGGATATGGCGTTCTGGAATACCGTGGTAAGAGAATAAAACGTGGTCGTAATCAAAGCCTTCCAGCCCGTCTTTAATACTTTCCGATAACACTTTGATAAACTCCGGATGTTTATAGAAAGCAGGCAAGGTAGTTATTTTCATTCCAGGAAATGAAGCTTCTTGCTCTTCAAGTACCTTTACCACTACCGTTTCAAAACTAGACATGGCATAATGAGGGTAAAGTGGTACTAAAAGCACATCATCCACACCTTTATCCTTTAATTCTTGCATGGCGTTTTTAATGGTCATGGTGCCATAGCGCATACCCAAGGCAACTGGCATTTTGGTCTCTGTCTTTAATTTATTGGTAAATCGTTCAGAGATTACTATTAAAGGAGAACCTTCTTCCCACCAAATTTTAGCATAGGCCTCAGCAGATTTTTTTGGTCTGGTCTGTAAAATAATTCCCCTTACCAAAATTGTTCTTAGCCATTTGGGCGCATCTATAACGCGCTCATCCATTAAAAATTCATCTAAATAAGGCTTAACATCTTTTGGGGTAGGACTATCAGGCGAACCTAAATTAACCAATAAAACTCCTTTCATAGCGTATGTGTTTATTTTTCAAATGCAAAAATAACACTTGAACATAGATGATATTTTAATTTTTGACAATAGTTTTTCTATACTTCCATAAAGCAAACTAATAACAGGCCAATAAATTTTTAGTGTTATTTTGTTTTAGTAAGTTGTAGAGCATAGAGATCTATAACCCATTTTATATGAATACTTTTTTTGATACGGTACCAAAAAGTGCACTTTACTTCTTTATAGCTTCTACCCTTGGCGTTCTAATTGCCTATTGGGTCATTTCCTTTTTCATCAAAAAATATGGTAAAGACCCTAAATATCTACTACCAAACGGAGCATTCAAAAAAATTAGTAGACCCATTTTCTTGATCATATTCTCGATTTGGTTGCGATCGGAGTCTATACGAACTTTATTACAATTAGAAGAGCATGATTACTGGTTTAAGAAAACAAGTACTATTCTCTTTATTGCATCTTTAACCTGGTTGTTGCTCAATTTATTAAAGATTATAAAAACTGTAATTGTCAGTAACTATGATGTTCACGTAGAAAATAATTTGAAAGCCCGAAAAATCTACACACAGTTCAACATACTGGAACGTATATTTATTTTTACCATCATTATATTGGCCATTGGCGCAGTTCTTATGAGCTTTGAAAGTATACGTGAGCTGGGTGTCAGTATTTTTGCCTCTGCAGGTGTTGCTGGTATTATTATAGGTTTTTCAGCACAAAAAATGATAGGTACCGTGTTAGCTGGTATTCAAATTGCCATTGCGCAACCTATAAAAATTGATGATGTGGTCATCGTAGAAGGTGAATGGGGACGAATTGAGGAAATAACATTGACCTATGTTGTGGTAAAAATTTGGGACAAGCGAAGGTTGATCGTGCCCACCACGTACTTTATTGAAAAACCATTTCAAAACTGGACCAAAACCTCATCTGATATTTTAGGAACCGTATTTCTTTATACCGACTATACTGTCCCTTTTGATGCCTTGCGTGAAGAACTGACCAAGATTTTAAAAAGCACAGATTTATGGGACAAAGAGGTTAATGTACTTCAAGTAACCGATAGCAAACAAAATTGTGTAGAAATAAGAGCCCTTATGAGTGCTAAGGACTCGCCCACTGCTTGGGACCTACGTGTTCATGTTCGTGAAAAGCTCATTACCTTTTTACAGAAAAATTATCCTGAGAGTATTGCCAAGAACAGGGTTTTATTGGAAAAATCTACGGAAGAAAATAACAATTCATAATTTAGCTTAATGAAACATATATTCTTGATTCTTTTTCTTTGTGGGTGCATTTCAGTTCAAGCCCAACAAATCACCTGCTCCCCAAAAGACAGCACGGCTGTAGAAAGCAAACTAGTTGAAATCGACGGAATGTATCAGGGTGATTTTGGCACAACTATGGTAAACATTGGTAAGTCGTTTATGCAAACTCCGTATGTTGCCAAAACCTTAGAAATTGGCGATACAGAAACTTTAGTAGTAAATCTACAAGGGTTGGACTGCACCACATTTGTTGAGAATGTGCTTGCTTTTTCCCTTCTGCTCCGTCAGCAAGAAATGTCCTTTGACGCTTATTTAAAAAATCTTGAAATTATACGATATAAAGATGGTGCTTTAGACGGATATGCCTCTCGCCTTCATTATTTCTCTGAGTGGATTGCCAACAATGCCGAAAAAGGGCTTCTTAAAGATATTACCGGTGAAATTGGTGGCGCAGCAATCACGAAGGATATCAATTTTATGAGTACACACCGAGATTTATATCCCTTCTTGGCAGATGATGTCAATTTCTCAAAAATTAAAGCTTCAGAGAACTATTTAAATAATCAGGCTATTTGTGTACTGGCCCAAGATGATATTGCAGCCAACGAACATTTAATACAAACCGGTGATATTATTGCTTTAGCAACTTCCATTAACGGTTTAGATGTTACCCATACGGGTATTGCCACCAGAGAAAAAGATGGTAGAATTCACTTACTACATGCATCAACCGGGTCTATGGAGGTTGAAGTATCAAAAAAACCTTTAGCAGATTACTTAAAAGGAATTAAAAGCAATACAGGTATTATGGTGGCAAGACCTCTTTAAGCAGTACCACCCGCCAAGGCCAACAAGTATTTTTTAGGTGTTGTATTGTACTTTTTCTTAAACGCCGCAATAAAGTGACTAGAGGTGCTATACCCAACCCTTAACCCTATTTCATTCACATTATACTGACCGGTTTCTAATAACCGCTTTGCATAATCCATCTTATGATCAAATAAAAAGCTGTATACAGAATCTCCATAAATTTGTTTAAAACCTTCTTTTAAGCGTTTTAAACTCAGACCTACTTCACTTGACAGTTCTGCCAATGTTGGTGGTTCGGCCATATTTGCCAAAATAATTTCTTTGGCTTTCTTGATTTTCTTTACGTTTTCCTCATCTGCCAAATACGGGCACTGTTCAATATCTGCATTGGGACTTCTATTAAAGTACAAGGCAATCAATTCATAAATCTTACCTTTTACGTACAACGATTTTATAGAAGGATGTAGATTATAATTCACGATCTGACTTAATATAACGGCTATAGAGGGTGAAAAAGGTTCTTGTGCATAGTACTTTTTTTCTTTGTTATCTGCACTTAAAAACGGAATATAATCTGCCTCTGCCGTAAAGAGGGAGTGAAATTTTCGTAAGGTCATCACCACAGAAACCAATGAGGATTTTGGATTAAGGTCCAAATTTAAAGGAAGGTCTAATTGGGTGTTATACAACAGTAAAGAATTCTCTTCCTTAACATCTAGACTATAATTTCCTTGATTAAAATTATAGGCTCCGCTTCCCTTAAGACAGAAGTGAAACTGTATGAACCGCTTATTGATATCACGGGTATACTGTACCATCCTATCCTCCTCATTCTGAAACTTTAGCACATAGAATCCGTCTTCTATCAAAACCTCATCGTATGACCCTTGAGCGTTACTTTTATCTTCCATTTTTCAATTTCTATTTTTATTCTATTTAGAAAGCATCTAAATAAAACACCTACTATTCGCTGATAACACTATAAAATTATAGCTAATTAACTGATAAATGTCATTTTTTATCCAAAAATTCGGCAGACGACATTAATTGTACCTCTAGCGTTGTTTTTATTGAATTGATGACCATATTTTTGTACCCGCTTTATGAAGGACTATCACATTTCTAAACACAACTCCTTTTACACCATTGGCCTTAACTATAAAAAGGCCGATGCCGAGGCCCGTGGTAAATTTAGTTTAGACGAAATTGCCATTGGTAAATTACTTACCGAAGCTAAAAAGCAGGGAATAGATGGTTTATTGGCCACCTCTACCTGCAACCGAACCGAGTTACACGGTTTTGCCCAACACCCTTTTCAACTTATAAAATTATTATGTGACCACTCTAACGGAACCGTTGAAGCTTTTCAAGAAGTGGCATATGTCTACAAGAACAAAGAAGCGATCAATCACTTGTTTCGTGTAGGTACAGGTTTGGACAGTCAGATACTTGGGGATTTTGAAATCATTAGCCAACTAAAGCAAAGTTTTAAGCGATCTAAAGAATTTGGTATTGCCAATCCGTTCATTGAGCGTCTTTGCAATAGCATCATACAAGCCAGTAAACGTATTAAAAACGAAACTGAGATTTCTTCCGGAGCTACATCGGTAGCCTTCGCATCTGTACAATACATTATGCGTAACGTTGAGAATGTATCGGATAAGAACATCTTATTATTTGGTACTGGTAAGATTGGTCGCAATACGTGCGAGAATTTAATAAAGCACACCAAAAATTCACATATCACCCTTATCAATAGAACCAAAGGTAAAGCTGAGCAAATTGCGGGGAAGTTTAACCTTATGGTAAAAGATTACGGCGATTTACAATCGGAAATAAGAAAATCGGATATTCTGGTGGTTGCCACAGGTGCACAAAAACCAACGATTACCAAAGAATTGATCTATACCAATAAACCTTTATTGATATTAGATTTGTCCGTTCCTAAAAATGTTGATGCTTCCGTTTCCAATATGGACAACGTAACCGTAATCCATTTAGATCATTTATCTCAAATGACCGATGAAACTTTGGAACGCAGAAAACAATACATTCCAGATGCAGAAGCTATAAATGAAGAAGTAAAGCATGATTTCAACCAGTGGTTAGAAACCAGAAAATTTGCTCCTGTTATTAAAGCTTTAAAAAAGAAATTGAAGACCATTAAAGATGAGGAGCTTGACTATCAATCTAAAAAAACGGTAGATTTCAATTCGCAACAGGCAGATGTGGTTACCAATCGCATCATTCAAAAAATAACCAAACAATTTGCAAATCATCTTAAAGATGACTCGGTAGATTCCAATTCAAGTTTAGAATTTATCCAAAAAGTTTTTCAATTAGAATTGGACGAGAAATGAGTAAAGTAATACGATTAGGCACACGCGATAGCGAGTTAGCGCTATGGCAGGCAAATACCGTAAAAGACCAACTACAAGCATTAGGTCATACCGTAAAATTAGTTCCTGTAAAATCTACGGGAGACTTAATTTTAGACAAGCCTTTGTATGAATTAGGTATCACCGGGGTGTTCACCAAAACATTGGATGTTGCCATGATCAATGGCGATATTGATATTGCCGTACACTCCATGAAAGACGTACCCACTGCCCTGCCGCAAGGGATTGTAAAGGTCGCTGTTTTAAAACGTGGCAATTACATGGATATCATGGCATTTAAGGACAATGAAGAGTTTTTGGGAGCACGTGATGCCGTTATCGCTACCGGTAGTTTACGTAGACAGGCACAATGGCTCAACAGATACCCAACACACACTGTTGTAGATCTAAGGGGCAATGTAAACAGCCGTTTGGAAAAGTTGTACAATAATGAATGGAACGGTGCCATTTTTGCCGCTGCAGGCCTGGAACGTATTGGTTTAGAACCAGAGAATACCATTGGTCTTACCTGGATGTTGCCCGCACCTGCCCAAGGAGCTATTATGGTAGTAGCCATGGAGGACAATGAAGAAATTCGTGAAGCATGTGCACAACTGAACCATGAGGAAACTGATACCTGTGTTACCTTGGAAAGACAATTTCTTAGGGAACTGGAAGGTGGTTGTAGCGCACCTATAGGGGCACTATCCTATATCAACAAAGAAAATATTGTAACGCTTAAGGGCGTATTATTAAATGTTGATGGAAGTAAAAAATTAGAAACAGAGCTAACTGCACCACTGGGGAAACATCAAAATTTAGGTATAGATTGTGCCAAGACCATTTTAGCACGTGGTGGTAGACGTTTAATGACAGAATTGGCAAGTGCCGGAGCCGAAGTAAACATTTTCTCTACAAAGAAACTTACACCTCAACAGCAACTTAGCCTTAATATTTCTGTAAATGTGGATTCAGATGATTTCATAAAAATCAATTTTAATCGTATTTCTCCGATTGTTCTTAAAAAGGAGCATAAGAATGTAGTCTTCACCAGCAAAAATGCCGTTGAAGCAGTATTGGCAAGTAGAGATGTGTCCGAGTTAAATTTTGAGAATATCTATTGTGTAGGTAGAAAAACAAGACGATTTATAAAAAATAAGTTTGGCAAAATAACGCATTACGAAAACAATGCGAAAGACCTGGCCAATCACTTAGTGGAATTTATTGATGGTACAGAAGTAACCTATTTTCACGGAAATCTTAGCTTGGAAGAATTGCCTGTTATTTTAGAGGAAAACAATATTACGGTCAATGCCATTGAAGCATATAGAACAAAATTATCCGGTAAGTCCATATCAGAATCTGTAAAAGGCATCATGTTCTTTAGTCCGTCTAACGTTGAAAGTTATCTTCAAGAAAATTCGGCAGACAAAATTGCGTATTGCATAGGCGAAACCACTGCAAAAGTGGCCAGGGAACATTTCACAGAAGTAAAAGTTGCCAAAATACCAACGGTAGAAAGTGTTATTGAATTGGTGAATGCGGATTATGAAGATTAGCACATGGCTTTTGGCTGCTAGCCTTTGGCTTTTTTAATAAATTATGAGGGACTTTAAAAAGCTTGAAATATGGAAAAATGGAATTACCATAGTTAAGCATGTTTATAGTCTAGTTCAAAAGTTGCCAAGCGAAGAAAAATTCGGACTTAAAAGTCAACTTTCTAGAGCTGCTGTTTCAGTTCCTTCCAATATTGCTGAAGGATGCAGCCGAAATAGTGAAGTAGAATTTAAACGATTTTTAGAGATTGCACAAGGTTCTCTTTTTGAAGTAGAAACTCAATTAATAATATCAGAAGAATTGAAATTTTTAGATAGTGACGAGTTGAAATCCATTTTTGAATTGATTTCAATAGAATCTAAAATGATTAATAGTCTAATTAGTAAAATAAAAAATAGCTAAAAGCCAAAGGCTAGCAGCTAAAAGCTATTGAAAGAATATGAGCTTAAAAAACGACCTATTTCTAAAAGCATTAAAAGGTGAGACTGTAGAAAGACCACCAGTGTGGATGATGCGCCAAGCGGGTAGATATTTACCTGAGTTTATGGCAATCAAGGAAAAATATGATTTCTTCACAAGATGTCAGACTCCTGAATTGGCATCTGAAATTACGGTACAACCTATTCGTAGATATGGTATGGATGCCGCTATTCTTTTTAGTGATATTTTAGTAATACCACAGGCCATGAACATTCATGTGGAAATGAAACCGAATTTTGGTCCGTATTTACCAAATCCTATTCGGAATCAGAAAGATTTGGATAGCGTAATTGTTCCAGATGTTCACGAAACCTTAGGGTATGTAATGGAAGCTATAAAAGCAACCAAAGAAAAGCTGAACGATGAAGTTCCCTTGATCGGTTTTGCAGGTTCTCCTTGGACTATTTTATGCTATTGCGTACAAGGTCAAGGCAGCAAAACGTTCGACAAGGCTAAAGAATTGTGTTTTACACAGCCCGTGGTTGCTCATGAATTGCTTCAAAAAATTACCGATACCACCATTGCCTATTTAAAGGCTAAAGTAGCTGCTGGTGTAAATGCAGTACAGGTATTTGATTCTTGGGGAGGTATGTTATCACCAACAGATTATCAAGAATTTTCTTGGCAGTACATTCAGCAGATTATAGATGCTTTAAAAGACGAGGCTCCTGTCATTGTTTTTGGTAAGGGATGTTGGTTCGCTTTGGGCGATATGGCACAATCAGGTGCATCTGCATTGGGTGTAGACTGGACCTGTTCGGCAAGAAATGCACGTTATTTAAGTGGTGGCAAAATTACCCTTCAAGGAAATTTTGATCCTGCCAGATTGCTTTCTCCACCGGCAGAAATCAAGAAAATGGTTCACCAAATGATTAACGAGTTTGGCAAGGATAGCTATGTGGTTAATTTAGGGCACGGTATTTTACCCAATGTTCCAGTAGAAAACGCGAAAGCCTTTATTGACGCCGTAAAAGAATATAAGCCGGCTTAATTCCAATCGTTTATAACATATAGCCGAAATTACAGTAGCATCATGAATTCTTTTCAACTACCAGATTTCGAAATTAACCCTATATCGGAGCGAGACGGGTGGCGATTATGTGATTTTTGCTGTGCAAACGAAAATCACTTAAGCAAATTTTTCCCTAGTACACTTGCGTCAAATTTAAATCCTACCTTGTCCAAGCTCTTTGTTGAAAGGAAAGTCAGCGAGTTTATTAAACACGAGGAATATCTATTCACCCTAAAAGAGCCTCAAAACCGTAAAATAATCGGGCTGGTGTATGTAAAAGCTATTGATCTTGCTAAAAATGAAGCAGAATTAGCCTATTGCATAGACTATAACCAAGCCAATAAAGGATACACCACTATTGCGGTAGAAACCATTTCTAAATGGGCATTACAATTACCGAATATTAATACGTTACGGATTCTTGTACACAAAACGAATATTGGTAGTATTAGGGTCGCAGAAAAATGTGGTTATCTTTGGAAAGAAACCTTAAAAAAATCCTTTACCCCACCTAACGAAAAACCGTTAGATATGGAACTTTACGTTTTAGAAAATGAAAGATAAATTTTACGCATACATACAACAACTTCAAGATACGATAACCGCCAAATTAGAAGAAGTAGACGGTAAAGCTACTTTTCAAGAAGATATCTGGAAACGCCCGGAAGGTGGCGGTGGTAGAACCCGTGTTATAGAAAATGGGGCAGTGTTTGAAAAAGGAGGCGTAAATATTTCTGGCGTTCATGGCGAATTGCCCGATAGTATGAAAGCATATTTTAAAGTGAAGGAAGGTAATTTCTTTGCATGCGGATTAAGCTTGGTCTTGCACCCAAAAAACCCTATGGTGCCTACCGTTCATGCCAATTGGCGTTATTTTGAATTGTATGATGAGCAAGGTGAAATTGTTGATCAATGGTTTGGTGGTGGTCAGGATCTGACTCCATATTACCTTTTTGATGAAGATGCCGTTCATTTTCACCAAGTGTGCAAAACAGCATGCGACAAACATCAGCCAACATTTTATGATACCTATAAAAAAAGATGCGATGAGTATTTTTGGAACAGCCATAGAAATGAGGCGCGTGGACTAGGCGGTTTATTTTTTGACTATTGCAAAGCTACTCCTGAGATGAATATGCAACAGTGGTATGACTTTGTTACGGAAGTAGGTAACAGTTTCCTATCATGTTATGTACCTATCGTTATAAAACGTAAAGACCTTGACTACACTAAGGAACAAAGAGATTGGCAAGAGATTAGAAGAGGAAGGTATGTAGAATTTAATCTAGTCCATGACAAAGGAACTTTATTCGGGTTAAAGACGAACGGCAGAATAGAAAGTATCTTAATGAGCTTGCCTCCACATGTACAATGGCGTTATGATCACCAACCCGAAAAAGGCAGTGAAGAAGAACGTTTATTACATATTTTAAAAGCACCAAAAGCATGGGTTTAAGGGTACTGCTTTTTTTGGGTATATTTTGCTCAATTAGCTGGTGTACCGCTCAAAACTCTCACTACAAGGAAGACTTCCCTGATAAAATAACACTTCGACTAGCGTTACAGACGACTTCCAATAGTTTTACGCTTAGAGATAAGATAACACGTAACAAAACGGAGTTTATACCCAATGACAAGAGCTATTTGGGCTTGTCCATTTTATTTCGGTTTTTAGAAGTTGATCTGGGTTATGCCCCCAATTTCCTTTCGGAAAATAAGGATAACGGAGACTCTAAATTGATCACCTTTAATATTAGAACATTCTTTGGGCAGTACATGCAGACCATAGATTACTACAAGCAAAAGGGGTTCTTTATACGCACACAAGATATCACCTTGCCCATAGATGACTTAAAGACCTTAAAAATAGGCGGAAGTTCTAGCTACATCTTTAATCCGGATTTTTCATTTAGAGCCATCGGTTTTCAGAACGAATGGCAAAAACAAAGCGTAGGTAGCTTTATTCCCAGCATAACGTATTACTATACCAAATTTAAATTGGAAGATTCGCTGATTGAGAATCAATTGGAAAAATCGTTCAAAATGGCTATTGGCCCCGGCTACTATTATAATTGGATATTTGACGAAAATTACTTGCTTTCTGCTGGTGCAACCGGTGGTTTAGGTTTCAATTATTCAAGTACGGACGGTGAGAACTCTTTTAACGGCTTGGCACAATTGGTTTTCAGAATGACGGGCGGATATAATTCCGAATCCTTCTTTGGCGGTGTAAATATCAATACGCAATTATTGAGTCATACTTCCGATGAGAATTTTATTTTGGACGATTCCATCAGTTTTTTAGAATTCTATGTAGGGTTTAGATTTGATGCCCCTAAAAAATGGATCGCTAAAGCCGATGAGATAAGTCGTAAATTTGGTATAGAATGATAATCTTTATCCCATGAAGCAAAAAATTTATCAGATCGATGCGTTTACTACCACATTATATGGTGGTAATCCTGCAGCGGTTTGTATACTTGAAAAATGGCTAGCAAATGATACCATGCAAAAGATAGCCGCTGAAAATAATTTAGCCGAAACTGCTTTTGCCGTTGCCAAAGATGATCATTATGAGTTACGCTGGTTTACCCCAGAAGTTGAAGTTGATCTTTGTGGTCATGCCACGTTGGCAACAGCCTTTGTACTCTACAATTACTATGGTTTTAAAGAAAATACCCTACGGTTTATTTCCCCAAGAAGCGGAGAATTATTGGTGCAAAAAAACGACTCGGGATTATTAACAATGGACTTCCCTACTGACGTTGTAACTTCTGTTACAGAACAACCAAATATCACGGAAGCAATAGGAAAAAAACCTTTGGAAATTTTTAAAGGCAAAACCGATTACATGCTTATTTATGAAACCCAGGAGGAAATAGAAGCCATGCAACCAAATTTTCATTTGTTGAACGAGTTGGATTGTAGAGGTGTCATTATTACTGCAAAGGGTAACGATGTAGATTTTGTATCACGCTTTTTTGCTCCGCAATGCGGTATTCCAGAAGATCCTGTTACCGGATCTGCACATACCACCTTAACCCCATATTGGTCAGAAAAATTGAACAAGAAAAAATTAACTGCCAAACAATTGTCTGAGCGTGGTGGCGATATACAATGTGAATATCATGAAGACCGCGTAAAAATATCGGGTAACGGGGTTTGTTATTTGGTTGGGGAAATAAACATTTAAACTATTTCCAGGTAATGGTCTTTTTAGATACCTCCTCAAATTGATATTTTAGATGGGCAAATCTAGCCTTTAACAGCACTTTTCTACCTTTTAAGGTTCTCGTAAAAAGTATTTTAGAGCCATCTACATGTGCATTCCAATGTTTTTGAAAAATCAAAGCTTCGGTTTTGTTTTTAGCTACTTCCTTTGGAACTACGTAGTAATTTCTAATGTTCAACTTTCGCTTAAACCAATTACTGTTTACCAATAGATAACGTGGATTGTCAATGGGTGCTATAATATCTTCTAAAAGAGAAATAAAAACATTACCATCATATTGGCTAGCATCTTTTAAATAGATAGAAAAAGTTCCTTTTAAATTCTGTTCGGCATGTATTATAGCCTTTTTAGATTCAAAGTACGGAGTCTTATCATCTAGCAAATACCCCAACACCGCTTTTGCTATCTTCTTTGTTTTCTTGTATTGATTGCCAAATAGAAAGTAAAGCTTTAATGCTTTAAATGTTTTGGGTCCAAAACCAAGAAGAAGGGCTGCGCAGAATATATAAAAAACCTGCAAAATGCCTTTGCCCAAAACGGCACCCATATTTTTAATTAAAAATTCAGGAACAAACATAGACACCCCTAAAACTACTTCTAGCATCACATACTTACCTGCATTTAAGGCATGTAATTTTTTTGTTTTGGCAAAAGGCTGATCACCGGCAGATGGTATCTTAAGTTCGCGCACCAAAATGGAGCCTTTTTCAATGGCGTGATTCCATCTATATGCAAAGTCAGATTTCTGTTGTGCCGTTTCTAGCATTTCTGCGTTAATCGTTGCTAAATGGGTAGTTTCATTCCATTTCGGAGGCAATACCAATCGGTCTATTCCGTTAGAAATATAAATTTCATCACGAAGCGACACCCCTGTAAAGGCTTCAAAACGTTGCTGCAGTTTTTCCATGTCTTTACCACCATCGGTAGCAGTTGGGTCCAAACAGGCCAAATGCCATATAGTACCTGTTTTATCAGGATTATTTGCATCTACACGAATGGCGCGACCTCGCATTTGATTGGAAGAAACAAAAGAACCTACATAAGATGCCAAGATCAAGGTATTAATACAAGGAGCATCCCATCCTTCGCCCAGAAAAGCTTTTGTACCAATCAAGGTTTTTATTGCTCCATCTTGAAATAACTGCGTAATGGACTCTGCTATTTTATGTTTAAGCGTATCGGGTACTTGTATAAAAAGATACCCAACAGCACCCTCAACAGCCTGCACATGCAGCTTTTCAATAGCTAAAAGCGCTTTTAAGTTTGGCAAAACAGTTTCATGCAATAGCACCAATGACCCTGTTAACACACCAAGTTGTGCATAATCACTTTGCTTGGCCAAAATGTATTTGAAAATAGGCACTACCCCAAGCTTGTTTAAAGCTTTAGTATCGCTTCCTTCAAAATTTAAAAACTCCTTTCGGATAAAATCAGCCAAAATGACCGTTCTAGCAGCATCACCAAAATTGGCATTGGTACTATTTACAATTTGATAAATACTTTCAAGCTTGCTAGGGCTATTGGATAAGTTTCTATACAAAACCTCATCACCAACAAAATTTACCCGCTTATTTTCGAGAACCCCTATACGCTTTAGTTCCTTTTCCAAAGGCAATAAAATTGCTTCAAGAGCACTAAATGCTTCCCGCTGATCCACCAATAAATGCTGTAACAATGCTTCTGACCATTCATAGGTAAAACTGGGAAAGTTTACATCGTTGTTAGAAAAACCAAGAATTTTTAAGTTCTGCTCATTTACGGCATAACCACAAGCATTCAGATAAATAATAACCGAACTAAAAAAGGTTGGGTTTTGATAGATATATTCCAAAGATTCCTTTGGGTGTACATAGAAATCCTGAGTGATCAACGCTTCTTGTAACTCCTTATTTGCAAGAAGTTGATTGGTAAAATTTAAAATTTGCTCACGGTAGTTGACAATGTATTTGATCTGTGCCTCCTCAGGCTTGGAGAAATACACAAAATCTTGATGCGGACAAAGGTCTCCGTTCTTAATAAGATCTGGTACTGCAATTTCATCATCAATGGGACCGCATAAACTAAAATAACGATTGATTTCAGTTGTAGAACTATCGTAAGGCGGAGTTGCGGTCAACGAGACCACCGTTAGTCCTTCTATTTGCTTTAAATGATAAAGGCATTGCCACCATTCATTTTTAAGGTGATGCGCCTCATCTAACACCAAGGTTTCAATGCCATGGGATGTGATAAAATCTAACAGCTGTTGTTTCTCATTTTCATCAAAAGACTTGGTTAAGGCAAATAACGATTGATAAGTAGAAAAGGTAATTAAGCTAGGTTTTTTTAGGTCTAAGGAATACTGATCAAAATCTTTATGGACCGTAAAAAAATATAACAACCTAGAACGCCATTGGTTACGTATGGTCAATGTAGGCGCCAAAACCAAAGTTGGTTTACCTATACGAATTAGAATTTCTAAGCCAAGTATGGTTTTGCCCGATCCCGGTGGTGCAACAACATGTAAATGCTCGTCTTTAATATGGCTTTGAAAACCATCCAAAAAATTTTGTTGATAGCTACGCCATGTATATTTGAACTTTAATAGTTCTCTGAATTTTTGCATCAAGAATCAATTATCGGCTAAGCCCATAAAAAGAAGTAATAACCACTGTAGCTATTCTTCAAATTCCCCTATTTTTGTAAAACTTCAAGAGATGCACGTTTTATGGCATAATAACTAAGGCTTTAAAGCGATTGAGCGTTTGAATTTAAATATTCGAATATGGCAAAAAAAGGCAAGGCCAAAAACACGTTGAACAAAGCAAAGCATGCCAAGCTAATGGATAGAAAGAAGAACAAATTGAAGAAGGAAGCTGCGCTTAGAAAAGAACGGTTAAAGAGCATCATTAAAAAAAGTCAAGAATCTAAAAAATAAAGGAAACAAAAAATAGAATTATGTACCCACTTATACGCCCCAGAAGATTAAGAAGTTCAGAAGCTATACGCAGTTTGGTTCGTGAAACCATTATTTCACCCAACGATTTTTTAGTACCGTTATTTGTAGTGGAGGGTAAGGGAATTAAGGAAGAAATACCTTCTATGCCCAATTATTACCGACTTAGTTTAGATAATTTGACCAAAGAGGTGAAAGAGCTTTGGAAAATGGGTTTACATTCAGTGCTATTATTTGTTAAAGTTCCAGATAACTTAAAGGATAACAAAGGTTCTGAGGCCTTAAATGAAAACGGATTAATGCAATTAGCGATCAAAACCGTAAAAAATGCATGTCCTGATATGTTGGTGATGACAGATGTTGCCCTGGACCCCTACTCCTCTTACGGGCATGATGGTATTGTAGCCGATGGCGAAATATTGAACGACGAAAGTATTGAGGTCTTGACCGAAATGAGCGTATCCCACGCCAAGGCCGGTGCAGATTTTGTTGCCCCTAGTGATATGATGGACGGTCGTATTCTCAGCATTCGTGAAGCATTGGAAGACGAAGGCTACTTAAATACCGGTATTATGGCTTACAGCGCTAAATATGCCAGTGCTTTCTACGGTCCGTTTAGGGATGCCTTGGATTCCGCCCCTGTAGATATCAAAAATGTACCTAAGGATAAAAAGACCTATCAAATGGATTATGCGAATCGGTTTGAAGCTATTCGAGAAACGCAGTTGGATATTGATGAAGGTGCGGATATCGTGATGGTAAAACCAGGATTGTGCTATTTGGATATTGTTCGTGAAATTAAAAATGAAGTTGATGTTCCCGTTGCGGTATACCAAGTTTCAGGTGAATATGCTATGGTAAAGGCAGCCGCAGAAAAAGGATGGTTAGATCATGATGCCGTTATGATGGAACAATTGACCGCTATTAAAAGAGCGGGTGCCAATATCATAGCTAGTTACTTTGCCAAAGATGCCGTTAAATTATTAGGTTAAAGAATAGTTTACATGCGTAATTATTTATATATACTTTTCGGTTTATTTTACGCTGTTGGCTTTGCACAGGTTGAGCGCACTACACCGTTGCTGCTTCCGGTGGGTTCTAGTTTACAAGAATCTTCCTTCAAGGCCTACGCATTGGATTCTGCCTTTGTATATCGCAATATAGATAGTATTATAACAAATGGTATAAAAAACAACGCTTTCCCCGGTGCACAAGTTTTAGTGGCTAAAGAAGGAAACATCATTTTTCACCATGCTTATGGCTATCATACCTATGACAGCATTCAGCCTGTAGCATTGAATGATATTTACGATCTAGCATCGGTCACCAAAATATTAGGTCCCTTACCTGCGATCATGAAATTGGTAGATGAAGGCAAGTTGGATTTAGATAAACCTTTTAGCACCTATTGGAAACCTTGGAAAAGGCATAAGGACAAAAGAAACATTACGCTACGGGAGATTTTGGCGCATCAAGCAGGGTTAGCACCTTACATTGTATTTTTAAGCAAGACCTTAAAAAATAACGGTCGGTTTAAAAATAGGTTCCTTCGTAATAAAGCAAATCGCCACTTCAGCAATCGGGCTTTTAAAGACATCTATGTTAAAAATAGATTCAACCGAAAAATGTACCGTATCATCAATCGTTCTGAAGTAGCTGCTGATAAAAAATATAAATATTCCGGTTTATCATTTCTCATATTTCCAGAACTGATCGCTCAACTAACGGGCATGCCCTACGAGCAATATTTGGAGGAGCAATTTTATAAACCACTTGGTATGAAAACCTTCGGGTTCTTACCCAGCACCAAGAACTTTAGCAACAACATTGTACCTACCGAGATAGATACCCTGTACAGACATACCTTAACGCAAGGTTGGGTGCATGATGAAAATGCATCGCTCCTGGGCGGTATTTCAGGGAATGCCGGTCTATTTGGTACAGCGCAAGATTTAGCGATCATTATGCAAATGTATGTACAGGGCGGCCTTTATAATGGCAAGCAGTACCTCTCCAAGAACACCGTGCAAGAATTTACAAGTGTACAATATCCTGCAAATGATAATAGACGAGGTTTAGGTTTTGACAAGCCCTATTTAAAAAATGACCAGTTTACCCTGGCAAATGCCTATCCTGCGCCAGAAGTGAGTGCCACCAGTTTTGGTCATAGCGGCTTTACCGGCACTTTTGTTTGGGCGGATCCGGAACATCAATTGGTATATATTTTTCTATCGAACAGGGTATTTCCAACCCGTGAAAACCGTAATATTTACGACCTAAATATACGCCCCGCCATTCAACAAATATTTTATAGCGCATTTGATAGATCAAAACAGCACGATCATTAGTATATTTATCAATATCTTAGATTTCTAAAACAACCCTATGGGCTTACTTATATTTTACGCATTCATATCCATTTTCTTCTCGTTCCTGTGTTCTATTCTAGAAGCAGTATTACTGAGTATTACCCCAACGTTCATCAATGTAAAAATGAAGGAGGGCAAAAGCTATGCAACAACGCTAGAGGCATTGAAAAAAGACGTGGATCAACCCTTGATCGCTATTTTGACCATCAATACCATTGCCCACACCGTAGGTGCAATTTTGGTTGGTGTACAGGCAAAAGCGGCGTATGCAGAGCTGTACGGTAGTGAAACCAGTTCTATTTTTGGCATAGAATTTACTGAGGATGTTATGGTAGGTGTGGTTTCAACCATCATGACCATACTTATTCTTGTGGCCTCTGAAATAATACCGAAGACCATTGGGGCAACCTACTGGAAACAATTGGCGAATTTTTCTACCAAGGCCTTGAACATTATGGTGCTGGGGCTTAAATATACCGGTCTACTTTGGTTGTTGCGCCTGTTTACCAAAATGGTAGGCGGTGGCAATCACCATGGCAGTGTATTGAGTCGCGAAGATTTCCATGCCATGACAGATATGGCACATGAAGAGGGTGTGTTTGAAAAATCGGAATCTACCATCATCAAAAACCTATTGAAATTCGATGAAGTATTGGTGAAGGATATTATGACACCACGTGCCGTAATGAAAATTGCATCCGATGAAAAGACCATTGCAGATTTCTTTGAGGACAACCCTAAACTACGCTTCTCTAGAATACCCGTGTATACGGACAAAATAGATAACATTACCGGTTTTGTTCTTAAGGACAACGTTCTTGAAGAGATGATCAATAAGAACGGCGACATTCCTTTAAAGGAAATCAAACGAGAAATCCTGGTTACACGTAGAAGCACACCGATCCCTACGTTGTTTGAGATATTCATTCAAAAACGCGAAGCTATTGCCCTTGTAGTGGATGAATATGGCTCCGTAAGTGGTTTGGTCACTATGGAAGATGTTATAGAAACCCTACTGGGACTAGAAATCATGGATGAGAGCGACAATATTGCCGATCTGCAGAGTCTTGCACGAAAAAACTGGGAAACACGTGCAAAAGCCACGGGAGTGATTGAAAAACCCACATCGCCGGACGAATAATTGGGAACATGGAGGATATTGCGTACATAAAAACCCCTTTAGGCGTTGCCAAAATTGTAGGCGATGCGGAAGGAGTGTCCGCCATTACCGTACTCAACTCAGATGAACCTTTAACCGATGTGATACCGGAATCCCTAGAAGATGCCGTATACCAACTCAACGAATATTTTGAGGGAGCAAGAACCGAGTTCAATTTGACCTTGAACCCCGTGGGTACCGAATTTCAAAAAAAGGTTTGGGTAGAATTACAGAACATACCCTACGGGAAATCAAAATCCTATTTAGAATTGGCAAAGGCGTTGGGAGACCCCAATGCCACCCGTGCCGCAGCATCTGCAAATGCCAGAAATCCGTTATGGATCGTAGTGCCCTGCCACCGAGTAATCGGTACCGATGGATCACTTACCGGTTACGCCGGCGGTCTACACAGAAAACAGTGGTTATTGAACCACGAAAGCCCCGTAAAACAGCAAAGTTTGTTTTAAATCAGCTTCTCTATTTCATCAAAAAACAAACTACTTGGTTTGTTCATTACCCAAGACACCCATTTAACTTCATACACCTTGTATTTTATCGATACAATTGTGATTGCTGTCGTTACTTTCTGTAACTCTAAACCCTCTTTACAAGCAAAAAACAGACTGGTTGGTTGGTTCGCTGTTTTTAATCATTTCTTAGGTAGACTCGATCAATTTATGGTGATTATGGTTTACAGTATTGGAATATGAGGTGATATTTGTAGGTTTATTCTTAAGTAGTATATTAGTGAAGAATTCTACAAATCAATTATATAAATACTCATGAATATTTGAGCATATACGTAATTGAACTTATACATGATCGTTAAAATTAATTATGAAACTATCTCAATACCTATTCATCATTCTATCTTTAATTGTTGTCTCTTGCACCAATGACAAGGATGAAATAGAGCGTGTCTATCTAGAATATAAAAATGCTCTTAAAGTAGACGATGGACAAAAAATTGTCAATCTTCTGGACAAGAGTTCTCATGTATATCTTAAAAACTTACATGCTAAAATCATTTCATCCGATTCTTTTGAAATATCAAAAATAAAATACATAGACAGGTTTAATATACTTTCAGCAAGGTCACTATTACCAAACGATTCTTTATTAAGCCTCAAAACAATAGATTTATTTGAAACTTTATTTTCAAATGGTCGTTTTGAATATCAAAAAACTCTTTTTAGAGATTATCATATTATGAAAACAAGTTTCAATGGAAATAAAGGAGTTCTCACACTAAATAATGGGCTAAAATTTGATTTTAACAAAGAAAATGATGAATGGAAAATTAACTATAAATCCATTAACGACTCAAAAAATGATGTTATTAAAGAAACTTTGAGTTTTGTTAATGTAAACAACCTGCAGAAACCTAATACCAACGCGATAAATACTGTTTTACTTAGAGAAATTGGAAATAAAACTACCAAACCATTTAATTTGCTTTTTTGGCCCTTACATAATGGTGTAGACGATTTATATTTTAATTATCATTTTTCCGAAAACCTTGAATGTGACCAAAACCAAACTTGGGCCTCAGTTAATAGACCAAGAATATTGTTTTTTTTATCTGATTCTGAATTAGATAAGCAATTTTATTCAACATTTAAGGAGAGTTTTGAATTTAGAAAATTCTGTAAAAATCTTTATAGCGTGACAGCATTGACTAAAGATTGTTTTGCCGGTAATACATACTTTAAAAAATTTAATATCAGCACTGTACCTCGCATAATTGTACTAAATGAAGATAACGAAGTGGTTCAAGAATCAGGCGGCTATTTCATTACCCCAGAAATGTTCATTGAAAATATAGACAAATCTGGTGAAATCAATTATGATATATCAAAAATTCAGAAAAAGGCTAATGCTGAAAAATAGGCTTTGTTCATATGTAGCGGTAATTAACTAACATAACAAATACTTTCGGTTTATAACAAGGCAAAAATTACTTAGAATATAAAAGTTATTTACCCTAAACGCTCATAGATGAAGAGTATCTGGGATTCAAAAATAATCTATAAAAAACAGGTGATATGAAACAAAAATTAATATTCGGAATTGCTGCTATCTTGTTTTTAAGCCTTGTATCGTGTGAATCTGATGAGCCTGTTGGTAAATGGGACGACAGTATAAAGCTTTCAAAAAAAGAAGTAAATTTTAGTGCAGAATCAGATTCTGTGATTATAACAACTGAAGGCAATTGGTGGTGGGTTAGTGAAATTTCCCTGAATGGAAAAATGCTAGACTTAAATGGCATTGATACAACAAAGGAAAATTTCACCATTGAAAAAACGGAATTCTCTTTTGAAAGAAAAAACTCAACGGAGATTTTTATTTCAATGCAGCCGAACCCAACTGAATCTGAAAGGATTCTAATAATTGGACTACAAGATGGCAATTATTTTGATGGCATAAAGATTTTGCAATCAGGAAATTAAAAATACGCCATATAACAACAGTAACCGTTGTACAAGCCATTGATCAGAAATTAATACGATTGATACAATCCTTTTCAAAAGGCTTTTTTTAGCCTGTTAGTAGTTGAACGTCAATTTTCAGTACACCTAAGAAGAACTTTTCAGGTATTGAACCAGGTCAAGCTTCCAACATACTCATCTAATTTTTCAATTTAAATGGTTCCGATACAATTACAATTACTGTCGTTACTTTCAACAAATTACAACCCATTTTACGATCAAAAACCGACTACTTGGACGTTTCGTTATTTTAAAGGCAACTCGCTTCAAATTTATATAACTGACTCATTACTATGATAAAATTTATAGCTTTTATGGTTTCCCGTAATAGAGATCGGGGTGATTATTGTAGGTTTATTCTTTAATACTATATTAGTGAATAGAAAAACAAATGTACATATTCCGCAATATTGGAGAATATGTGCAATTGTGTACATATACAATAGTTGGCATTCATTTAAGAGAAACATTGAGCTTTAATAAGAAAATATCAGCAAATTCGATTTTAGCATTAAAAGATGCTTTGGCTGCAATCTTTTATAGAAAGAAAGATTTGAGGCAATTTATCGAGCTAACAATTGAAAATACAGCAATTATTTCAACAATTGATTGGGTTGAAAACATAAAATATGAAAGTGTTTCCCAGCTAATTGACCGAATGGTAAAACGCCAAGACCTTTATCAAACTGACTTACTAAAATTAGTTCAAGAGGTTGGAAATATGAATGACTTTTCTCATTTAGATTATTGGGAAAAAGAAAATAAAGGATTAATTAAAAAAGCGCAAACTGCTGTTACCAAATTAAGAAAGCAAGCGAAAGGTTACTTTGACACAATTGAGGAATTAAAAAAAGCGGAAGAAAGAAGAGAAACCACAAAAGAGAAGTTAAATAATAGTATTGCTTATCAGCAAAAACTAGATGAATTGAAAATGGAATTTTATTCCATTGCTTCTAACTCTAACTCTCAACAAAAAGGATTTCAATTCGAGAAATTTTTAAATAAGCTGTTTGTGTTCTTTGATTTAGACCCAAAATCTGCATTTAAAGTAACAGGAGAACAAATAGATGGAGCATTCACCTTTGACAATGCCGATTATCTTTTAGAAGCTAAATGGCAAGAAAAAGCAGTTAATGCATCTGACTTGTATACTTTCGGAGGCAAAATCCAAGGCAAATTAAAAAACACTTTAGGATTATTTATTTCGCTTGGACCATATTCTTCAGAATGTACAGAAACAGGAAGTCCAGTCTTGAAATCTATGATTCTGATGGACGGAATGGATTTAATGCAAGTATTAGAAGGTCGAGTTAGACTTAATGATTTGATTTTAATTAAAAGGCGTCACGCTTCGCAAACAGGAGACATTTATTACAAAATGGGATAGAATGATAAATCAAGAAATAAAAAACTTTTGCGAAAATTGGATTGAGAAAACAAAAGCTTATAGCAATGATAATTTGCAAGACGTATTTGATAAATTCTTTACCCTTTTTGTTGTCTATAATCGCCTATATGTTGAAGCTACATTTAGAATGTCGAATAAAGGACAAATAAATATTCAAAACAGAAATTCATTTCCAGACCCACAAGCAGCAAAAAATTATGTTATACAGTATCTAAATAGTAATGCCATAAATGATACTTTTAATGCTGACGAAAATTGTTTACACGCAATCGAAAGACTTAAAGATATAATCAGGAATCACGAATTCAACATTAAACTGAATATGGTAACTGGAAATCCAGAAAGAGACAAAGATTTAGAGCTTCTCTCGAAAATGGAAGCAAATCATACTGATAGAAAAATCAAGGCAATTGCTGATTTTATTTATTCAATCAGGTGTAATGTATTTCACGCCCAAAAAGGATATGTCCAAAATCAAATTAATGTTTTGAATCCTGTTAATACGATACTTATAAAGTTGATTGAGCTATTGTTCGATAAGTTGAAAAACGAATAAAAAACGAAATGCCAACACCGTGTATAATTCATTGCTAGTAATAGCCTACTTACGAAAATCCGAGAGGATTTTCTATTCGGTTTGTATTTGCTAATTTAGTTGCTTAAAACACGCAACTAATCTTATACAAACACGTTGTGCGCAAGCTGAAAAAACCAATCTGAATTAAATGATATTTAAAGGAATAAATAACCAAATCGTTGAATTTAAAATAACGAATTATCAGTTTCCTGAAATAAGTGATTGTGAATATGACTCAAATTGGTTGTTGGTTTATTTAAAAGTAAAAAGTAATTGCGGAAATTGGGAAACGATTGACCCATCACTGTTGACAAGAGATTTAAAAGAAATAATCCAATGGTTTGAGAAACTCTCAAATGACATTGAAACGGATTCTGATTCGCTTGTGTTTATGGAACCGAATTTGAAATTTGAATTAATAAAAAATCAATCGGATTTAAAAACTGTGCGACTAAAATTTGACTTGGAATCTCGACCGCAAAATGCAAATGATAATAAAGAATATTATGTTGACTGCGAAATGGGCAATGCGGAATTGAAAAAAGTTGCGAAGGAATTGACTAAAGAATTAGAATCGTTTCCCGAAAGAGTAATCGGATGAAAAAAAGCCAACAAACAACAAAGCCTGAACGTAATGCAGAGTTTAGAGCTTAATCGAATAGTCTTGTATATTCATGAATTCACTACCCCGATAGCTATCGGGAATAGATTTAGCTTTGGAAAAGAAAAATAAAACTAACCAATAAGCTTTAGCTTCGTGCTAAGACGGAAACGAAAAGTTTCCTTGCCTCTGCACTACGCTTAGCTTAATCGTTGTGCGTAATTTGAGGAAAACTCGTTACTCATCCAAAACATTAATTTACTCATTATGATTTTTGAGATTTGAAATAGCAAAATACATTTGAGTAAATAATCATAAATCAATGAATAGACTAATAATATTCTTTCTTTTAATATCATTCGGTGCAATCGGACAGAATGAAAATCAAAGTTCGGAATACTTTAAAATGACGGAAACTGATTCGCTGTATTACATAGCGATTGAAAAATACATCGTGGAAATCGATTCGTTTTATAACAAATATTCTAACCAAAAACAGCCGAATAAGATTTTTATTGAATACCAAGACTACTTAATGAAAATACCTGATTCAATCAACGGATATGAAATCAAAAAAATCGGACTTGGAAACAGAAAGAAAGTGTTTAGAAAAAATAGAAACAAATTGAGGTACGTAAAAATATTTCCTTTGTCAATATCAGATGGACAGTTTGACATAACTCTGATTCCATACTTTGCGGAACTGAAAGGAGGAAAGAATTTGCATTTGAGTTTAAGTGATTGGACGAAAGTGTTGTTCAAATTTAAAAACAGACAACTGACTTATGAAAAGACTGAAAACGGTGGAATATAAAAAACTACGCACAACAATGGTAACCGTTGCACAAGCCTATAATAGAAATAATCACTATCGATATAAGCCTCTTCAAGGGGCTTTTTTTATGTCATGTCAGAAGCTGAACCTAAATTTTGGGTGCGCCGGAGAAAGGCTTTTCAAGTTTTGGACCATGATTTTTACGAATAATGGCAGGGCAAGCTTTCCTGCCCCACTTTTCGGGTATTTGTTCTCGAATTTCAGGTATTCCTGCCTGCCGGCAGGCAGGTCTCTAGATTGTAGGCGATCGCCGATAGGTGCATGACCTTGTTCGCGTGTGCGAGCCCGATGGTATTTATCTTCCTCAGACTTATAAATTGGTTCAGACCCACTTAATTTTAACAATAAAAAATAAAACGGTTGGTCAGTTCGCTATTTTTAGTCATTTCTTAAGCAGACTTAAATAATTTATAGCCTTTATGGTTTTCCGTAATGGAATATGTGTTGATAATTGTAGGTTTATTCTTTAATACTATATTAGTGAACAGAAAAACAATTGTACATATTCCGCTATATTGGAGAATATGTGCAATTGTACACATATGCAATAGTTGTGAGCAAGCTGAAAAAACAATCGTAATTGAATTCAAACTTTGAAATTTTAAAAGGACTTCCACCATACGGAAAAATGTATGTGCCAATTCCAGAAGGAAATTGGTCAGAAGGTCTGCCTGTGGAATTCACAAAAGATGACGGAACAAAATGGGTTGCGAATATTGAGCACGGAAAAGAAGGATTTGACTATATCAAAGAATTAAAACATCCGACTGAAATTCTTATAATTTCAAATGGACAATGCTTTGTCATTGACAGAAACCAAGAAAAAAGCATTGTTGAATTTGGATTTGACTTTAAAAAAGTAATCGAATTTGAGAATAAGTATTGTCTGATTGGAAATCGGAATATTGCAATAATCGAGAATTCAAATAATTATAAGTTTCACGAATATGTTTGTCGAGATTTCATAGACAATGTCAAAATTGACAACGGAATATTAAGCGGAATTTTTAATGAATATAACGCTTGGGACAAGTATGACAAAACGGAATTCTTTATTGACCTTGACTCATTTGAATTGACCAAAGCGAAGAAAGTCTTTAAACCAAAAAAAGTAACTGAAATAAAAACAACGGAATCAAAAAAGTGGTGGGAAATATGGAAATAAAGCCAGCTCACAACAACGGTAACCGTTGCACAAG